>CP002278.1:0-310835 GCA_000166095.1 Methanothermus fervidus DSM 2088 | reverse complement strand
TTTTCCTTAAAGAAGGTGGTTAGGTGAGATCTAGACCACGTGATTTTATATACACGAAAGATGACCTCTTTTTTGCAACTGTGTCTTATTTACATCCTAAAGATAGATTTATAGCATTTTTAAGATATGTTCCAGATCCTAATGGTGATAGGCAAATAAACAACAAAAAATATTCAAAGGTAAATTCAAAGGAAGCCTACGAACTTCTAGAAAATACTGAGTACATTTATTATCACAATAATATCAAAATGTTATCAGTTCCTAAAAGAAAGGTTAAAAAAATACTACAACCAAATGAAAAACTAAAGAAAATTTTAAACGAAAATCCTGAGGTGGAATTGCTCCAAAAAGTTATAAAACTTGCAGAAATTTTTCATGATGAAGTAGGACTTCAATATAAATATATGGGAGTCTCTGGTTCTATATTACCAGGACTTTATGATCCAAAAAAATCTGATATTGATTTTGTTATTTATGGCTTGAAAAATCATAAAATAGTTAGAGAAAAACTTGCAGAAATAAAAAATAAAAATCATGGCTTGAGAGATTTAGATTTGAAGACTTGGAAAAAAGTGTATAAAAAACGTATAAAAGATAATACATTATCATTCAAAGAATTTTGCTGGTATGAAAGAAGAAAAAATAACAGAGGATTGATAGATGGAACTTTATTTGATGTCTTAGCAACGAGGAAATGGAGTGAAATAGAAGGTAAATGGGAAGAAATAAAGTATAAACAAATTGCTGATATAAAGCTTGAATGTACAGTTGTCGATGATATAGCATCATTTGATACACCTGCCGTATATAAAGTTGAAAATACGAAGGTTTTAAAGGGTCCTGATGTTGGTGCAAACATTGATGAAGTAGTTTCATTTACACATACTTATGCAGGCCAGGCAAAGAATGGTGAAAAAATTGTTGTAAAAGGAAAATTAGAGAAAATGATTGGTAAAGAAAAATATAGAGCAGTGGTAGGCACAACAAGAGAAGCAATAGGTGAATATATTAAATTAAAAACTAAAAACGGGACATAAATGAAAATAATTGTAAATGATAAATGTAATAGTTGTGGTGTATGTAGGCTGGTATGTCCAAAAGGTGGTAAAATTTGGAAAATTAATAAAAAAGCAAAAGCAACAAATTTAGAATATTGTCATCTATGTATGATATGTGCTACCAGGTGCCCCACACAAGCAATAAAAATAATAAGATGATCTTCTATGAGGAAATGTAAAATTGAGAGAGAAACATTGGAAACAAAAATATCAATATTATTAAATTTGGATGGCGATGGAAAATATAAAATAAATACATCTTTAAGATTTCTTGATCATTTATTAGAGACATTTGCAAAATATGGTAATTTTAACATCGAAATAACTTCTAAAGGTGACATAGATGTTGATGATCACCATTTAGTTGAAGATATAGGAATCGTACTTGGTAGAGCATTTAAAAAATGTACTGGTAGTAAGAAAGGTATAAAAAGAATATCAAGTGCTATTGTACCTATGGACGACTCATTAGCTATGGTTGCCGTAGATATAAGTGGAAGAGCATTTTTTAAAATAAAAGGTAGTTTTAAAAGAGAAAAAATTGGAGATGTTTCAACAGAAAACATTCCTCATTTTTTAGATAGTTTTGCAAAAAATTATGGAATCACCTTACATTGTGAAGTTGAGGGTGTAAATGATCACCATAAAGCAGAAGCATTGTTTAAAGCATTGGGAATTGCAATTTCAGATGCACTTACTTTAGAGGATAACAAGATTAAAAGTACTAAGGGATTACTTGATTGAACTACTTAATCGTTATATTTTCTTTATAACAGCTGTAGATAAAGCTTTAAATCCTATGTAAACCTCATCTTCTAAATCTAACTTTAATTTATCCCACGAATATTTAGTTATATCTGCAAAGAAATGTAGATTATTAGCTAGCAACTTTAAACTTACAATTCCATTTTTTACTTTGACACCAACTATTTTTGCTTTTATAATATTTCTAACACTTGATTTATGTATATCTAAAGTTATAAAAATATCCTCAGGATCTATGAAAACTATAACTTCATCTCCCTCTTTTACTTTAGGATCTAAAGGGACTTCAATTTCAATGTTATCGACACCAATGATCATTAATCTCTTAGATTTATCTATCTTCTTTACAACACCCTCCAACTCATTTACATGTTTGTGCTTTTTAATCAAATAATTCAATTTTTGATATTCAAGTAAGATTCTCTCACCAGTAGTTGTTAATCTAGTTTTCCCTCCTCCTCCAAGCCCACCTCTTTTTGTAATAACTATCTTAGACTCTAATTCATCTTCCATAGATTTAATATACTTTAACGCTGTCCTATATGGAATTCTACAATTTTCCGATGCCTTTTTAATTGAACCATATCTTTTAATACCTCGGAGTAATCTAATTTTTCTTTCGTCAATCGTTACAACTTTACCTTCAATTTGTAATTGATACCTCAAAATCCCCTTGATCATGATTTTTATATTAAATTTTAATTATTATAAATAAGTAATGGAGGTGTGTATTTTTGTATGTTGGAAGATTTTTAGTTGTTGGAAGCAATGAAAATGGATATTATGTAGCATATCGTGTGTCTAGTAGATCCTTTCCAAATAGAGTAGCAAAAATATTTAAAAATAAAATAAGTATTGTTCCTAAAGAAGGACATGAAGAAGAAATTTTTAAAAATCCATATATTTCCTATAATTGTATAAGAATAGTTGATGATGTTGCAGTTGTTTCAAATGGATCACACACAGATATTATAGCTGAAAAGATTGAATCAGGCATGAACATGAAGGATGCAATGACTTTAGCACTTCTTGTTTTTGATTATGAAAAAGATGAATATAATACACCAAGAATTGCAGGTGTAATAAATAATAAAAAAGGATACATAGGAATTGTTACAAAAGATTTCATAAGAATCGAAAAAATTAAACCAATGAAATCATATTATATAGCAGTGTATAAGCATAATGTACCTAAAGAAGTAAAATTTGAAGCAAAAAATGCTAAAGAAGCTGTAGATTTTATTTTAAATAAAGGTATTTTTAAGAAATTTACACATCCAGTAACTGCTGCAGCTGCTTTTAAAAAAGAAAAATGGGAAATGTATGCAAGGTGCTTAAATGCAGAAAATTGAACTAATAGGTATTAAATTACCAATGATTAAAAAAGGAGATGATTTAGGTAAATTAATAATAAAATGTGCAGAAAAGGAAAAGGTAGGAATAAAGAATAATGATATTATTGTTGTCGCTGAGACAATTGTGTCTAAAGCAGAAGGTAATTTAATAGATTTAAATAAAGTTGAATGTAGTGAATTTGCTAAAAAACTCGCAAGAAAGATAAATAAAGATCCTAAATTAGTGGAAGTTATTTTAAGAGAATCTGAAGAGTTGGTAAAGATAGGTCATGATTTTGTAATTACAGAAACCCATCATGGTTTTGTATGTGCAAATGCAGGTGTAGATGAGTCCAACGTTAAAAAAGGTTTTGCAAAACCACTTCCCAAAGATCCAGATAAAAGTGCTAAAACGATTTATAATAAAATAAAAAAAGAAACTGGGAAAGATATAGCTGTAATAATATCAGATACACAAGGGAGACCATTTAGAGATGGAGGAATAGGTGTTGCAGTTGGAGTGGCAGGAATAAATCCACTATGGGACAGAAGGGGTGAAAAAGATCTTTATGGCCGAAAATTAAAAACAACGAAAATTGCGGTGGCAGATGAAATTGCTTCGGCAGCATCAATGGTTATGGGGCAAGCAAATGAAGGAATACCCGTAGTTATAGTACGTGGATATAAATTTGATCATCTTAAAGGCGATGGAAACGCTAAACTTTTATTAAGAAAAAAAGAATATGATGTGTTTAGATGATAACAGTATTATCTGGAGGAACAGGTGGGCCTAAGTTAATCCAAGGATTAAAAAAATTAATAAAGGAAGAAGATTTAACCATAATTGTCAATACAGTTGAAAATTTTTACTATAGAGGTTTGTACATTGCTCCAGATGTAGATACAGTGTTATATACTCTTGCAGATATTGTAAATGAAAAAACATGGTATGGTAGAAGAGATGACACATTTGTTACTCATGAATATCTCAAAAAATTAGGTTGTCCAGAATTACTTAAAATTGGAGATAAAGATAGAGCTTTTAAAATTCAAAAAACAATTTTAAAGGAAAAATATGACTTATCAAAGGCTGTAGACATACAAAGAAAAATACTTGGTATTAAAGCACAAGTCTTACCAATGAGTAATCAAGAGTCAAATATTAAGATAATAACAGATGAAGGTGAGATGAAATTTCACGAATTTTTAATAGAAAAAAATGCAAAACCAAATGTACTTGATGTTTCCTATAAAAATGTTAAACCTGCCCCTAAGGTTATAGAATCAATAGAAAATTCTGATATAGTTGTAATTGGTCCCTCAAATCCGGTTACATCTATAGGACCAATAATATCGATGAAAGGTGTAAAAAAAGCATTAAAAAAAGTTTATGTTGCAGCAGTTTCACCATTTTTGGGTAATAAACCTTTTAGTGGACCTGCAGCTAAATTTATGAAGGCAATTGGATATGAACCTACATCTTATGGTGTGTGTCTCATGTATAAAGATTTTTTAGATAGATTTGTACTAGATAATAAAGATATTCATTTAAAAAAAGTAGAAAAAATAATAAAAGATGTTAAAACGACGAATATATTAATGAGAAATATTAAAGACAAAGTAAGAGTGGCGAAAGTAGTGTTAGGTGGAATATATGATACAGATGACTTTGATACAGATAGATAATTATGGTCCTTGGACAGTGACTCCTTCTCCAAAAGCAGAATCCGATTTACAAATATTACAAGCAGAATTGTATGCAGATCTTGAGCAACAATTCGCCGCAAGAGGAGGATTAGTTTTTTTTACACGTTTTGATAACATGCTTGCAATTAGCAATAATATATCTATTGAAGACCATAAACACATTCAAAAATCTATAGGGAATAGATATCCAATCACAATAAGTATGGGAATAGGGGCTGGAAACACGCCATATGATGCACAATACAATGCCACAAAGGCCCTTCAAAAATATGGTAGTGCACAATCTCCAAAACGTAAAGAAATTTTAGCTGTAGATAGTATAGCTGAAAATGGATTTGTACAGATAGCTCATATTGACATTAATGGTATAACTAAAAAATTGACAGATACGGTATCTGCATATGACACATTTCTCTTTGTTAATAAAGTATATCAAATATTAATGGATGAACTTTTCAAAAAAGGGGCGCTTATATTCTTTATTGGTGGAGATAACTTTATGTCCTTATGTAATGGTGTGAAAACAAATGCTTTATTAAAAATTTTAAAAATTGTTGATGAAGAACTAAATATAGAATTAAAAGCAGGTGTGGGAAAAGCATCTACAGCATATAAGGCTGCAAATCTTGCAGATTTAGCACTAGAAGCAATAAGAGAAGGTAATACATCCAGTCTAGTCCACATGATTGAAGAGAAGGAGATGATAAATTGAAGTCTTGGCACCAATGGCTGGAATAACAAATGCTGATTTTTGTTTAAAATTGATACCATATGGATTTGATATGGTTACTTTAGGAGGCTATAACGCTGATAATCTCACTGCTACTGCTGGAAAAAAAATGATTAAAAGAGGAAGGCCTGAATTTGACATCGAGCCCCAAAAATTACCTCATATTATAAAAAAAGAATCTGAAAAAATTAAAAAATACTATAGTAATGTATTAGTTTCAGTGAATTTGCGTTCTGTGACTCCTGATCCAATAATCAAAATATCTAAAATTAAAAGTATTGACATAATAGAAATAAATGCCCACTGTAGACAAAAAGAAATAATAGAATTGGGTTGTGGGCAGGCATTACTTTATGATTTGGATTTTTTAGAAGAATATGTTACAGAGGTTGTAAAAAAAGCACATAAACCTGTTTCTGTTAAATTTAGAGCTAATGTTCCAGGGGTCGATGAAAGAGAGGTAGCATCATTACTTGATGATATAGGTTGTGATTATATACATTTTGATGCTATGAAGCCAGGCGCTGATTGTGCAGATTTAAATTCTGTAAAAAAAGTTAGCAGTGCCATAAAAAATGCATTTTTAATTGGTAACAACTCCATAAGAGACATCAAATCAGCTAGAAATATGTTGAAAAGTGGTGCAGATGGTATATCCATAGCACGTGCAGCTCTTGGTGGAAAAATTGATTTCGACCTGAAAAAAATTTAACTATACCTAAACATAATACTTTTCATGAAGGTGATTTTTCATGAACTTCATAGAATTAAAAAATGTTAGTAAGGCATTTAACGGAAAATATGCTTTAAAAAATTTAAATTTAAAAATAGATGAAGGAAAAGTTGTTGGAATATTAGGAAAAAGTGGAGCCGGTAAATCAGTATTAATAAACATGCTAAGAGGGATGAGAGATTATAAACCAACAGAAGGCAGTGTTATATATAATATAGCGATATGTCCTAAGTGTATGCGTGTAGAACCGCCCTCATATAAAGGTAAAGATTGTCTATGTGGTGGAAAATTTAAATTTAAAAAAGTAGATTTTTGGAATTGTGATAGAAAATTATTTGCAGCTATTAGAAAAAGAACTGCAATAATGCTACAAAGAACTTTTGCTTTATATGAAGATGAACCTGTAATTGACAATGTGATTAAAGCAATTGATGAGCTAGAATATGAAAAAAGTGTTCCAAAAGCTATAGAATTATTGGAGATGGTACAATTAACACACAGGATAACACATATAGCAAGAGACTTAAGTGGTGGTGAAAAGCAAAGAGTTGTTCTTGCTAGACAATTAGCTAAGAATCCAATGTTATTTTTAGCTGATGAACCAACTGGTACATTAGATCCAAGAACTGCCGATTTAGTACATTCAGCACTTGTTAAAGGTGTTAAAGAAAAAAATATTACGATGGTTGTGACTTCTCACTGGCCAGAAGTTATGAAAGAATTGCCTGATTATGTTGTATGGTTAGATGAAGGTGAAGTTGTTGAAGAAGGAGATCCTGAGACGGTTGTGGGTAAATTCCTTGAACATGTCCCAGAATTAAAAGAAAGAAAACGTGTTGAATTTGTTAATCCAATAATTAAAGTAAGAAATCTTAAAAAACATTATTATTCAATTGAAAGAGGTATGGTCAAAGCTGTTGATGGTGTATCTTTCGATGTTTATGAGGGAGAAATATTTGGAATAGTTGGATTAAGTGGTGCAGGAAAAACAACATTGTCTCGAATGATAGCAGGATTAACAGATCCTAGCGATGGCGATGTTTGTATCCGTTTAGGTGACGAATGGATAAATATGAAAGAAAAGGGGCCCACAAAAAGAGGAAGAGTTATTCCTTATATTGGTATATTACATCAAGAATTCAGCTTATATCCTCATAGAACAATACTAGAAAATTTAACTGATGCTATAAATCTTGAGTTACCTGCAGAATTTGCTAGGATGAAAGCTGTATATGTACTTAAAGCAGTAGGGTTTAATGAAAAAAAAGCAAAAGAATTGCTACATAAAATGCCAGATGAGTTAAGTGGTGGTGAAAGACACAGAGTTGCTTTAGCTCAGGTATTAATAAAAGAACCTAAAATTGTAATTCTAGATGAACCTACAGGTACAATGGATCCAATTACGAGAATACAGGTTAGTGATTCAATTCTTAAATCACGAGAAGAACTTGATCAGACATATATTATAGTATCTCACGATATGGATTTTGTTTTAGAAGTTTGTGACAGGGCAGCGTTGATGAGAGGTGGAAAAATATTGAAAATCGGCGACCCTGAAGACATTGTAGAAGAATTAACTCCAGAAGAAAAAAAGAAAATGTCTGTGGAAGGATGATGGAGGGTAAACATGGGTTGGGAAGATGCACCATCACATATTTGTAGAGGAGGAGATATCAGAGGTTTAGCTTTTTGTTGCCCTCCAATAAAACCATGTCCAATCCATGATGCACTTAAAAAAGCAAAATTAACACCAGAGGAATATGTTAAAATCAAAAAAGAATTTGCAAAAAATACTAGGTTAGGGGCAGGTAAAGAAACATGTTTTGGATCATTAGTATGGTGTTGTAAACCATCGAAACCTTGTCCAATCAGAGACCATGTTCTAAGGAAAATAAACATGGATGTAGATGAATACATGGAGTTAAAGAAAAAACTGGCAGAAAAACTTACTAATAAGGCGAAATATAGTGAAGAAGATACAATAAAGGCATTAGCAGAAGCTTTTAATGTATCAGTTGAAGAAGCAAAATCGACTTTAGAAGATTGTGATTATGATATTAGAACCGCAATGAAGCTTTTAAGGCTTAAAAATTTAAATAAATAGATAAAAATGGCTTGGATACCTATTTTTTTAAATGTAACTGGAAAAAAAATATTTGTACTTGGCTCCGGAGAAGTTGCAAGAAGGAGAGCAAAAAAATTTATTAAAGCTGGAGCAGAAGTTATTCTAGGTAGTAATAAATCTTTAAGAAATTTTAATACTAAACCACTTCATGAAATGGAAAAATGGATAAAATGGGCAGACATTGTAATTGTAGCAACTCCTGATAAATATTTAAATGAAAAAGCCACTAAACTTGCTAAAAATAAATTAGTAAATCGTGCAGATGACTTAATTAAAGGTAATATAGCGATTCCTTCGGTTTTTTCTATTAATGATATTCAAATTTCTATTTTTACTAAGGGTAAAAGTCCACTAATGGCTAAATATTTAAAAGAAAAAATAAAATCCTGTATCAATGAAGAAGATGTTTTAAATGTTGAACTACAAAATTATGCACGAAAAAAAATTAAAAATTTATTCAATGACCATAGAGAAAGGAAAAAAATATTATACAAACTATTTAATGACAAAAAAATCAAAGAATATCTAAAAGATGGAAACTTAGAAAAAGCCAAAAATTATGTTGATAAATTATTGCAGAGGTGAGGAAAATTTCAATGATCATCAACATTAGAGTTGACCACAAGATGGCAGATGTAAAAACATTGGAGGAATCTGCTCCAAGGATGGCAAAAATCATTAAATCTTTATGGAAAGCAGGTAAAATAAAAGAATGTGTCAGCATAAAAACTTGTAATCGCGTGGAATATTATATTGTGACTGATAACTTTGATGAAAATATCTTTAAAAATATGGATGTAATCATTGAAAAAAATAAAAAAGCAATATTGCATTTATTAAAATTAGCGTCTGGCCTAGAATCAATGATAATAGGTGAAACACAAATTTTGGGACAAATAAAGGATGCTAAATTACAAGCACAAAATAATGGAACATGTGGTGACCTTTTGGAATTAATATTCAATAAGGCGATCCATGTTGGACAAGTAGTAAGGAAAAAAACAAAAATTAGTGAGGGATCTGTATCTATAGGATCTGCAGCAGTTGAGTTAGCAGAATCTATATGTGGAAGTTTGGAAAATAAAAAAGTTTTAGTTGTTGGAGCTGGAGAAATGGGTACATTGGTTGCTAAATCATTGGCAGATAAAAATCTTGAAGCAATTTTAGTTGCTAATAGGACATATGATAGGGCTGTAAAATTAGCAAAAGAATTAGGAGGACGTGCTATACGTTTTGAAAAATTAAAAGATGTAATAAAAGATGTGGACATAATCATAAGTGCTACAGGAGCTCCACACCCTGTAATAACTCGGGAACGAATTAAAAAAATTCCTCCTGAAAGGCGGAAGTCTGTAATAATAATCGATATAGCAAATCCTAGAGATGTAGAGGAAGGAGTAAAAGATCTTGGAGTTAATGTATTTGACATAGATAGCCTTAGAGTTATAGCTGAAAAAAATCGTAAAAAAAGAGAAAAAGAAGCAGAAAAGGCGGAGAAAATTATAGAGGAAGAAATGATATCTCTTGAAAAAATGTTAAAACATAAAGAGGTTGAAGAAATCATATCAAAAATTAGAATTAAGGCAGAGAAGATAAGAAATAAAGAAGTTAAAAAAGCTTTAAAAATGTTGGAAACTTCTAATAATCCCGAAAAAATTTTTAATGATTTAACAAGATCTATAATTAACAAGCTATTCCATGATATTACTGTCAAAATTAGAAAAGCTGCTGAAGAAGACAAAAAACATGTTATAGAGGCTTGTGAATTTTTATTTACTTAGTTTAAGTTTTAAAAGGAGGTGAGCTAAATGAACTTAGAAAAATATTATGAAATACGTTACAACTTTTTTAAATGGAGGACATCGCAAGGCGTTGTAGTTAAGACTATTATGTCACTGGCAGTTGCAGCCATGACTGGCATTATGGCACAAATTGTCATACCATTACCTTGGACTCCTGTACCTATAACCGGACAAACTTTCGCTGTTTTATTGTCTGGAGTTATTCTTGGTAGATATTGGGGAGGTATTAGCCAACTATTTTATGTAATTTTAGGAGCAGCAGGTATTTCATGGTTTGCAGGTGCAAAAGGAGGTATTACAGTATTATTAGGTGCAACAGGAGGATACTTAATTGGATTTATCCTTGCATCATTATTTATAGGTCATTTCATTGACAGATATATTTCTGCAAGAAAATTTAAGCATATATTGATATTAATGTTGATAGCTAACTTTGTACTTATTTATGTACCAGGTGCAATTGGTTTAGCATTTTGGCAAATGAGCAAGGGCATCCAACCCACAATTTGGAATATACTTGCAATGGGTATTTTACCATTCATACCTGGTGATTTAATAAAAATTTTTGGTGTTTCCATTGTTACTAAGGCAATAGTACCAAAAGAAGCTTATGGAGATGAAATAGACAGGAGGAAGTAAAATTAGTACAAAATTTAATCTTTTGGTTACATTTGCTGGTCGTAAAGGAGAAGAAATTGTTGGATCAGAAGAGATAGAATTATTGTTAAAAGATTATGAACCAGTTTTAGATATAAAAGAATCAAATTTTCCAAATCTTCTTTTAATAAATTTGACGATGGATCCTAAATTAGCAGTGAAAATAATAGCAAATGCAAATTTACCAAATATTTCTAAAATTATCCCCATTGAAGCCGTAGTAAAAACAAATATCAACAGTATTGTCAATAAGGTGGTCAATTTATGTCGTAAAAAAGTAAAGGCTAATGATACTTTCAGTGTTAGATGTGATTTAAGAGGAAGTGAAATAAACAAAGATGAAGTTGTGGAAAAGGTGGAAGAAGCTTTAACAGATGAATTAAACTTAATCCCAGACAAAAATGGAAAATGGGTTATTCAGATAGAAATTGTGGGTAAGATAACAGGAATAAGTGTTTTAAAACCTGATGAATTCTTTAAAGCCAAAAGTTAAACATAGTTATTCCTAGTGATTAAGATGTTTGAAATGACTGAATGCCAATTTTTGAGAAAAAGTCAAAAAACTATTACAGATACTACATATGTAGTTTTATCCTTGTTAAAATCATTTAGCAAAAATTTAAAAGATCTTTCAGAAAGAGAAAATGAAATAGAAAACTTAAATATTTTAAAGAAAAATATTGAATCAATATTTTTTGATTATGAAAAAATAACACCTCCTGGACAATATAAAAAATTGTATATGAGCATTCTACGAATGTTAATATCTTTAGATGAACTTGTTGCATCTAGGCAAGAAGAATTAAAGAAAGGAGTTTTAATTACAAATTTAAAGGAATTTGAAAAGACCAGAGAAAAATTCAGAAAACTAAAAAGTGAAGTAAAAAAAGAATTAAAATTAAAATGCGGGAAAAGGGTGAAATAGAATGTATATACCAAGATGTATGAGTACTCAACACCCTGACAATGTTAACCCTCCTTTCTTTTCACCTAACAGTGAAATAAAAGGTGAAGATGAAGTTACAGAAACTTACTATGTTTTTTCACATTTGGGTTGCGATGAACAGATGTGGGATTGTGAAGGAAAAGAAGTAGATAACTATGTAGTAAAAAAACTTTTAACAAAATATGAATTATTCTTTAGAGAAAATAAATTAGGAAAAGATGTATTTTTGACATTAAGAGTACCAAATCCCGCAATAGAAAGAGCCGAATCTAAAATTTTAATTGAAACATTGGAAAGTATACCTCGATCCTACGATACAGCAAAGGTATTCTATGGTGAAGATATTGCCCCTATTTTTGAAGTAATTTTACCAATGACAACTTCAGCCAATGATTTAAATAGGATATATTATTATTATAAGAAGTTTGTAGCTGGAAAAGAAAAGATGTTAATTAGGAAGAAAGATATAACTGTAAAAGAATGGATTGGGAGTTTTAAACCTAAAGAAATAAACGTAATACCTTTATTTGAGGATTACAAATCAATGTTAAACTCTGATAAGATTACAGAAAATTATCTTAGAGATAAAAATTTTGAATATCAAAGAGTTTTTCTTGCACGTTCAGACCCAGCCATGAATTATGGAATGATTTCTGCCTTGTTATTGAATAAAATAGCATTAATGAAGTTAGATGAACTAGCTGAAAAAATATCCATAGATATATATCCCATTATAGGAATTGGATCTGCTCCTTTCCGGGGAAATTTAAAACCTAAAACAGTTGATCAAATTATAGCGGAATACCCAAGTGTTCATACTTTCACAATTCAATCTTCATTTAAATATGACAATCCACCTAGCGATGTTTCAAAGGCCATTAAAAAACTCAAATCAAAAAAGAAAAAAAATGCTGACATTGTTGACATTGAAAAATCCCTAGATATCATAAATAAATATACTGAACAATATCAAAAACAAATTACAAATGTTGCATCTATAATCAATAGGTTATCTAGATTTGTACCTAGTAGAAGAAAAAGAAAACTGCATATAGGTCTTTTTGGATACTCTAGAAAAATGGGAAATATTGTATTACCAAGAGCAATAACCTTTACCTGTGTGTTGTATTCTATTGGAGTACCACCAGAAATTCTTGGTTTTGATGCATTATCAGAGAAAGATATAGATTTTCTGAGCGATATATATGTTAATTTTGAAAAAGATTTTTATGATGCATTAAAATATCTTGACTGGGAATCTCCACTTATAACAGATTCTTTAAAAAAATCTGTTAGAGAACATTTCCCAGAAGTTGAAGAAGATAGAAAACATGTAAACATTAGTAGAAAAATATATCATCTCTTAGCAACAGATGGAACAGATAGCATAAAAGAAAGTATACTTGAGGCTGCAAATCTTAGAAAATTCTTAGGTTAAGTTTAAGATAATTGCATTGATCCATAATTTTTTATACATTGAGCTGCTTTTTGATGCCCAAATCTTAAACAATTTTTTAAATTTTCATTTTTTAGCCATTTAGCTATAAATCCTGCCGCAAATGCATCGCCGGCTCCTGTTGTATCTACAACCTTTAATTTTTTTGCTGGGCATCTAACTATTTTATTTTCTGTTATTGCAATTGCATCCTTTTTTCCTCTTGTAATTACAACAATCTTCACACCTAAATCTAGTAAAATTCTAGCACCTTTTTCAATATTTAAATTTGTAAGTTTTTTCAATTCTTTTTCATTTGCAAACAAAATATAGGTGTGCTTGAAAATTTTTGACAATGTTTTTGTTCCAAAGTTCGCTATAATAGATCCTGGATTATAGATAAAAATGTTTGCTCTTTTAGAAACTTTTAGTGCAGTTTCCCAATAAGTTCCAGATAAATATACTACATCAGCAGTTTTGATACGTTTAATATCTTTTTTACTGAAATCTAATGTTGCATTTGCACCCATATATGAATATACAGATCTTCTACCTTTTTTATCTACACTAATAAATGCTACACCTGTAGGAATTTCTGATTCCTGTAAATATTCGATATTCACACCTTCTTTTTTAAGAGTTTTTTTAATTATCTCTCCAAATCTGTCCATGCCTATTCTTGCTATTATCCATGTATTAAATTTTAAACGAGCCATGTTAACTGCAAAATTAAAAGCAGGGCCACCTGGTTGCATATATATTTTTTCTACATACATTTCACTGTCTGGCTCTACAAATGATGGTACTCTTAAAATAATATCCATATTACAGCTTCCAATACTTACAACATCTAAATCCAAAATTATTCACCTTCTTTTAAAAACTGAAATTAATTTTTCAATAACACTTGTCTTATCAGGTAGTTTTGGTTTATATTTTTCACCAATTAAATCTGCAGCTAATTTCATTATACTATTTGCGGCTGGAGATTTTGGATTTTTAGTAACTAATGGTTCTCCAAATGCACTGGCTCTACTAACTTCAGGATCTTCAGGTATTATTGCTAAAACAGGTGTTTCCAATATTTTCTCAACTTCTTCTGGAGTTAAAAACATGTCATTATCTTGATATCTGTTTATAACAACGCCTAAGATATCAAGGCCTAGTTTTGATGCAACAATTTTTGTTTTGAGTGTATCACTGACTGAAGGAATTTCAGGCGTTGTTACTAATAAGGCTTCATCTGCAGCTGCTAAAGCTGTAATTGCATCCTTTTCAAGCCCAGCAGGTGCGTCAATTAGCAATATTTCAGTTTCTTCCAACAATTCTTCCAAAACTTTCTCTAATCTTTCTAATTTAACTTTACGAAGACTACTGAGAGAAATACCTGCAGGTATTACTTTTACACCTTCTGGTCCTTCATAAATAGCATCTTTTATTGGAGCTTCGCCAGCTAAAACATTGTGTAATGTAACAGGTTTTCCTTCCATTCCAAGAATCAATTCTAAGTTAGCCATTGCAACGTCTGCATCTAAAATTACAACATTTTTACCAAATTTTGCTAGTGCAACACCTAAATTTGCTGTAACTACAGTTTTTCCAACACCGCCTTTTCCAGAAGCAACAACTATAACTCTCGTCATTTTTTCACCTTATTGTTACCTCGATCTCAACTTTTTTAAGAATCTTTTCACTGCCGAAAACATCGACAAGAATCTTTTCCACAGTGTTTATAATTTTTTCTTTTAATTTTTTAATTTCCTCCTTTACATCTTGTAATTTCAATAATAATCCTCTTTTGTATTTAGCAGCGATTTTAATTTTCCCTTTAAAATTAGGTTTATTTTCAAAAGTCAACAAAACATTTACATCCCTTATATTTGGAATGTTAGAGACCGATTTTTTTATTTTTTGAATTAATTTTGGCTTTATTTCATCCAATTTTATATTTATGTTATTTGACTTTACTTCTTCCTTTTTCTTTTTTGGTAGAAATTCACCTAAAATCTTTTCAACTTCTTCTTCATTTAATTCTTTTATACGATATTTCTTTAATAATTCTTCGCGACTAACACTACTTTTCTTTATTTTTTTAGCTTTCTCCTTCTTCACTTCAGCTTTTTCTTTTTTCAATTTTTTCTTGCTAGTTGATTCTGAATATTTAACTGGTTTATCTAATTTGTAAAATTTGTTTATATCTATTAAGTAGTCAATTTGATCATTTTTTAATTTAAAAACTTCTATAAACGATTTTTCATCATTGGATACTTCTAATATTTTATTTAAAGCTTTTTCCCTAACATCCGAACTGTATGATGCGGCAACCTGATAGCCTTTCTTAAAAAGAATGTAACCCTCATCAGAACCATGTGTAACTCTAATAAAACCTGTAAATTCTTCCTTTGTCAAATTTTCCAGAAGTTTTTTGAAATTTATTTCGTCCCCAAACCCCTCTTTAATTGGCCTTGTTATAGGTAATTCCAAACTAAACACCAGGGCTAGATTTTTTGACAATCTTGATTTCAGGTGGTGTAATCATTAATACTTTTTCATTTTTACATAGTAATATAGTTTCAATATCTAATTCTTTCTTTATTTCCTTTATTTTTTCGCCGACTTTTTCAACATCTTCAGGAAAATTTTTCTCTAAATAATCTAAATTTAAAATTAACGTGTTTCCATCTATCAATTCATCAATAAGTTCATCTAACTCTTCTGCCGTAGTTATCTTTGAGAGTATTATTTTATAAGGTTCATGTTCTGGCACTATAACTTCTTTTTCTGTAATTTCTTCATTTAAACCCAAATTTTTTTTAAATGTATCAATTAATTTTTTCATTTGACCCACCTATATATTCCAGAATTATATCTAATAATTCAGATGCTCCATCATTCTTAACATCAAACACAGGTAAATTATACCTTTCTTTATATTTTTGAATTAAATCTTCTTTTTTCACTATATTTCGAAGATTTAAAGAAATAGCAATTACTTTAGTAGGCTCTAATGCCTCTATAGCTCTTATTTCATCTTTTATACCACGAGGTTTTCTAAATGGGTGATTTGGACGATGACATAAAACTGTAACATCCGGACTTGATCCTATGAGTATTGAGGCTGACAATCCTCTTGGGTGCGGATTCCCTCTTTCTGTTAAGCTTGCTTGACTTTCAACAAAAATTATGTCGGGATCTTTTTTTTCTTCTATATATTTTATTGCGCCCATGACAGCTGAAGCTACATCCATAGCTGATAGGCTACCTGCTCTGAAATTAAAATCTATATCTCTTTCTATCCCCATCTCGTCAGTTGAAATCACCGCCGCATTTATACCTCTTTTTTTAGCTTCCTTTCCTAATAATCTTGTAGTTGTGCGTTTTCCACATTCTTGTGAAGTACCTCCAACATATACAACAGGAGATTTATGTTTATAAGTTATTTTAGGTAAAACTTCTGTACATTTAGAAGGTGCAACTCCAAAAATCTTTTTTACATTGTCTAACCTAGGACTTATTTCTTTTATAACAACATTTCTTTCTTGTGCCAGTTTTACTAATGAAGGATTTTCAGACAATGGTAGGGACCTAAACGATGTTACTACATTTTTACCATGCTCGATAGCTTGTACAGCATATCTTAATGCAGAAGCTTCAGCACCTATTGGCAACATTATAGCAACACTTTTAGCATCTGTTGTTTTTAATAAATATTCTAAACTTGAATGTATTTTTAGTCCACAAAATTTTTTCCCTTGTTTCTTTGGATCATCATCTACAAAACCTACAGTTTCCACTCCTTCAAAACTTGCAAATTTTTCTCCTCCACCTCCACATCCAACTACTATAAATGGATTAAGTTCCCATAACTCTTCAACTGATGATATTGTAAACAAAGAACCACCCTTAGTTTGTTGTATACCTACCAAATTATTTTAATTTCATGATAAAATAAATATTATTACATCAACAATAAAAAGATTTTAGAGGGAGTAAAATGATCTCAAGAGTGTTAAGAGATTTAACCAGAATAGATGGTGTTAATGGGTCGTTGGTTGTTGGTAAGGATGGATTGATAATTGAGAGTGAATTGGGTTCAGATATGGATGCTGAAATTGTTGCTGCAAGGTCATCAGTTATTTTTGGGGCTGCAAAGGAATCTGTTGAAGAATTAAAACAGGAACCTTTGGAACAGGTAATGATTGAAGGATCAAGAGGAAAAATGCTTATGAAGGATGTTGGTGAAGGAATATTGGTCGTTTTGACAGATGAGGATGTTAATTTGGGATTAATAAGGTTGGAGATGAGAAGGAGTGCTGAGAGGATAAAGGATTTCCTTAAGTAACTGCAGGGTCCGGCTCTTTATGATATTCATTTAATGATTTAACATTTATCTTACCTTGTTTAACAGCTTCAATTGCATTTAAAGCTGCTCTGGCTCCAGCAAGTGTAGTTATATATGGAATTCCCAAATCTACAGCCATTCTACGCATTATATATCCATCATCCATAGATCGTTTACCATGAGGTGTATTAATAACTAAATCGATCTCTCCATTTAATAAAGCATCTTTGATATTTGGTGATTTTTCACTTACTTTATTTATAACTTTAACATTCTTTACAACATCTTTGATGGCTTCAGCAGTTCCTTTTGTTGCAATAATGTTAAATCCTAGTTTTTCAGCCTTTTTAACAATATCTTTTATTTTTCCTTTATCAGAATCCTTAACACTAATTAATATATTACCGCTTGTTGGGATTTTCATATCAGCCCCAAGTTGTGATTTATAATATGCCAATCCAAAATTTTTATCAATTCCCATAGTTTCCCCTGTGGATTTCATTTCTGGACCTAATCTTACGTCAGCCCCTGGCAATTTAACAAATGGAAAAACAGATTCTTTCACAGCCACATGTTTAAGTTTTCTATTTTTTAAGTTAAAATCAGATAATTTTTTACCAACCATTAGCATTGCCGCAATTTTAGCTAAAGAGATACCAATTGCTTTACTAACAAATGGAACTGTACGACTTGCACGTGGATTAGCTTCTAACACATATACTTTAGGTTTTCCATTTTCATTTTTAACAGCATATTGTATGTTTATCAATCCAACTACTTTTAACTCTAATGCTAGTTTTCTAGTATATTCTTCTATAGTTTCAATAGTTTCTTTACTTAAAGTTTGAGGAGGTATTACACAAGCAGAATCTCCTGAGTGGACTCCAGCTTCTTCTATATGCTCCATTATTCCAGCTATAAAGACATCCTCACCATCAGATAAAGCATCAACATCTACCTCAATAGCATCCTCAAGAAATTTATCTATTAATATTGGATGTCTTGGAGAAACCTTAACAGCTTCTTCTATATATTCTTTAAGTTCTTTATCATTATATACAATTTCCATTGCCCTTCCACCAAGAACATAGGAAGGTCTTACTAAAACAGGGTACCCTATTTTCTTTGCAATTTTCTTTGCTTCTTTAAATGATCTGGCAATTCCATAAGGCGGATGTGGTATACCTAACTTCTTTAAAACTTTAGTAAATCGCTCACGATCTTCTACTTTATCTATACTTTCATAAGGTGTACCTAATATTTTAACCCCTTCTTTTTCCAAATCTTCAGCTAAATTTATGGAACTTTGACCACCAAATTGTACAATAACACCATCAGGTTTTTCCTTCTCAATTATTTCTAAAACATCCTCTGCAGTAAGTGGTTCAAAATAAAGTTTGTCAGACACATCATAATCAGTACTAACAGTCTCTGGATTATTATTAACCATTATAGTTTCAAATCCTTCATTTTTAAGTGCTAAAGCTGCATGTACACAACAATAATCAAATTCTATTCCTTGTCCTATTCTTATAGGTCCTGATCCAATTATTAACACCTTATTTTTATCACTTACCTCTACTTCATCAACATCATCATAAGTACTGTAATAATATGGAGTTTTAGCTTCAAATTCTGCGGCACATGTATCAACAATTTTATATGCAGGTCTTATGCCATATTTTCTTCTTAATTTCCTAATGTATCTTTCACTTACATTACATATCTCAGCTAATTTTTTATCAGAAAATCCCATCCTCTTTGCTTTGCGAAGAATCTTGGGATCTTTAATAGATTTTTTAGTTAATTTTTTTTCAAACTTAACTATGTTCAAAATTTTATACAAGAAAAATTTGTCAATTTTTGTAAGTTTGTGAATTTTTTCAATACTCCAACCTTTTTTTAATGCAGAATATATCTTAAATAATCTTTTATCGGTTGGATATTTCAAATCTTCTTCAGTTACATTTGTATCATAAAATCCTTCTTTTCCTATATCTAGAGATCTTATTGCTTTATGGAAAGATTCTTCAATTGTGCGTCCAATTGCCATTACTTCTCCTGTAGATTTCATTTGAACTCCTATTCTTCTGTCTATTTCTCTAAATTTGTCAAACGGCCACCTTGGTATTTTTGTTACAACATAATCCAAAGTAGGTTCAAAAGAAGCAGGAGTTTCTTTTGTAATATCATTTTGAATTTCATCTAATGTAAGTCCAATAGCAATTTTTGCAGCTATTTTTGCTATTGGATATCCAGTGGCTTTAGAAGCTAAAGCACTACTTCTACTAACTCTTGGGTTCACCTCTATTACTAAATAATCTCCAGTTTCAGGATTTAATGCAAATTGAATATTACATCCACCTTCTATACCTAATGCATCTATTATTTTTAATGCAGCACTACGTAGTTTTTGATTATCTTCATCGCTTAGAGTCTGGGCTGGAGCAACTACTATACTTTCACCTGTATGAATACCCATAGGATCTACATTCTCCATATTACATACAGTGATACATGTGCCCTTTCTATCTCTCATCACTTCATATTCAAACTCTTTCCATCCAATGACGGATTGATCTATTAAAACTTGATTTACGAGACTCATCTTAAGTCCATGAGAAACTACTTCTTCAAGCTCTTTTTTATTTTTAGCTACTCCACCGCCAGTTCCTCCAAGGGTGTATGCAGGACGTACTATAACTGGGAATCCTATTTCTTCAACGGCTTCAAATGCTTCTTCAACAGAATTTACAGCCCTATATTTAGGTACAGGTTCACCAATTTTTTTCATAAAATTAGCGAACATTTCACGATCTTCAACTCTTTGTATTGTTTCAATTGATGACCCTATAACTTTTATATCTTTAAGTGCCCCCATTTCTGATAGCTTTGTGGCAACATTTAACGCTGTTTGTCCGCCCATTGTTGGAAGTAAGGCATCAGGATTTTCTCTTTCTATTATTTTAGCAACAATTTTTGGTGTCAAAGGTTCTAAATATATTTTGTCAGCTATTTCCAAATCTGTCTGTATTGTAGCCGGATTTGAATTAACAAGGATTGTTTTTACACCCTCTTCACGTAAAGATTTACAAGCTTGTGATCCTGAATAATCAAATTCTGCTGCCTGCCCTATTTGTATAGGACCCGAGCCTATGACTAGTACACTATCAATATCTTTGTATTTTGGCATTATAACACCTCAATATTCATCCATAATCTTAATAAATTTGTCAAATAACCACCTAGTATCATATGGTCCAGGACCAGCCTCTGGATGATATTGGACACTCAATATCGGTAATTCTTTATGTTTAATGCCTTCTATAGTACCATCATTAAGATTAATTTGTGTTATTTCTATTGGGAGATCTGAAGATGAAATATCCACAGCAAAACCATGATTTTGTGAAGTTATATATACCTCTCCACTTTCAATGTCTTTTACAGGATGATTTGATCCTCTGTGTCCAAATTTCATTTTAAATATTTTAGCTCCAAAAGCTAAAGAAATTAGTTGATGACCTAAGCATATTCCAAAAATAGGTAATTTGTTTGACAATTTTTTAATTGTGTAAATGACATTCTTTACTCTTCTAGGATCTCCAGGACCGTTTGAGACTAAAACAGCGTCTGGATCATATTCTAATATTTCGGTCGGCGCGGCATGATAAGGAAGCAAAATTACTTGTGTTTTTCTTTCAACAAAAGATCTTATTATGTTTCTTTTGACACCACAATCTAAAATTACTAAAGTTCTATTTCCTTCACCAAAAAATTTAGGTTTTTTAGTTGATACTTCATCAACAAGATCTATTTCAGTAATATCAGGATATTCACGTACCATACTTAATAATTCTTTGTCTGAAATATCTTCTGTACTTATAGCTCCTTTTAAGCTTCCAATTTTTCTTATTTTAATTGTCAATGCTCTCGTATCGACTTCACATATTCCTGGAATTCCATAATCTTCCAAAAATTTTGATAAATTACTTTCACATGCATAATGAGAAGGTTGTTGACATAGTTCTCTAATGACTAAACCTTCTGCCTTTATACCATCAGATTGATACCATTCAGGATTTACACCGTAATTTCCTATTAATGGATAAGTCATCATTAATATATGTCCTTTATATGATGGATCTGTAAGTGATTCCACGTAGCCTGTCATGGATGTACAAAATATTAATTCTCCAAATTTTGTTGTTTCACTACCAAAACCTTTTCCATGTATAACTGTACCATCTTCCAATACTAGTTTTGCTTCCATCATATCACTTCATTATAAATATTTTTTCATTACTAATGCGTCTTCTCCATCATCATAATATTTATGCACCACTCCTTCTTTTTTAAATCCCAAAGCCTTATAAAATTTTATAGCCACTTTGTTGCTTTTTCTAACTTCTAATGATACTTCTTTAACATTAAATTTTTTCAGAATTTTTATAGCAGAGTTTACAAGGCGGGTTCCTATACCTTGTCTCCGATATTTTTCATCCACAGCCAGTGAAATTATGTGACCTTCATTATTTTTTTGAATCCAAAATATTATATACCCTACTACATTATTATTTTTTTGAGCTACAAGAAAACCTGCGCCAATATCATACATCATTTTTAATACGCCAAGAGGATATGGGTCTTTAAAGGATGCTTTTTCGATTTCAAATACTCTTTTTAAGTCTGAAGGGTTAAACTCTCTTATTATCATTCTATCAGTGGTAAAATGTGGGTTGATTTAGCAAAGTATATCATCCAACAATGTTCTGATAAAGACAAAGTTGTTGAAGTAGGTGTAGGAAAGTTTTTCAAAGTAGCTGACTATATAAAACTTAATTCCAATCTTCATATAATTTTAACTGATGTAAAACCAATGCGTAGTGATGTTGTAAAAGATGATATAACATCGCCTAATATCAAAATATATGAAAATGCTAAAATTATTTATTCCATAAGACCTCCAATAGAATTATATCCATATTTAATAAAAATTGCAGAAAAAACAAGCTCAAAGCTTATTATAAGGCCGTTAAGCACTGAAAGTTATAAGATTAACGGCATGAGGTTGATAAATTATGGAAAAGCTAGCTTCTATGAATACTCAAGAGATTTTAAAAAAATTTAAATCAAAGGAAACAGGGCTATCAGAACAGGAAGCTAAAAAAAGATTAAAAAAATTTGGAAAAAATGAATTGATTGAAAGAAAAGTAAGCCCATTCAGACAATTCATATCTCAATTTATGGAATATCCTATGGTTATATTGCTTGTAGCTAGTATAATATCATGGTTTGTTGGTGATATTTTAGATGCAACGGTAATACTGGCAGTTGTTTTTATAAATGCTGTAGTTGGATTTATACAGGAGTATAAAGCAGAAGCAGCGATGGAAAAACTAAAAAAATTAATTTCTCCTGAGGCGGTAGTAATAAGAAATGGCAAAAAAAGATACATACCATCTTCAGAATTAGTTCCTGGAGATATTGTAATAATCAGAGAAGGTGATACAGTTCCTGCAGATTTATGTATATTAGATGCATCAAATTTGACTATAGATGAATCAAGCATTACTGGAGAATCTGTGCCTGTAAAAAAAGCTGATAATCCTAAAAATGCAAAAAATACTAAAGATTTAATCGTGTACATGCAATCAAAGGTTGTATCTGGTTGGGGAAAAGGTGTGGTAATAGCAACTGGTATGAACACTGAAGTAGGTAAAATAGCTGAAGTAATTCAGGAAAAAGAAGAAAAAACACCATTACAAAAAAGAATAGCAAAATTAAGCAAAACATTAAGTGCTTTTGCACTTTCGGTTTGTGTCCTTGTTTTTATATTACAAACCCTAAAAGGATTGCCAATATTTAAAACATTTTTAACTGCTGTGGCACTTGCTGTAGCTGCTGTACCTGAAGGTTTACCTGCAGTTTTAACACTTACTTTAGCTTTAGGAATGCAAAAAATGGCGAAGAATAATGCTATAATAAGGAAATTACTCGCAGTTGAAACATTAGGTTCTTGTAATGTAATATGTACAGATAAAACTGGAACTTTGACAAAAAATGAAATGCGTGTAAGAGAAAGTTATTTACTTTCTGAAAATGCGTTTAAGGTTTGCACTCTTTGTAACAATGCAACAATTAATGAAAAAGCAATTGGCGATCCTACGGAGATAGCTCTACTACATTTTGCAAAAGAAAAAGGATACAAAAAAGAAGATTTAGAAAAGAAATATCCTAGAATTAAGGAAATACCTTTTGATAGCTCAAGAAAAATGATGAGTACCATACATAAAAAAGGTTCAAATTATTATGTTTTTACAAAAGGGGCTCCAGAAGTTGTATTAAAAAAATGCAAATATTTTGAATCAAATGGTAAAGTTCAAAAATTGGAAGAAGAAGACATAAAGGAATTTAAATATGTAATTAAAAAAATGGCAAATAAAGCATTAAGGGTTATGGCTTTAGCTTATAAAAAAACTACTGAATTAAATGGATTTGAGGAAGATTTAATATTTTTAGGATTTGTTGGAATGATGGATCCCCCAAGAAAAGAAGTATTTGAAGCTATAAAATTATGTAAAAAAGCAGGTATAGATATTGTAATGATAACTGGAGATCATAAAGATACAGCCTTTGCCATAGCCAAAGAACTGGGAATACTAAATGATAAGGATAAAATTTTAACAGGGGAAGAATTAGATAGAATGAGTGACAAAGAATTTGAATCAATAGTAGAGGATATTAAAGTTTATGCAAGAACTCTTCCAAGACAAAAATTAAGAATTGTCAAAGCTTTACAAAAGAAGGGTTATATAGTTGCAATGACTGGAGATGGTGTCAACGATGCTCCAGCACTCAAGAAAGCCTCAATAGGAGTTGCAATGGGGAGTGGGACAGACGTTGCTAAAGATACCGCGGACATGGTTCTTCAAGACGATAATTTCGCAACAATAGTTTTTGCTATAAAGGAAGGCAGGACAATATTCGCCAATATAAGAAGATTTGTAAAATTTCAATTATCAACTAACATTGGAGCTATATTATCAATTTTATCATCCTCTATTGCTGATTTACCTACTCCGTTCACACCTATACAGATATTATGGATTAACATAATAATGGATGGACCATTAGCTCAAGCATTGGGACTTGAACCTCCTGAAAAAGATATAATGGCAAAAAAACCTGTCAAAAGAGATATTCTATCATCTAAGTATTTAACTGAAATATTGTATAGTGGAGTTATTATGGCTATTGGAACTCTCCTAATTTATTACTTTTATTTAAACAAATTTCCTTCTAAGGCTGTTACCGTTGCATTCACAACTTTTGTTTTCTTTCAATTATTCAATGTGTTTAATTGCAAATCAAATGAGCCTGGTAATAAATTTTTGTTGATAGCATTGTTAGCATCAATTTTATTACAAATAATCATTGTTTATAATTCGTTTATGCAAAAAATATTTGGAACAACCTCACTACTTCCATTTGATTGGTTGTTTATCGTTTTAGTTTCTTCAACTATCTTAATCAACAAACTTTTGAGAAGGAAAAAATATGATATTAGTAATGAGTGGAACCGTTAATGGCAATAAAATAATAAAAAGGCTAAAAAATAAATTTAAAATTGTTGCAACGACGACTACAAATTATGGTGCCAATCTAGCAAAAAATTCTGGTGCAGATGAAGTAATAAGTAGGCCGCTAGACAAAGACGATTTAGTTGAATTAATTAATAAAAAAGATGTTAAAGTTTTAATTGATGCTACTCATCCCTTTGCTAAAGAAGCGACTAAAAATGCAATAGATGCATGTGAAAAAACAGGAATTAGATACATACGTTTTGAAAGGCCTTCTATTAATTATAAACATCCTAATGTAATATATGTAGATTCATTTGATGAGGCGGGTGAAATTGCAGCGAAAATTGATGGGAAAGTAATGCATTTAGCTGGCGTGTCTACATTGCCTAAAATTGTTAAATATTTAGATAATAATAAACTTGTAGTTAGAGTATTGCCATGGCCAGATTCTATCAAAAAATGTCTAAAATTGGGAATTCCTCCAAAAAACATTATTGCAATGTATGGAGTATTCTCAAAAAAATTAAATATGGCATTAATAGAAGAATATGAAGCAGAAGCCATTATCACAAAAGACAGTGGTAAAGAAGGTGGATTAAAAAATAAAGTAGATGCTGCATTAGAACTCGATACCAAAGTTATAATAGTCAAAAGACCTGTAATAAAAAAGCTAAAAAATAAAGTGGTCTGCAAGAGTTTAGAAGAAATTGAAAGAATCTTAGCTAACGTATATAATTAGAATATTTTTACTTCCACTTTTTCATTTTTTTCTATAATTTCCACATTTTTAGGAATTTCTATATATCCATCAGACATTGCCAATGATGCTATAGCACCTGAATCTTTTAATATTGGAACTGCTTTATTGTTTTCTATACTGACTAAAGCAAATTCTAATCTTCCCCTAGTAGAATGAAATCTTTGTGAAATAGGCAACCTGACAATTTTTTCTTTCAATTTAAAAGCTTTTGTTATTTTACAGAGGATAGGTGCTATTAACACTCTAAAAACAATTAATGCAGATACTGGATATCCTGGTAACCCTATTATGATTTTAGAATTTATCTTACCAATTATAGTTGGTTTACCGGGCTTCATCGCAATACCATGTAATATCACTTCCCCCATATCATCAATTACCTCTGCTACGATATCACCTTTTCCTGCAGATGTGCCTCCAGAAATTACAACTATGTCTGCAACCTTTAATCCTTTTAATATCATGTTTTTTATATCCTCATAATTATCCTTAACAATTCCAAGATTGATTGCTTTTGCACCACATTCTTCTATAGAAGCTGCTATACTATAACTATTAACATCAAAAATTTTTCCTTTTTTAAGATTTTCAGATAATTCTATTAACTCATTTCCTGTGGATATTACTGCAATTTTTGGCTTTGAATACACAGGTATTTCTTTAATCCCAACAGCACTCAAAGCCCCTATTTTATCTGGAGATAATATTGTATTTTTTTTGAGGAGTAATTCTCCTTTTTTGATATCAGATCCCTTTTTTGCGATATATTGGCCTGGATAAACGCTTTTATAAATTAATATATCGTTGTTTTTTTTCTCAGTGAATTCTACCATTACTACAGCATCAGATCCTGATGGTATTAACGCCCCCGTACTTATTCTAGCACAATGTCCTTCAGTAATTGTATTTTTTGGAATGTAACCAGCTTCAATATTTTCAATACATTTTAATTTAACTGGATTTTCTTCATTTGCACCAAATGTATCACTAGCTTTTACAGCGAATCCATCCCGTGTAGCTCTATCAAATGGTGGAAGATCAATAGGTGAATATACATTCTCTGCCAATACTCTCCCGTGAGCACGTTCTATGTTAATTTTTTCAATTTTAGTAGTGTAAAAATTTGTGAAAAGCTCCTCAACAATTTTTTTTGCCTTGTCTAATTCTACAGTCTGAAGATATTCAGATGTCACGATTTTTTCACCTTTACATTTAATTTTCTAACATTAAATCAGGTCAAATCAACTTTAAATAATTTTTTCAAGAAGCATCAATATGCTATTCTAACTATAATATTTTATGTAGAGGCAAATTAAGGCTAAAATAATTTTATGTAAAAAATACCGACGAAAATTTTAGATATAAGGACAAACATAAAAAATAAAAGATAAAATTATTTGTTAAATCAATGTGAGGGAGGAGTAATGTGTCGAGGAAAGGAAAAAATGAAGAAGTGAGACGTGTAAGAATACCTAAAAAAGGAGAAATGGCTGGTGTAGTTGAACAAATATTAGGTCATGGGAAACTTATGGTAAGGTGTGAAGATGGAAAAGTGCGATTGACAAGAATACCTGGGAAAATGAAAAAAAGAGTGTGGATAAGAGAAGGTGACATTGTACTTGTGAAGCCATGGGAGTTCCAGAAAGATGAAAGGGCAGATGTTGTATGGAGATATACAAGAACAGAAGCTAATTGGCTAGAAAGAAGAGGATATCTTAAGGATCTAGGATGATTTAAATGCCTAAGAAAATTGACAAAATTGATGAAGCATTGGAAAAAATCAGATCACGTAAAATATTAAAAGATAGTGAAGAAAGAAAGATAGCTAGTGAAGTATTTGATCAACAAACATTGCAAACATTGTATAAAATTGCTAACAAAGGATACATTGAGGTACTCAATGGAGTAATTAGTACAGGAAAAGAGGCAAACGTGTTTAAAGGTTTTGTCAATAGTGACATCGTTGCAGTTAAAATTTACAGGATTGCAACCTCTGATTTTAGAAAAATGGAGAATTATATTTTAGGAGACCCTAGATTTGATGTAAGGATGTCAAATAGGAGACAAATTGTATACACGTGGGTTAAAAAGGAATATTCCAATCTTAAAAGAGCATACAAAGCAAAAGTTAGAGTACCAAAACCCATCACCTCAAGAAATAATGTTTTAGTTATGGAATTTATTGGAGACAAATATGGAAATCCTGCACCCACACTTAGGGAATTACCTCCTGATGACCCTGATAAAACTTTTGAAAAAATTATATTATATTATAAAAGATTATATAATGATGCAAAACTTGTTCATGGTGATTTTTCAACATTTAATATATTAAATTTAGATGGTGAACCTGTTATAATTGATTTGTCACAAGCTGTTGTAGTTGATCATCCTTTATCAATGGAATTGCTAAATAGAGATATCCACAATATAGTTAATGACTTTAGAAAGCTAGGTGTCAAAACTTCTTTTGATGAAGTAAAAAATATGATTTTAGATTAGTGGAGGTAAGTTTGTGGTAACAGAAGAGTACATTAGGATTCCTAGGGAAAGAATAGGAGTGTTGATAGGCAAAAATGGAAGTACTAAAAAACACATTGAAAATTCTACACAAACAAAACTAGAAATTGATAGTGAAAGTGGAATGGTTACAATAATTCCTAAATCAGAAAGTATAGATCCTATGTATGTGTTAAAAGCTAGAGACATTGTTAGAGCTATAGGTAGGGGATTTAGTCCAGAAGTTGCTTTAAGATTACTTAATGAAGATGTCATGCTTGATGTGATTGATATATCTGATTATGTAGGTAGATCCAAAAAGGCCATAAGAAGACAAAAAGGTCGTATAATTGGAAAAGATGGGAAAACAAGACAAATAATTGAGAACATGACTGGAGCAAATATTTCAGTGTATGGAAAAACTGTGGCATTAATTGGAGACTTAGAAGAAATTAGAATAGCAAGAGAAGCTGTTGAAATGTTATTAGAGGGTGCAAAACACGGCACTGTTTATAGATTTTTAGAAAAGAAGCAACAAGAAATGAAAGTAAAAAGATTCAAAGAAACCTTTGGGATAAAATAATATTCAATAAATTAAAAGGGGGTTCATCTTGGAAAAACAAGCTTCCGATTTATTCAAAGAGTTCAAAGAACTCACGCCATCAGAATTTTTCCGTAAAAATAGACAAATGTTGGGTTTTTCTGGAAAAATAAGGTCTCTTACAATGGTATTTCATGAATTAATAACTAATAGTTTAGATGCTGCTGAAGAGGCAGGTATACTTCCAAACATAGAAATAGAATTGGAAAGGATTGATAAAGATTATTATGTATTACGTCATCAAGATAATGGTCCAGGAATCCCAGAAGATTATGTTCCAAAAGTGTTTTGCAAAATGTTTGCTGGATCAAAATTTAGGAATATACAATCAAGAGGCCAACAAGGATTAGGATGTAGTGGATGTGTTTTATTCTCACAAATGACAACTGGGAAGCCAGTGAGGGTTATATCAAAATATAAAGAAGATGGAGAAATTAAAGGCGTTGAAATGCTTTTACAATTAGATGAAAAGAAAAATGAAGGTGTTATTCTTGAGAAAAATGAAGTAGATCCTGATGGTACTGGTGTATTTGTTGAGTTACATTTAAAAGATGTAACTTATTCTAGGTCAGAGCAGGGAGCTTTTGAGTATATAAGAAGAACCATGATAGGAAATCCTCACGCTCAAATAACATTTAAAGATCCTAGAGGAAAAATTTACAAATTTAAACGAGCATCTACGAAAATTCCACCGCTACCAAAAGAAATTCCACCACATCCTAAAGGAATAACAGCCGATGATCTGTTGTATATGGCCAAACACAGTAATAGACGAAAAATTAAAACCTTTTTAATGGCTTCTTTATCTAGGATGTCTCAAAATAAAATTAAAGAACTTGAAAAACTTGTAAATGTTGATTTAGATAAAAGACCTAAAGATTTAAAATGGGATGAAGCCGAAGAAATTGTCAATGCTTTCAAAAAAATGGATTTCATGTCACCACCAACTTCTGGTTTAATACCTATTGGAGAATCACAAATAGAGAAAAGCATGAAGAAAATGTTAAATCCTGAGTTTGTTGCATCCACAACAAGAAAACCTGCAACATACAAAGGAGGAATACCATTTATAACGGAAGCTGCCATAGCATATGGTGGCAATGCGGGCAGAAAAGTAGGAGATCAAAGAAAATCTGAAATAATACGATTCGCAAATAGAGTTCCCTTAACTTTTGATCAAGGAAGTTGTGCAATAACTGAAGCTGTTAAGAGCATCGACTGGAAGAGATACGGTGTTAGGGATTTTGAAAATTCACCAATTTCAGTTTTTGTCAACATAGTTTCAACAAATGTTCCATATTTATCTACAGGTAAACAAAGTATAGCACCAGAACCTGAAATATTACATGAGGTTAGGCAGGCAGTTATGGACGTTGCTAGAAAACTTCGTAGATATTTAAGGTCTAAAGCAATTGCCAGAGAAGAATTACAAAAATATAGATTATTCAAGAAATACATACCTATAATAATTAAAGAGGCTGCAAAGCTTGCTGAAACTAGCACTCCAAATTATAACAATTTTTTAAAGAAAATAGTTGAGAAAAGAAACATTCCAGGTGAAATTAATGAAAAATAGGAAAGTAAAGACTTTAAAGAAGCTCAAAAATCTTGGCAAAAGAATAATTACAGATATTCAAAACAAGAAAATACCTAAAATAAAAGTACCTTCAAGAAGCACTTCTAATATTATTTATGATGATAATAAACGTCATTATGTTCTTGGCGACAAATATGGGGTTAGGTCATTGGGAAATGTTAAACAGTTAAGAAAAATTGGTCAGATGTTGTATGTTGCAAATTTCTGTAAAGAATTAATTAAAAAAGGTAAAACAGCTACGCTTAGGGAAATGTATTATGTATCAGAAGGATGGGATGTAGATTTTAATGATCAGCAAGAATCCAATAATATTAGTGAGGATTTAGAAATAGTACTTGGTGTAACAAGAGAAGATTTAGGTTTATTACCTGAAGAGGATGGGGCATCAGTATATGGTAAATTAACAGTTAGAGAAGGTGATATAGAAATAGATGCTATGAAGGCTGGTAAATCTGGATACACAATACCGCCGACAGTTGATGAAATAGAATTTGTTGACCACGATGTTGAAAGAGTAATAGCAGTAGAAACTATGGGTATGTATCATCGATTGGTCCAAGAAAAAGCTCACAAAAAGTTTGATTGTTTAATAGTTGGGTTGAAAGGACAAGCTGCAAGAGCAACAAGAAGATTTTTAAAAAGATTAAACGAAGAGTTGAAATTGCCTGTTTACATATGCAATGATGGAGATCCATGGGGATTTCACATAGCTATGGTCATAATTTCCGGTAGTGCAAAGTTAGCACATGTAAATCATGAGTTAGCTACTCCAAATGCTAAATTTTTAGGTGTAACTGCAACAGATATTATAAATTATGATTTACCTACAGATCCTCTAGAAGAAGTTGATATAATTAGACTAAAGGAATTATTAAGAGATCCACGATATAAAGATGAATTTTGGAGAAGAGAAATTAAAAAGATGTTAAAAATCAAGAAAAAAGCTGAACAACAGTCTTTTTCTAAATATGGGTTAGAATATGTAGTTGATACATATCTACCAGAAAAATTAGAGGAGTTGGAAGGATAGAAAAAAATCATAATTTTAGTTTAATTTTTCTTAGCGTAGTAAATTATATCTACTATGTTACATAAATTCTTAAATAGAAAACTTTATTAATAGGTGAGTCCGTTGGATAATTTTACTTTTCCTTTTACAGCTATAGTAGGCCAAGAGAAAATAAAGAAATCACTTATACTTAATGCTATAAATCCTAGTATTGGTGGAGTGCTGATAAAAGGAGATAAAGGTACAGGCAAAACTACAGCTGTTAGGGCACTGGCAGATCTTTTGCCATCAATAAAAGTTGTAAAAGGCTGTCCTTTCAATTGTGACCCTGATGACAAAACAAACATGTGTCCTCTTTGTAAATCAAGAGATAAAATAAAAGTTGAGAAAAAGAAAATGAAAGTTGTGGAGCTCCCACTGGGAGCTACAGAAGATAGAGTAGTAGGAACACTTGATATAAAAAAAGCGTTAAATGAAGGTATTAAAGCTTTAGAACCAGGATTATTAGCAGAAGCCAACAGAAATATACTTTATGTTGATGAAATAAACCTTTTAGATGATCATTTGGTTGATGTCCTGTTAGATGCAGCTGCATATGGAATAAATCGTGTTGAAAGAGAAGGGATATCAATTTCTCATCCTTCAAGATTTATTTTGGTTGGAACAATGAATCCAGCAGAAGGAGAGCTCAGACCCCAGCTTGCTGATAGGATTGGACTTCATATCACTGCCAAAAGTATTACTGACATTAAAGACAGAGTAAAAATCATGGAACGTAGAGAAAGATTTGAAAGAGATCCTATTGGATTTAGAGAAGAATTTAAGGACAAACAAGAAAAATTAAGAAAAAGAATCCTTAAAGCACGAAAGTTGTTAGACAAAGTTGAAATATCTCAAGAATTAATGGAATTAATAGCTAGAGTATGTTTAAATGCTGGTGTAGATGGTCACAGAGCAGACATAGCTATACTTAAAACATCTAAAACAATTGCAGCATATAATGGAAGAAAAGAAGTTAATATAGATGATATAAAAGAAGCAATTTCTCTTGTTTTAGAAGAAAGAATTTTAGGAAGAAAGCTTGGAAAAAATCAAATAAGTAAAGTAGTAGAAAGAGCAAAAGAAGAGATGAAAAAAGATAAAATTGAAACGAGTGCAAAAGCACGAGCAAAAGAACTCACAAAAGGAAGTGGTGAATTTTTTCTAGGAAGTAAATCAACATCTCACATTCAGGCTGTAGGTAAGAGAAATATTGAAGATAAAGACGTTAATATCGATTTAAAAAAATTTTGAAATTTAAAGGTGATAAGAGAAGACGTAAGTATGGTAACAAAGTTGAATCTCAAACAGAAAGGGGAAAATATGTAAAAAGTAGAATTCCATTGAAGAATCCAAAAGATATTGCAATAGATGCAACGATTAGGGCAGCAGCGATTAAATCAGAAGGTAAAATTAATGTTGAACCAGAAGATTTAAGAGAAAAAATAAGAAAACATGGATCAAAGGCATTAATAGTTTTAGTTGTGGACATAAGTGGATCAATGTCTTCAGAAGATAAAGCTGAGAAAGTTAAAGGAGTTTTAAAGAGAATAATGTTAGATGCTCAAAGACATAAAGATAAGTTAGCAATTATAGGGTTTAAAGGTAGAGAGGCTAGAGTTATTCTACCCAGTACGAGAAGGATATTTTCGTTCAAAGATAAAATTGAAAATATTTCTGTAGGTGGAACTACTCCAATGGCTCATGGTCTCAAAAAAGCTATAGAAATTTTAAAAAGAGAAAAGAAAAAATCAAACGAATATGTACCAATACTTGTATTGCTAAGTGATGGCATGCCTAATATTGCCTTAAAAAATAGTCCTACACGTGACGTGCTCGAATTAGCAAAAGAGTTAAATAGGAGTGATATACATACCGTGATTATAAATTTTGAGAAAAGGATTATGCGGGGTAGAAACTTCAACTTTGAATTAGCACTAACTTCTGGTGGCAAATATTATGAGGTAGGAAATAGAAATATTGTAGAAACTGTTGGATCAATTATTAAACACGAAAGAAATTCATTATTTTACAATGATAAAAATATTTATTTATCATGAAGAAGAATGTAACAGAAAAAAATGTACAAGTTTGAGGCTAGGTAGAAAAGGTTTTGCAAAAATTGTAAAAACTATGAATCAAATACCTCGTGGCGCAATTGTATTAAATCCATTATCAAAAAAGGCACTATCTAGAGAAGACAAGCAGAGAATTATCAGACATGGTTTAGCAGCAATCGACTGTTCATGGAAAAATGTTAGAAAGTCCTCAGAAATATTTAAAGTCGGGAGATATCACAGGGCTTTGCCGTTTTTAGTTGCGGCGAATCCTATTGCATATGGTAGACCATTTGTCCTATCCACAGCTGAGGCAATAGCATCAACGCTTTATATAATAGGTTTAAAAGACATGGCAAAAGAGATAATGTCAAACTTTAAATGGGGTCCACATTTTTTACAACTCAATAAAGAGTTGTTAGATGCATATTCAAAAGCAAAAACAAGTAAAGAAGTTGTAAAAATCCAAAAAGAAGTGATGGAGGGCATAAAAAATGGCTAGATTTGAGGTGGCAGAAAAAAGACTTTTTAACGTCAAAATATGTCTTCGATGCAATGCAAGAAATGCACCTAAAGCAAAAAAATGTAGAAAATGTGGTTATAAGGGCTTAAGGTTTAAAGCAAAAGAACCTAGAGGATAAATCAATTACCTAGATAGATATGGAGCAGTTGGACCAATTTTTGCTATGTCCATTAAATATTGACCATATTCACTATTCTTTAATTTTTTTGCTCTCTCTATAAGTTGTTCTCGTGTTATCCAACCTTTATTATATGCAATTTCTTCTAAGCATGCTATATAAAAACCTTGCCTTCTTTGTATTGCCTCAACAAAATTACTAGCTTCTAATAATCCTTGAGGAGTTCCTGCATCCATCCATGCCATTCCTCTACCTAAAATTTCGACTTTTAATTCACCTCTTTTTAAATACTCTTGATTTACAGATGTTATTTCAAGCTCACCTCTCTCAGAAGGTTCTATATTTTTAGCTATATCAACCACTTTATTATCATAGAAATAAAGTCCTGGAACCACATAATTAGATTTTGGGTGCTTTGGTTTTTCTTCTATGGAAATTACATTTCCATCTTCGTCAAATTCTACAACACCAAAGGGTCTGGGATCTTTTACGTAATATCCAAAAATTACTGCACCTTTTTTAAATGATGTAGCTCTCTCCAGTACTTCACTAAATCTATGACCATAAAATATATTGTCACCTAAAACCAATGCTACCTTATCATTTCCAATAAAATCTTCTCCTACTATAAATGCATCTGCTAAACCTCTAGGTTCCTTTTGTTCTTTATATGTAAACCTAACTCCAAAATCACTTCCATCTCCTAAAAGATCTTTATAGAGAGGTAAATCTCTTGGAGTGGATATAATGAGGATATCTCTTATATTTGCCAGCATCAAAACAGAAATAGGATAATAAACCATTGGTTTATCATAGACTGGAAGTAATTGTTTTGATACAGCCGTTGTTATTGGACGTAATCGTGTTCCTTCCCCACCTGCGAGTACTATCCCCTTCATGTTCTAATCCTCCTTAAGTAATTTTTTAAGGCATCTTTGTAATGTCTTAACTTTTTAAATCCCTCAACTTCCCAATTATAATTTTTTAAAACAGAAAATTTAGGACGTTTGGCTGGACGCCTTGACTCTTCAGTTTTAATTGGTGTTAATTTGACATCCAAATTCATTTCTTTGAAAATTTGTTTAGCAAATTCATACCAAGAACAATGTCCACTGTTGGTTAGGTGATATATTCCATATCTAGGTTCTTTTATCAATTTTTTAATTGCTAATGATAAATCTAGGGTGTAGGTAGGAGATCCAACTTGATCATCGACCACTTTTATTTCATCTTTATTTTCAGCAAGTTGTAACATAGTATCTACAAAATTAGATCCATAAGGTCCATATAACCAAGAAGTACGTACAATATAAAATTTGTTTAACAAATCTCTTACATATACTTCTCCTAAGTATTTTGTTTTTCCATAGACATTTATTGGGTTTGGTTTATCATATTCATAATAAGGACTTCCTTTCTTACCATCAAAGACATAATCAGTTGAAATATACAGCAGAGAACTATTAGTTATATTACATGCAACAGCAACATTTCTAGTCCCTATTGAATTCACTTTATATGCAAGGTCTTTCTTATGTTCACTACCATCAACATCTGTAAATGCTGCAGTATGTATAACTACTTCTGGATTAAATTCTTTAATACCTTCAATAGTTTCATTTAAATTTCTTATGTCAAAGTCTTTACTGCTTACACCTTTTACTTCATATTCATCTTTAAGGACATTTATTAATTCTTTACCTAACATTCCTGTTGAACCTGTAACCAAAACTTTCATGAATACCATCTTCCTTTAAAAATTTTCTAAAGGGTGAAAAATATGAATTTTTCTCTTTTATTTAGGATGCTTATACTAGTTATAATCAGTGTTTTATTCACAAATTTCATTCTTGAAAATAACAAAATAAGAAATAGTATTATTTCTTTGATCACTCCATTAACAAAATTTTTAAGACTTCCATATCCTTGTGTGTTTTCTTTTGTTTTATGTTTTTTTAATTCAACTGCTGGAAAATCCGCATTGGCAAATTTTTATAAAAATAAAGAAATAAATGATATAGATGTAATTTTAACTATTGTAATGAGCACTTTTTCTACAGTACTTGGAGAATATTTATTAACAGCTCAGGCATTGATAACCATAGCCATCTTAGGATTAAAGCTTGGTATAATATATTTGTTTTTAAATTTATTTTCCTCATTTTTACAATTGCTTGCAGGAGTTGTTTACATCCATAAATATCAGAATACTAAAACAATAAATATTGAAGAAATACCATTAATCCAAAAACCAAAAGGAAACGCCATTAAGAGATCTATAAAGATTTTGAAAAAAACTATACCAACCATAATTGTAACATTTTTTCTTATAAATTTTTTACTTGAAATAGGCGGATATAAATATTTAAACATTCTTTTTAGTCCATTTTTAAAATTTTTTGGCATACCTGGAATGTCAGCTATTGTAATTATTGCACAACTCATCCATTTTTCTGCAGGATATACAACTGTCGCCACATTATTCTATAGTGGCACTTTAACCTTAAAACAAGCTCTTATAACACTTCTTTTGGGAAGCATGGCAGTTATAACATCTATATATCTAAAATATACATTTCCTATGTATATAGGGTTGTTTGGGAAATTTGGTATTAAGGTAGGAATTATCGATTATATGGCAAGTATATTTTCAAAATTTATCATGATATTTTTCTTAATGTTCTTACTGTAAAAAATTTTTAATGCTAAAATTAAGTTAATTCTTATTTAGAAATAAAAAAAGTTGTGATAATATGTTTGGACGTTATAGATTTGGAAGTATAGAATATGGAAATAAAGAATATAACCACGATATAATAGTGCATATAGATGGGAGTGTTAGTAAGAGAGAAAAGTCTCTCTCAAGGGAGAAATATGGAACTTCACATATACTTTCTGATAGAGAAATTGAAAAACTAGTTAATGAAAATCCTGATGTACTTGTTGTAGGATGTGGCGAAGTTGGTGCATTAAAGGTAAGCGATGAAGCAAAAAATTTAGTTAAAGAAAATGGGATAAAACTTGTGTCATTGCCTACTCCTGAAGCAATAAAGAAATTTAATAAATTGAAAAAAGAAGGTAAAAAAGTGAATGCACTAATCCACGTTACTTGTTGACTTTAAAGGTTCAACAATTTCAGAAATTTTCTTCTTGATATCAGACGCACGTTCAATAATAGTGCCAGTTACTATTATGTCTGCACCAGCTTTAATAACTCTTTCTACATCTTCACGAGTTTTAATACCTCCACCAACAATTATTTTCAAATTTGTGCTATCTCTAACTTTAGATATCATTTTAGTAGGTACATGATGTTTGGCTCCAGATCCAGCCTCTAAATAAACATATTTCATTCCTAATAATTCGGCAGCCATCGCATATGCAGCTGCAAGTTTATATTTTTTTCTAGGTATTGGTTTGGCATCTCCAACCCAACTTACAGTTCCACCAGGTTCTATAATCAAATATGCAACTGGTAATGCCTCAATACCATATTTTTTTACAGTTGGTGCACCTAAAGCTTGTGCACCAGTTATCCAATAAGGATTAGTAGAATTTAATAAACTCATGAAAAATATTGCATCAGCATATTTACTTATACCGGTTATGTTCCCTGGAAAAAGTATGATAGGAACATTTAGATTCATTTTTAATATTTTAACTGTTGTATCTAGATCTTCCTGATCACTAGTAGAACCTCCTACCATTATTCCATCGGTGCCTCCTTTTATCGCTAATTTTGCAATTTCAAGTGCTTTCTTTGGTTCTTGTTCCTCAGGGTCTATCAATGTTAAATGGATTTTACGTTTTGACAATATTTTTTCAAAATATTTTTCAACTTTCATCTTTATACCTCATTATAACTTCACAGGGTTTTCTTTCAGTGGTTTCCATTTTTTATCTTTATCTGAAATTATTAATTTATCTACTTCATCAATTGGCCATTCAATCCCAATGTCAGGGTCATTCCATATTATTCCTCCCTCATATTCAGGATAATAAAAATCAGTACACTTATAAGTTACAATTGCTGTATCGGAAAGTACTAAAAAGCCATGGGCAAAACCTTCAGGAATATAAAACATTTTTTTATTTTTACCTGACAATATTACTGATTCCCATTCTCCATATGTTTCAGAATTTTTTCTTAAATCTACTGCAACATCAAATATCTTACCTTTTATAACCCTCACGAGTTTTCCTTGTTGTCTACGATATTGGAAATGTAGACCACGTAACACGCCTTTTTTGGAAAACGATTGATTATCTTGAACAAACTTTGCATTTATATTTGCTTTCTTGAATTCTTTAGCATTATAAGTTTCCATAAAGTACCCTCTTTCATCTTCAAAAACTTTAGGTTTTATCACATATAGGCCAGGTATAGAAGTTTTTTTAAATTTAAACTTGCCCATAATCTCACCTCAAAAAATCTAAAAAATTTTTAATAACATATTTTTAATTATAAAATTTCTTCCAAAAAAATTATACATTCTAAATCTAAAGATTTTTTGGTGGTGAGTAGATGAGTGTTATATTAGTTACTGGAGGAGCTGGGTTTATTGGAAGTAATTTTGTACGTTATATGGTGAATAAATATCCACAATATAAAATAATAAATCTAGATAAATTAACATATTCAGGTAATTTAGAAAATCTTAAAGATGTTGAAGATGCTCCTAATTATAGCTTTGTTAAAGGTTGCATAACTGATGGAAAGCTAATTCAAAAATTAATTGAAAAGTATGAATGTGATTATATTGTAAATTTTGCAGCTGAAAGTGTTGCTGAAGAAGAATTTGTGACTGTTCATTGGAATGGTGAAATACAAGTACTTAGCATGAAAAAATTATTCGAAAGATTGAAAGAAAGCAACAAAGTAATTTGGGATGGAAAACATGAAATCATTGATACATCAAATGAAAAAATAAAGGTATTATCTTTTTATAATAATTCTGGGACTTTCCTACCTCTTCGGAAAATTATTCGACATCCATATAGAGGAAAGATTCTAAAATTAAAACAAAAACAAGGAGAAGTTCTTGTAACACCAAATCACTCTGTATACAATACACATGGAAAGGTTGTAGCAGCGAAATCCAATCCCTCTCTATTATATGTAAGAGACATGAATTTCTCATGCAGAGATAAAAAGATAAAACATCCAAAAATATTAGGAATGTTTAATGATAAAAAATTAAAGTTTCTATGTAGATTACTTGCTGCTTATATTTCAAGTGGTTATCTCAAACAAAATTATGTCATTATCAATGACAATGACAAAAGCTGGTTAGAAATTTTATCTGACGATTTTAAAAATATTTTTGATGGAAACAGCTTAATAACAGAAAACAATGGTACTCTACAACTTAAGTTGAAAAATAAAGATTTTTATAAAATCTGTACAAAATTTTGTAATGATGGTGATAGTAAAAAAATTCCTAATTTTGTATTTAACATTGGAAAAGAGTATCAAGAAATATTTTGGAAAAGTTTAGTGAAAGGAATTAACAATGGAAAAGAAGAATTTTTGACAAGCTCAAGAAGATTAGCAGCTGAAGTTTGTTTATTGCTTTTATTAATAGGTAAAGAGTTTTATGTGGACTATAAAATGAATGCATATAATATCAAAGTAGGAAATTGTAAATTTAAAAGTAAAAAAATTACGGAAAAAAAATATGAAGGATTTGTATATGACTTAGAAGTTGAAGGATCTCATAATTTTGTTGCTGGCGTAGGAAACATAGTAGTTCATAACACACACGTTGACAGAAGCATAATGGAACCAGGTAGATTTGTTAAAACAAATGTATTAGGTACTCAAGTACTACTAGAATCTGCCCGCAAATATGGTATTGAAAAATTTATACAAATTTCAACAGATGAAGTATATGGAACTCTAGGCGATGAAGGATATTTCACAGAAGATTCGCCATTAAAACCAAACAGTCCATATGCAGCTAGTAAGGCAGGAGCTGACTTACTTGTTAGATCTTATCACAAAACTTATGGTTTACCTGTTAACATTGTTAGACCTTCAAACAATTATGGTCCTTATCAGTTCCCAGAAAAATTTATACCGTTAATGATTACCAATGCCCTTGAAAATAAACCATTACCTATCTATGGTGATGGATCAAATATCAGAGATTGGTTATATGTTAAAGATACATGTAAAGCTATTGATCTAATTTTACATAAAGGTAAAAATGGTGAAATTTACAACGTGAGTGCTAACAATGAAAAGAGGAATATAGAGGTAGTAAAATTAATATTAAAAAAATTAAATAAACCACAATCACTAATAAAGTTTGTTAAAGATAGGCCAGCCCATGATTATAGATATGCATTAGATTCTAGCAAAATTAAAAATGAATTAGGATGGAAGCCCGAATATTCATTTGAAGAAGGCCTTGAAAAAACTATAAAATGGTATATAGAAAACAAGGAATGGTGGAAACGAATAAAAACAGGAGAATATATGGAATATTATAAAAAATGGTATGGAAAAAGATTAAATTTAGATTAAATGATTGTAAATGCATCATCTATACTAACTCTAGGGGGTGGAGTTGGAGATTCATCAGGGTAACCAACTGGTATGAGTGCTATAGGTCTCAATGAATCTGGTAGCTTAAGCAATTTTTTAACATATTCTTCGTCAAAAGCACCTATCCAACAAGCTCCAAGACCTAATTCATGTATTTCAAGTAACATGTTTTGTATTGATGCAGCAGTGTCCATGAGACAGTAAAGTTCTCTTCCTCTTTCTCCATATCTTGAAGCAGACTTAATTAAATCTGCACATGCCACTATTACAATTGGGGCTTCCATTACAAATTCTTGCATATAAGCAGCTTTTGTAAGTTCATACTTTAATTTTGAATCCTTCACTATTATAAACTTCCTACTTTGGAGATTTCCTGCAGATGGTGCCCAAATTGCAGCTTCCATTATTTTTTTTATATACTCTTGGGGAATGTCTTTATCTTTAAAACTTCTTATACTTCTCCTTTCTTTTATTGCCTTAAGAACATGCATTAAATTTCCTCCACAAAAAGAAATTTTATGCAAACATGCGTTTAGGTTCTTTATTTTTCTTTTTGTAATGTTCTAATGCATATTTAATATGTTTATTTTCAATTTTCTTGTCGTTGTCTACAATAGCTTTATGCAATGCTGTTTTGAGAAGTTTTTCTTTGATATCCCTTCCAGACATTCCTTTAGATAATTCTGCTAACTTATTTGGTGATACTGTAACTGGTAAAGGCATGGTTTTTATATGTCTTTTGATCATTTCTTTTCTTTCTTCTTTTGATGGTAATGTAAATTCTATTTCTTCTTCAAATCTGCTTCTTATTGCGGGATCTAATAAGCTTGGGTTATTTGTTGCTGCTATTGTTACTACACCTTCATTTTCTTTTATTCCATCCATCTCTGTCAATAATGCGCTTACAACCTCAGAAACATCTCCTCTTAGTGATTGATATTTACGACTTAATCCTATGGCATCGATTTCATCAATAAATACTATTGAAGGTGAAGTTTCACATGCTAAATCATAAAGTTCGTGAATTTGTCGTGCACCATCGCCCACATGTTCTCCAATTAAACTTGTAGCTTTAACAAGGTAAAGAGGTACATTAACTTCATTTGATAGAGATTTTGCAAGCATAGTTTTACCAGTTCCAGGAGCCCCATAAAACAATATGTTCCTTGGTGCCCATCCACTAAATTTTTCAGGATTTTCTAGATATTTCATTATTACTTTACATTTCATTTTAGCACGTTCTTGTCCAACTACATCAGCAATTTTTAAATTACTTTCAACTTCTCTAAAAACTACGGAATGTTCTTCAGTATTTACTAATATTATTGTTGTATTTTTACCAATTTTTGAATTGTTTGGATGCACCTTCAATACTTTAAATGCATAATCAGGTAATAGTTTTTGATCAAAAAGATAAGAACCTTCTTTTACAATGAAGCCCTCCCATTGTTCTTTTGCATACAATTCAAATAATTTTTTATCTTTAACTTCTACTTTTGGCGTTTCTATTAAATTACAAATGAAAGGATATCCTGCCGGCTTCAATACTACTAATTTTGCTTCTTTGTTAGTAAGCATAGTTTTTTGTACGGATTTCTTATCTAAAGAATAATTATCAGATAAAGTTGTATTCATTTTCACTCCATCACCACGAGCTTTTTTCTAAAATTATTTATTAGTTTTCACCTTTATTAAACCTTCCTATCTTCTCTTTTATTTTAATGGCATCTTGATCTAATTTTGGAGTTTCACATATTATTGTAGCATTAAATCCATTTTCAACAAGAACTTTGATTAAAGGTTCTAGTGGAGGTCCGTATTTCTCTTCATTTAAAGAATGATGTTTCACTTCACCTTTCTCACTAAATTCCACTTTTGTGAAATGACAATGGAAATGTTTAACTCCTAACTCATTTTCCACAAAATTTAAAATATGGTAATAATCGTTTTCATCCTTTAATGAACCTCCTTCTCTTGCATGTATATGTGCAAAATCTATTGTGGGCTGAAAATTTTCAAAAGACTGACATATTTCTATTATTTCATTCAAACTCCCCAACTGTGATTTCTTTCCAGTCGTTTCCGGTGCAAAACAATAATTTTTTATATTTTTTTCTTTTACTTTACTTAATAACTTTTTTATAGAATTTTTACATAACTCCATAGCTTCAGATTTCGAAAACTTTCCATAATATCCTGGATGAAATACTATCCTATATGCATTCATCCATTCAGCAACTTTACTTGTAATGAATAACCTATTTATGGACCTCTGTATTACTCCTTTATCTGCAGAAGATAAATTTATATAGTAGGGAGCATGTATAGATACAAGGACATCATTCTTTTTGGCATTTTTTCCAATTAACAAAGAAGATTTTTTTCCAATTCTTACACCATATGTAGCTTGATATTCATATGCATCAAGCCCTAATTTTTTTAAATAATCAAATACGTCAACAGTCTTTCCTTTATAACCTATAGGGTTGCCAGCTGGTCCAACTCGAATCATGGTTCCTTATTATTGAAGTATGTTCATTGCTTTGTTAGTTTTATTTATAGATTTGTATTTATCCTCTTCCATCTCTAATATTGCTCTTACAGCATCTACATTTTCAGGTACTATATCTGATTCTTGATGAACTGCTTGCATGTAATAAATTTCATTGTCTACGACAGTTATTGATTCTCTCCAAACAGGAATTTCAAATAAATCGTTTCTGGATCTACCTAATTCCTTTGCATATTCCATTATCTCTGCAGTTGATGTCAAACCATCCTCAGCACTTATAAGTATAACTCTAGGCGTATCTTCAAATACATCTATTATATCATCCACAGTAGGAGTTTCTTCCACCTCTACCATAACGTTATGTTGATGCATTAAAGTAGTTGGTACTATAACAGCCATTGTATCTATATTTATGTCCAGGACTGTTTTAACATCTGGACCATGGTGAGATGGTAATTTAGGTGGATTGGGTATTATAGCGTTTATAGGTCCTTTAGATACTTGTGCAGGGTCTGCACCTCTCCTTACTATTACGGCTCTAACTTTTTTTATACCAAAAGAATCATGTAATGGTTTTAAAGTTCTGCATAAACCAGTGGTATTACAGGAAACAACTCGTGTGTAGTCTTTGCCATAAGATTCTTCATAATTGCTCAATGAATTGAATGATAAACCTATATCTTCATGTTTTTCTCCACCTTGAAATATAGCTTTTATTCCTTTTTCTTTATACATTTTTAAATTTTTGGCACCAATTCCTTCTGGAGTACAATCAATAACTATATCTGCTTCATCTAGCATGTCATCCACTGTTCCTGCAACTTCAATTCCTGCCTTTTCAAATAATTTTACCCTTTCAGGAATAGCAACATATAAATCATAACCCTTTTTTAGTGCCATCCTAGCTTCAAAATCTGGTCTTGTCTTACTTACTCCGATAACTTTCATATCATCTTGTTGTGCAATTGCATCTGCAACTCTTTTACCTACAGTTCCATACCCATTAATAGCTACAGCTTTCATAGCATTCCTCCAAAAAATAAATTTTTTATTTTTAAGATGTGTAATTAATTTTTTATGAACCTGAATTTAAAAATTTTGTCCTTAATATTTAATTTTTAGGTTAGATTACTTCATATATTTTTATTCTTTTATTTTCAAAAACTTTTGTAAAACCTTCGATTTTCATTTGTGAAAAAGCTCTTACACATATAGAATATCTGTAATTTTTATTTACAATCAATGCTTTATCATCTAAAATTACAAGCGAATATTTGCCATTTTTGTTTATTATTTTCTCAGATCCATTTTTAATTATGGAATATACATTTTTTAAATCCAATTTATTTTTGGATGTGATATTAACAAATGGAAGTGACAACAACATTTCATCAGTCATAACTAAAACAAAATTTCGTGGAGTAGTAGGGTGTGTACAATTCAAAATTTTTTTAGCTTTTTCATCAGGTATTCCTTCCTTTTTTAAAGTTACATATGCTGAACTTCTATTTAACGTTAATATTTTGTTAAGTATAGTAAATGAACGAGTTTTGTTGTGGGTATAATTATTTAATAATAAATATCCATTATCTCCACTTGTAGCCAACATTTTTAATATATTTTTTGATAAAAGAGTATTGTTTGTCGTAATTGCAACATTTATCCAGTAATCACGAGCAGTAGTTGGGACATCAGGACTTAAATTAGTATTAGAATACAAAATTTTCCTTATTGGCAATGTTTCAATATAACCTATTCTTCCATCAAACGAAACAGGTCTATCTGATTCACTGGCAAAAAAATGGCCATAACTCCAAGAAGTTATCACAACAGTATCATTATTAGTATTATTTTTTATCCATAAGGCCGCATTTTCAAAATAATCATCATACATCGGTTTATATCCTTTTGCATAATTAATAGAGAAATAAAATACTAAAACTAAAATGAACAAAATAGCAATTTTAAAAATTACAATAATTTTTCTTTTTGATTGGATTTTAAGATGATTTAGGATATTTTCATATTTTTTCCATGCAGCACCTACAAAAATGAATGAAGGTCCAAAAAGTAGTAAAAAAAATTTGACATGTTTCATTGTTAATAAAATAGAGGAAATTATCCAAGAATATAACATTATTCTTGTAAATTTTGGAAAAAGATCGTTTAAAGCTTTGGTGTAAATAATCCCAAAAATAAATACTAATAAAAAAATTAAAATAATAATTTCTTGCATTGTTGCTGGACGCAATTCCATAACATCTTTGTAGCTATTGGGCCATGGATACCATATATTTGAGTTTGAAAAGAAATGTACATAAGTAATTGGCGTTGCAAATATTTCATAGAATGCAAGTTTATTGAAAGCTAATAAAAATAAAAAGAAAGTTACAAAAAATGGAAAAACTATTTCTTTTATTTTCTCTTTCTTATCACTACTAGATACTAAGTATATTGTCATTGACAAAACAACCAAATAAAAGAAATATATCCAACCATTCCAAGATAATGAGATTAAAAACATTAAAAAACCTGCAAATATTGAATAAATTAATTTTTTTTGTAATGATACACAATTTTCAATTTCAAAAAATATCCAATACAAAATAATTGGAAGTAAAGTATATAAAAGATTTACATTGAAAAAACCAAGACACGTTCTATAACAATATGTCGGATATGTCGCAATTAACATGCCAGTTATAAATCCACCAAAATCCCCACTTATTTTACGTGAAAATAGAAATCCAGCAACACTTGTCACTGATCCAAAAAATGGTGGAAGCCAAATACAAAATTGCTTTAATGAAATTTTACAAACTTCAGAGAATAAAGAATAGAGTACTGCCGTAATGTAGTGTAGAAGCGGTGGATAATCTCTAGGTACTCCTGGAGGATAGTAAGAATGAATATCCCACTCTTTTCCATTTATTATTTTATCTCCAGGATATCCATGGTTAAGAATATTATTTACCAACCGATAATTGTAATATGAATCACTTTCCTGAAAATAAATTTTTGTAGGGTTATGGACTGTTAAATTGTAATTTGCAATTCTAATTGAAAAGGCTAAAAGAAAAATTATGATGGTGAGGGTTATGGTATTTAATTTTTTGTGCATAGTTCCACCAATAATAACATTCTAAAGAAAAGTTACTAAAACTAGTATTACTTCCTCTAGTCCCAATTCTATTTAAAATTTTTGATTTGTCTTAAAACCACAAATTATTTACTTATTATTAAAAAGAATTCACTATGTGTAAAATTGATTATGGGGGCAAAAAAAGTGAAATTTGGTATAGAGTTTGTACCACAGGAACCTTTAGACAAATTAATAAAGTTAGCAAAATTGGCAGAAGAAGTAGGTTTTGAGTATCTTTGGGTCACAGACCATTACAACAATAAAAATGTATATGAAACTTTAGCATTGATAGCAAAAGAAACATCAACAATAAAACTTGGGCCAGGTGTAACTAATCCTTATGTTAGGCATCCAGCAATAACTGCATCAGCAATTGCAACTTTAGATGAAATATCTGATGGTAGGGCAGTTTTAGGTATGGGTCCTGGTGACAAAAAAACTTTTGATGCTTTAGGTATAGAATGGACAAAGCCTGTTAGCACTATTAGGGAAGCCATTTCAACAATAAGAACACTTTTAGCAGGTGAAAAAACTGAAAAAGGAGCACAATTAACTGGTGTAAAACCTGTACAAGAAAAAATAGATATATATATGGGTGCCCAAGGTCCAATGATGCTTAAGACAGCTGGTGAAATAGCAGACGGAGTGTTAATTAATGCATCTAATCCAAAAGATTTTGAAGCTGCTATTCCTAATATAAAAGAAGGTGCAGAAAGTGCTGGTAGAAGTATTGAAGACATTGATGTAGCTGCATATACTTGTTGCTCAGTTGATGAAGACCCTGAAAAAGCTGCAGGAGCTGCAAAAATTGTGGTTGCATTCATAGCAGCTGGTTCACCACCACCAGTACTCGAAAGACATGGTATAGAAAAGGAAGCTGTAGATAAAATTGGTGAATTATTAGGAAAAGGTGACTTTGGCGGTGTGAGTAAAGCAGTTGATGAAAAAATGATGGAAGCTTTCTCTATTACAGGAACACCAGATGATATAGTATCTAAAATAAAAGATCTAGAAAAGATAGGAGTTACACAATTTGTGGCAGGGTCACCAATAGGACCTGAAAAAGAAAAATCAATAAAATTACTTGGAGAAGTTATAGAAAGTTATTAAATTTTTCCTTCTTTTTTCTTTTTAATTTTATTTTCGTAATTTATAATTATTTCATTTAATACTGTCCATGCTGTAAGTTCCTTAGGGTAGATAGATATTTTAGTACCCTCGATTTTTGACTTAAAATCGCCATGTGGAAAACCACCAACAATTACACACGGATCCTCATATTTTGATAATTTTTCTCCAACTTTTGCTGGACTAAGATATTTACCATTAGGATGCATTACAAACAATTTTGAGGGAGAAATCTCATTTATTAATTCTTTTAAGCTTTTATTCTCTAACTTTAGAAGATTTAACCCCTCAGGTATTTTTTTATTTTTAAATAATTTTTCCATTAACCCTACGAATCTATTATAATGTCTTGGAATCCTTGTTTCAGGTTTTACATATATAACTTCGTTATTTCTGGTATGAACATATATTCTCAGTTTATTTTCTTTATTAAGTATACTTTCGAGGGCATTAATTAAACAAAAATGCACTATATCTGGTCTACCCCTCCTATAATTTTCTTTTAGATTTTTCATTGCTTTATGATGATAGCTAGAATCTAATAATGTATATCTTACATCTTTTTTTCTTTTTTTGACAAATTTTTTGATTACAGGGTGATTCCATAATTTTTTAGGGATTAATTCAAGTTCACTATCAGCTAATATGACATTTAACAACTTGTATCACCTTAAATGAATGTATTTTATTATGCCGGACGATGCTGTAATTCTTTCTCCATATTTTTCTGCTTTCCAACGTTTTTTACATTTACATTTTATTTCTGGAACTGGAGATTGATCTAAATTTGATTGTATTATTAATTTTTTTAATTTTGAATCACACCTTCCACAATTATGTGGACCTCTTTTTGATCCCATACCTGCAGTATCCATTATTGCAGGTATTTCAATTGTTTCACGTACTTTATTTATAATTTCTACAAGACTCCAAATCCAAGGAGGTCTATATGCTCCCCATTTCCATAAATTTTCCATCAATGTACCTGCATGAACAGTAGCTGGACAAAAAGATATCCTATCAATTCCAACTTTTTCAGCATAAATGGCAGAATTTATAGAATCTTTTATTGAATCTTCTTCTGTCATTAAAATTGGTTTAACTAGAATATATGATTTTGTTTTTATGTTAAATTCTTTCTTTAAACTTTTTATTTTTCTTAGTGCATTCTCAAAGTCCTTTAATGTAAATCCCTTGTTTATTTTATAAATTCTTGTTTCATCATTGGAGCTTTCCAACCCAATGCTAACTTCAAAAATTTTGTCTTGAAGTATTTCACAACATTCTTTAAGAATTTCTTTTTTAATATATTCTGGTCTAGATTCAACAGATATTTCACTAACATTCTCTAACTTTGATAATTTATGTAATATATAGTATCTAACACTCTCTGGTAATTCTTTAGAATTAAAAAAGCTTCCAGAAGTAAATATTTTTATTGCAATATTTTCTTCTTTTGGACAAGAAGAAATAACACCATCAAATAATTTTTTTAATTTTTCTTGATTCGGAGTTTTTAATAATGTGTCTTTAACATAACCACACATTGTGCATCCACCATATTTTGAAAGTGACCAACTACATCCTCTCGTTGGAAATACTATTGACATTGCTTTCCCCTTTCCTGAATAAAGCAAGTCTTCCTGTATCCAAAACCTACATAATTTTTCCATTGGTATTTCTTTTCTATTTTTCATATAATTTTCCCTAATTTTGGCTGTTAATTCCTGAATTTTCATATTTTTTTCTTACTCAGAGAAATTGTAAATACCTATTGTTCCTATTTTAGGAATTAAAGTGCTAAAAATAATAAAAGTTATATATTTCATTTGCCAACGAAAATTATGTGAGGTGAAAAAAATGAGCAAAAAAGTTGTAATTGGAATAATAGCAGCAATAATAATAATTGGCGCTATATTCTTAGCAACAGGGCAAAAAAAGAGCAGAATACAAATAGCAGGTTCAACATCTGTACAACCAGTAGCAGAAAAATTAGCCCAAGCATATACAAAAAAACATCCAAACGTTAAGATCAATGTGCAAGGAGGAGGATCAAGTGTTGGAATAACACAGGCAAAGCAGGGGACTATAGATATTGGAACTAGCTCAAAGGATTTAAAACCTGATGAGAGGCAAGGTTTGAGTGTATACCTGATTGGTAGGGATGGAATTGCGATTATTGTCAATAAAAACAACCCTATCAATGATTTAAGTAAAAGTCAGATAAGAGATATATTCAGTGGTAAAATACGAAATTGGAAAGAAGTAGGAGGACCAGATGCAAAAATCAATGTTATTACAAGAGAAGCAGGTTCTGGAACCAGAAAATCATTTGAAGAAGTAGTGATGAAAAACGAAAAAATAAGAGGAGATGCAATAGTACAAAGTTCAACAGAGGCTGTAAAACAAGCTGTTAAAAATGATCCAAATGCAATAGGATATATATCTCTTGCACACCTTGATGAAAGTGTCAAAGGTATAAGTGTTGATGGAGTACCCCCCAGTGAAAAAACTGTAGCTGATGGAAGTTATCCAATAGCTAGACCATTCTTAATGTTAGTGAAAGGAGAACCAAAAGACATTGTGAAAGATTTCCTAAAATTTGTTCTAAGTCCCGAAGGACAAGCAATAATCAAATCAGAGAAAGTTGTTCCAGTAAATCAATGTCCTCCAACTATTGTACAGAAATATGACAACTCTAAACTTAGATAATCATTTTTAAGTACTATTTTTTTCTTTTTTTAAGCCATAAATTATTAATAGTAAAAATGGGAAGTAAATAAATATCAAAAAAACTTAATTGGAGGATATCCATGAAAGATGAAGAATTATTTGTTAAAAGAATATTACTTCTCACAGCTCTTTCCACAATAATAATACTTTTTTTAGTCATAATTTTCATTTTTAAGGAAAGTATACCTGTATTTACAGAATATGGTGTAATTAATTTTATTTTAGGTACTAAATGGAATCCAACAGGGACTCCTCCTCAATTTGGAATGATTCCACTTATAGTTGGTTCTCTAGCTTTAACACTCTTAACACTTCTCATAGCTACACCTTTTTCAGTATTATGTGCAATTTTTATTGCAGAATTAGCTCCCTCAACAATGAGAAAAATTTTAAAACCAGTGATTGAAACTTTAGCAGGCATTCCTTCAGTTGTATATGGTTTCTTTGGATTAATATTGTTAGTTCCATTTATTAGAACACATTTGGGTGGAACAGGATTTGGATTATTCACAGCTTCTCTGATTTTGACAATAATGATCATGCCTACAATTATCAGTATTTCTCATGATGCAATACGTTCTGTACCATTAGAATATAAAGAAGCATCATTGGCTTTAGGTGCAACACATTGGCAAACTATAAAAAATGTGATATTACCTGCCGCATTTCCTGGAATAGTGGTCGGAATAATATTAGGAATGGCACGAGCTATTGGAGAAACATTAGCTGTCATAATGGTAGCTGGTAATGTACCACAAATACCTCATTCAATCTTAGATCCAATAAGAGCTTTAACATCAAATATAGCTCTTGAGATGGGATATGCAACAGGACTACATTACAGTGCATTATTTGGTACAGCAGTTGTTTTATTTATCTTTACATTGATTTTACTACTTATAGCCAATTATTTCCAACACAAAACCAGAGTGAGAATTGGAGGAGGGTATCTATAAATGATCAAAAGAAGATTTGTATCCCCACAAATTGTCCAGAAAATCATGAATTCCATTTTATGGGCTTCAGGAATCCTTACAATAATTATTTTAATAATAATAATAGGTTACATACTCATTAATGGATTACCAGTTATAAATTTACAATTTTTAACGGAAAGTCCTATTGAGGCTGGAAGAGCTGGCGGCATTGCTCCAATGATAGTGTCCAGTATATATGTAACACTGACTGCAATCATAGTTGCAACGCCCTTAGGTGTGGGAGCAGCAATATATTTAGCAGAATATGCAGCAGAAACAAGTTTAATTAAAGTCATACGTTTTACAACTCAAACATTAGCTGCAATACCTTCAATAGTCTATGGTTTATTTGGCTTAGCATTTTTTGTCGTTTTTTGTGGTTTAGGATTTTCATTATTATCAGGAGGATTGGTATTAGCGTTGATGGCACTTCCTACAATATTATATACTGCAGAATCATCTATTAAAGCTGTACCAGAATCATATCGCGAAGCTAGTTTGGCTCTAGGGGCAACAAAGTGGCAAACGATTTACAAGGTTGTGTTACCAGCTGCTGCTCCAGGAATAGCTACAGGAGTTATTCTTGGAATGGCACGTGCATTAGAGGAAGCTGCTGCTGTAATGTTCGTTGTTGGATCTGCAACAGACATGCCATACACAATTTTTGACCCTGGTAGACCCTTACCACTTCATTTATATTTGCTTGCAGTAGAAGGTATTTCATTAAAAAATGCTTATGGAACCGCAGCGGTTTTAGTAATTCTTGTGTTATTAATAACTATAACAACGAATATTCTAATTGAAAAACATAGAGAAAAAATGATGGGGAGATAACATGTACAGGATAGAAACAGAGGACCTAAATGTTTATTTTGGAGAAGATCATATTTTAAAAGATATCAATATAAAAATAAAAGCAAACACAGTAACTGCAATTATTGGCCCATCTGGTTGTGGTAAATCTACATTTATAAGAACTTTAAATAGAATGAACGATGTTATTCCAAATTTTAGACATGAAGGAAAAGTTTATTTTGATGGAAAAGATATTTATGACCCTGACGTTGACGTTGTTGAATTACGAAAAAAAATAGGCATGGTTTTTCAAAAGCCAAATCCATTTCCTAAATCAATATATGAAAATGTAGCATATGGCTTAAGAATTCATGGAGTAACTGATGAAGAAATTATTAGAAAAAAAGTAGAGGAAAGTTTAAAAGCAGCTGCATTATGGGATGAAGTAAAGGATAGGTTAGATCAATCTGCATTTAGTTTGTCAGGTGGTCAGCAACAGAGGTTATGTATTGCGAGGACACTTGCTGTTGAGCCAGAGGTTATAATGATGGACGAACCATGTTCAGCACTTGATCCTATTTCAACCACGAAAATTGAAGATTTGATACATAAGTTAAAAAAAGATTATACAATTATAATTGTGACACATAACTTACAGCAAGCTACAAGAGTTTCAGAATATGCTGCTTTCTTTCTTAATGGAGAATTAGTTGAATATGGTCCAACGGAAAAATTGTTTGTATCTCCTCAAGATAAAAGAACTGAAGCATATATTACGGGACGATTTGGATGAATTAATTTGTAAAAATTTGGAGGAGTAGTATGGCAGAAAAAAAGTATCCGCGTATTTCTTTTCGTGAAAAAATAAAAGATATAAAAAATAATGTAGAAAAAGCTTCTCAAAAAACATTAGATATATATAGAAATGCTATAAAAGTTTTACAAGGGAAAAATGAAAAAACTGCCGAAAAAATAATAGAAAGTAGCGAAAGAATGGATGATATATTGTATGGTGTTGAAAAAGCATGTATAAATTTGATAGCTACTGAACAACCGTTAGCAAGTGATTTACGTTTTATAGAATCTTGTATAAAAATAGGAACCCATTTAAAAAGAGTGGGTTATTTATCAGCAGATATTGCAGAGGCAGTAGCAGAAATGAAAGGAAAGGAAAAGAAAATACCAAAAAAAATAAGAGAAGACATATTACATATGGCTGATTACACTGAAATGATGTTATCTAAAGCTATTTACTCATTTTTAGATCAAAATTCTGAAATGGCTGAGGAATTAGACAAAGATGACGACAAAGTAGATGATTTATTTGATAAATCATTAGAACATATTGCAGAGAGTATAAGTAAAGTTAAAAATAAAGAATCAATATATTGTCTGTTAAGGTTAATATTAATAGCAAGATATTTGGAGAGGATTGCAGATCAAGCTGTAAGTATAGGTCACAGAACTGTGTTTATGGTGCGCGGAAAAAGAGCAGAGAGAGAAGAAAGTGCTTAATCTATAATAGCAGTTGCATGTCTTGCAGCCCAACATTGGATACAAACACCAACTGGTAAACCGGCTGTATGAGTGTCAGCATATTCTATCTTGACATCTAATGCAGTTGTATTGCCTCCAAGCCCCATTGGTCCGATCCCTGTTTTATTTATTATATTTAATAATTCTTCTTCCATTTTTTTAACAACGTTATCTTCATGTTTTTCACCAATTCTTCGTAAAAGTGATTTTTTGGCAAGTTTCATGGCATAATCTGCTGATCCTCCTATTCCAACTCCTACTATAATTGGCGGACAAGGTTTTCCATTTGCAGAAATAACAGTTTCTAAAACAAAATCCTTTATTTTATCTTGTTCATTTGGTGAAAGCATTTTTAATGCACTATTATTCTCAGATCCAAAGCCTTTTGGTAAAACTGTGATTTCTAAATAATCTTCATCAATTAATTCTAATTCTATCTCTGGAATTCTATATCCAACATTAGTCCCTGTATTTTTCCTTGTGAAAGGATTTACTACATTTGGCCTTAATGGAATTTCTTTTGTCGCTTTTTTAACACCATTTCTTATACTTTCATAAAGATTTTCAACTTCAACATTACCTAATTTGACATAAACTATAGGTAATCCGGTATCTTGACAAATAGGTATCTTTTTCTTCCTTGCTATTTCTATATTTTCAAGTATTGCTTTAAGATTATAACGTGCTATTTTATTATTTTCATTTTCATATGCACGTTTTAGCGCAGAAACCACGTCTTCCGGTAATGTAGTTACGGCTTTTTTAAATAATTTTACAACGGTTTCTTCAATCGTTTTTTGGGATATCATCTTCATCACTGAAATTTTCACGAAGACAACCTGTTGGACAAACTTTAACACATAAAGGCTCCTCAAAATCTATACATAAATCACATTTTTCTGCAAGGCCTCTTTCATCTAGAAATATTGCCCCAACTGGGCAGACATTAACACAGGAACCACAACCTATACATTTATCTCTATCAATTACTATTGCATCATTAATACTTTTTATTGCGTCACTTGGACAAATGTTTAGACATGGAGCATTCTTAGGATCACAATGTAAACAAAAAATAGGAACTTTATATATAACCCAAATTGCATTTTTGGGACATATTCTTTCACATTTTTTGCAATTTACACAAAGTTTGGGAACTGATATCAACTTCAATTATTTTGCCTCCGAAGATTCAAGATTTTTCTTAGCCTTAACTTCAAATTTTAAAACATCCAAAATTGTATAGCTCCCTACTTTTTTTATTTTATTTAAATATTCTTCTTTTTTACGTTTTATGAATTTTTCTACGTCTATCAATGTTAAAGCTTTAGTTGGACATGCTCGAACACAAGCTGGATAATCTAAATTATCACATAAATTACATTTGTGGGCTACATTGTTCTTTATGGATATTGCACCAAAAGGACATTCCAATGCACAGGAACCACAACCAATACACTTATCTGTGTCTACGTAATTTATTTTCATTGCTCCTGTTGGACAAGCTTCAACACATGGTGCATTCTTACAATGATGACATACTACAATTCTAAATTCTCCATCAATTTTTTTAACAGATATGTTTGGTGCATGTTGCACTTTCATACAAGCTCTCATACACATACTGCAACCTTTACAAAGTTCGGGCTTAATAACTATTCTCTTCAATTTATATCACATCCTTCTCATATCATATTCTTAACTTAGAACAAACTTCATCGATGTAATCTTGGATTTTTTGTATCTCTTCATCTGTTAAATGTTTAAATCTTCCCTGCATCTTCAAATATTCTTTAACCGGCCGTCTTTCCACTGGTCTGTAAGTTATCCTAAATTCACCATTTTCTATTTCATATAACAACCATGCTCCACTTTCCACTGCTAATCTTCCAACTTCTATAGTTTTTGAAGGTGGAAATCTCCAACCAGTTGTACATGGTTGATGCAAGTGAATATATGATGGCCTATCTATCTCCATAGCCTTTTTTACTTTTCTCATATAATCTTCAGGATAAGATATAGAAGCTGTAGCTACATAAGGTATCTCATGTGCTGCCATTATTAATGCCATATTCTTTTTTTGTTTATTTTCACCAAAACTTTTTTTTCCAGGTGGCGTTGTAGTAGTAGATGCCCCAAAAGGCGTTGCACCACTTCTTTGTATACCGGTGTTCATATAAGCTTCGTTATCATAACAAACGTAAATTATATTATGACCTCTTTCCATTGCTCCTGACAATGCCTGCATTCCAATATCAACTGTCCCACCGTCTCCTGCAAAAACTACAACATTAATGTCATCTTTACCTTTGGCCTTCAATGCACTTTCAACTCCTGCAGCTACTGCGGCTGCATTTTCAAATGCAACGTGAATCCATGGTATTCTCCATGCTGTTTCAGGGTATGGGGATGTCATGACTTCTAAACAACCTGTAGGAGTAACAGCAATGGTATTTTTGCCTAATACTCTCAAAGCTAATTTGACACCAATGGCGGCACCGCAACCTGCACATCCTCTATGTCCTGGTGCCAACAATTCTTTTTCATTCATGTTTTCACCTCTTTAATCCTATCCATGTTACATCTTCTCTTGGATTCTTGGTTTTTTCAATTATTTCTTTAATATTATTTGGAGTAATATCTCTACCACCTAGTCCAGCTATAAATCCATATATTTCTTTATCAGAAAGTTTAGATTTGAGATCTGTGTATAGAGCACCTCCCATACTGAAAGTTACATTTTTATCAATTACTCCTATCTTATCAACATCGTTCAGAACCTTTTCTATTTCTTTCACTGGGAATGGCCTATAAACAATCACTTTAAGTAATCCTACTTTCTCGCCTTTTTCACGCATTTTATCTACAACTTCTTTAATTGTACCACACACAGAGCCCATTGCCACCAATACAATTTTTGCATCGTCACATCTGTATTCTTCTACAAAACCATATTTACGACCAAAAATTTTTTTAAATTCTTTATTAGCCTTGTGTATCACATTAAGCGATTTTTTCATTCCAACTTCAATCTGATATCTAGCTTCCATATAATAATTAGGATCTGCTACTGCACCAATAGTTACAGGATTGTCGGGATCTAAAAATACTTCTGGTTTATAACTTGGCAAGAAATTATCAACATCTTTTTGTGATGGTACAGCGACTGGTTCCATTGTATGGGTTAAAATAAAGCCATCGAGACATACCATACTAGGAAGTAAAACATCTTTGTTTTCTGAAACTTTATATGCAATTAAAGTAAAATCAAGTGCTTCTTGAGCGTTTTCCACATAAAATTGTAGCCATCCACTATCTCTTTCTGCTATGCTATCCTGGTGATCGTTCCATATGTTGATAGGTGCTGAAAGAGATCTATTTGCATTTGCCAAAACAATAGGTGTACGAAGACCTGCAGCTATAAATAGGATTTCATGCATCAATGCTAAACCTTGTGAAGAAGTTGCTGTAAAGGTTCTAACTCCTGTGCTTGATGCCCCTACACACACACTAATTGCACTATGTTCAGATTCAACTTTTACATATTCTGCATCTAATTCTCCGTTTGCCACATATTCAGCAATGTGTTCTGCTATTGTTGTTTGTGGTGTTATTGGATACACAGAAATTACTTTTGGTTTTGCTAGCTTTACAGCTTCAGCTACAGCTTTATTTCCTGTCATTATTTCCATGTTTGTCCTCCTACTCCTTTACAGTTTTTATAGCATTTACAGGACATTCTTCTTCACATATTCCACATCCTTTACAATAATCATAGTTGATTTCATGATTTTCATCTATACAACCTTCAGGACAGAACAATATACATGTGTTACATTTTATACACTTCTTTTTATTCAAAATTGGTTTAAACACTCTCCAAGAACCTGTTTTATTTTTTATCGTGCTTCCTGGTTTATCAACTATCACTCCTATAAATTTCACAGAATCACCCTACAACGCTCTCATAGCCTTTTACAGCTGCTTTAGCATTTTTTTCTCCTATTTTATCTTTAAAACTATTTTTAATCGCTTTTATGAGGGAATCAAGTTTTATTATTTTTGTTGCACCTACAAATGCACCTAACATTGCAGTATTAACTATGGGGCTGCCAAGAGTTTCTAAAGCTATATTTGTAGCATCTACAGAATAAATTTTAACACCTTCTTTTTTAATTTCATTTTTAGAATTTATAACCACAACAGCAGGTTCATGTAAACCTTTAAATACATCTACACTTTCAACTAATTTATCATCTAAAACAATCACATAATTAGGCTTGTAAACTTGATATCTTATTCTTATGGGTTTATTATCAATTCTAACAAAAGCCAACACAGGTGCGCCTCTCCTCTCTACACCAAAAAACGGAAATGCCTGGGAATATTTACCATCGTAAAATGCAGCCTTTGCTAAAATTTCGGCAGCAGTGACAGCCCCCTGACCTCCTCGTCCATGGAATCTAATTTCGATCATCCTTCACCTCCAAAATTAGCCTCGTTATTACATTTTATTTAACAATTTTAAAATTTTAATTTTACATTATTTTTAATGAACTATTGCTTATAAATTTAAATATTTCACAAAAAATATTTAAATTTGGACACAAATTAAATGTTTTGCAAATAAAAATTTATCATTCAAAAACTAAAAAAGGGAGGTAAAGCTTGCCATTAATTGCACAAAATCATTTTCAGTTAATTTTAGAAGTAGCCATCATACTTTATGCTGGGGCAATATTTCTCATTAATTTAACACCTATAACATTGTCAACAGTCTTCCTTGTAGCACTGTTTCTTGCAGTAGTTTTAACAATATTGTTTGGAATCGATGTACTCCTGATGATTTTATATTTTGGACAACATGAATTTACACATCCTTATGGTCCTATAGCACTTGCAGTTATAATTACAAGTTTAGCTGGTTTAAAAATAATGGATAGACTCAATATAGAAACTTCAAAACTTAGAGAACTCATTTATTTATTGATAATAGGTATTACAATTTTTGGTGGAATGATACATAGATCATTTCTTGTGCTTTGGTTTTTAGGATTGTTTATAGGGATGTTTATCATATCTAAATCATTTGGAGGAAAAAGTATAATAACTCCTCGTAAAGTATTAAGTTTTACAACTATCGCACTAGCCATGTTTATGCTCCTAGAATTGTTATCACGTATATTTAAAATGCCAATTTTAAGTCCTCTGCTTAGAATAGGAAGAATAGAAAATTATGCATTGCCTAGTGTGCAATTTGTACTTAAAAATATGGGTTTAATAGGTCATAATCCATCAACTTCCTATTGGGGAGAATTTTCCTCTGGATTTGCTGATGGTTATATTACATTACCTATTACATTAATAGTCAAATTTGGTTTACCTTATCCAATTTTTTATGGCGTTTTGGTCAATGAAAAAGATACAATAGATTATATGCTACCAGGTATCTTTGGATGGGGATATGACTTCGGATTTTTAGTATTAATTTTCTTCCTCCTATGGTTTGTCTCTGTTACATACTTAGGTCTAAGACTACTCAAAATTTATAAGAAAAAACGTGAGGGTGGAATAAAAAGATATCTTGGTAGAGAGATATTACTTATAGGTGTTTTAACGGCCTTTGTTTCACAAGGTCTTGTAGGAATTTTCTTAATAAATAGATCAATTAATGAATCAGCCCTTTTAACTTTCATATTTTTAAGTTCACTTATAGTAGGACAAGTTATAAAGGTTGATGAGAAATGAAAGTATTAATTATGCTTGGATGTCCTGAATATCCAATACAAACACCACTGACAATTTATACATCTTATTTATTAAAAATTAAAAATTGTAAGGTAAGCATTGCTGGAAATCCTGCAGCATTAAATTTAGTAAAAATTTCAGATCCTGAGAGAAGATATATAGATAAATTGTTAAACATTGATAGTCATGAAATTGAGAAAAATAAATGGGATTATTTAATAGGTTTTATTTCAAATGATGCATCTGCTACTTATTTTATAACTTTTAATGAAATATTAAATGTTGGATCTTTGTCTATTGTTTTTAATGAAGATAAAAAAGAATTAAAAGAATTGGTTGAAACAATAAAACATAATACAAACTCTAAAATAATTCAGGCAAGAGCCCGTCATAACCCCAAACCCTTAGTAAAAAAAATTGATGCATTCATGGACGAATGGATGGAGTAACATGTCTACATGTATAGAATTATATTTAAGAGAAGTAGAACATGAAATACATTTAAGAAATGCAAAATTTAAAGATTGTGCTGAATTTATCAAGAAAAAAGCTGCTAAGGTATTATGTGTCAATCCTGGTGAGAAAATTTTGGGAACAAGACTTATAGGTATACCACCTATTCCTATAGGCATAGATGAAAAAAATAAAAGAATAATGATACCTTATACAAAACCTTGTTATGGTACATTTGTTATTGAATTACCTGTTGATAGAAAAGAATTAGAAAATATTAAGAAAGTTGGGAGAAAATGTTAACAACTGTAGTTGGTAGTTATCCTCCATATCCGAGGGGTCCTACTTCATTAATCGAAAAGATACAGGACATTTTTGGCATGTACGATAAATATAAACCCGCTATTGAGTTAGCTGTTGTTGATCAAATAAAAGCAGGTATTGATATAATTTCAGATGGCCAAGTTAGAGGAAATATGATAGAAATATTTGCCAAAAAAATTCCTGGCATGGATTTTGTAAATGGTAGTGCAATAGTATACGGAAAAATACTGCCTCCAAAAAATCCTATAACTGTCGAGGATGTAAAATTTGCTATTAAACTTAAAAATAAAATCAAAAAAAATGTTAAAGTAAAAGGTATAATTACTGGCCCGTGTACTCTTGCCTATTCATCAAAAATAGAAGGTTTTTATAAATCAAAAGAAAATTTGATGTTTGATATTGCTGAAGCTCTAAAAGTAGAAGCAAAATTCTTAGAAAAGTTAGATATAGCAATGATTCAAATAGATGAACCAATTTTATCTACAGGAATTGTAAATATAAAAACTGCAAAAAAAGTTATAGAAACAATAACTGATGAAGTTTCTATACCGATTTCATTGCATGTTTGTGGATCAATTGTTGACATATTTGAGAAGTTATTAGAATTTAATGTGGACATAATTGATTGTGAATTTGCAGGTACAAAAGAAAATTTAAATATATTGGAAGATGTAGATTTAAAAGGAAAAAAGATAGGATTTGGGTGTGTAAATACAAAAACAAATAAAGTCGAAAGTGTAGAAGAAATTAAAAAAAGAATTTTAAAAGGTATAGAATTAATTGGTAAAGAGAACATGGTCATTGACCCTGATTGTGGATTAAGAAACCTAAAAAGAGAGTCTGCATTCAATAAATTAAAAAATATGGTGAGAGCTGCACATGCCATATCTAATTAAGGCAAAAAATATAAGCGATGCATGGGAGAAACTTGTCAGCCTTGTTATGGAAAAAGGACATAAAATTAAAGATGAACGTGGACAAATTACAAAGGAATTATTGAATATATTAACGATAGTTAAATACCCAATTAAGAATTATCCTTTCCCTATATCTACAAACAAAGAAATTTTATTGAGTATACCTAAAGATTATTATTGGAGAGGTGATAAACTTTCAAAATACACAGATCAATTTTTGAAAAAAGATAAAAAAGGATTTGTTTATACTTATGGTAATAGGTTAAGAGACCATTTTTCTGTAGATCAAATTAAAGCTATTATAAAACGTTTGAAAAAATGTAAGAAAAGTAGAAGAGCTACTGCAGTGACATGGGATCCTAAGATAGATTTTAAAAATGAGGAAGTTCCTTGTATGATTTCAATTGATTTTAAAATAAGAAATAACAAGCTACATACAACAGGTATCTGGAGAAGTCATGATATTTACCAAGCATGGTTGCCTAACGCCGCTGCACTGGCTATCTTGGCGAAATATATATCTGATAAATTAAATATTAAAGTTGGACCATTAGCAATTCATAGTATTTCTGCACACATTTATGAGTATTGTTTTGATGATGCAGAAAAGGTGAGAAAAAATGGTAAGCGTTAATTTAAGGGCAAAAAAAATTGTAGATGAGATGATAGAAAAATCCAAGGAACTAAAAATAAAAGTGAAAAAATTAGATAATGGATCAACAATTTTAGATTGTGGAGTTAATGCAGAAGGTAGTTTTAAAGCTGGTGAATTATATACTAAGGTGTGTCTTGGTGGATTAGCAGATGTTGGGATTTCAATACCTGGCGATTTATCAAAAAAGTTAGCATTACCGTCTGTTAAAATTAAAACTTCTTTCCCTGCAATATCAACCTTAGGTTCCCAAAAGGCAGGGTGGTCTATAAATGTTGGAGATTTCTCTGCCCTTGGGTCTGGCCCCGCTCGCGCATTGTCAAAAAAACCATTAGAAACCTATGAAAAAATTAAATATGAAGACGATGCAGATGTAGCTATACTTGCCCTTGAATCTGATAAGTTACCTGACACTGACGTTGTCGATGAAATTGCCAAAGAATGTAAAGTATCCCCAGAAAATGTTTATGTTTTGGTAGCTCCTACTTCTTCTTTAGTTGGGTCAATTCAAATTTCAGGAAGAGTGGTGGAGAATGGAACATATAAGATGTTGGAAGTTCTTGATTTTGACGTAAATAAAATAAAATATGCAGCAGGTATAGCTCCAATAGCTCCTATAACAAAAGATAGTGTGAAAGCAATGGGAAGAACAAATGATGCTGTAATGTTTGGTGGCAGAACTTATTATTATATTTATTCTGATGAAGGCGATGATTTAGAGAAATTAGCAAAAGAATTGCCTTCATCATCCTCTCCTTCATATGGTAAACCATTTTATGAGATATTCAAAGAAGCTGAGTTTGACTTTTACAAAATTGATAAGAATATATTTGCACCAGCAGAAGTTATTATTAATGATCTTCGTACAGGAGAAGTTTTCAGAGCCGGATATGTGAACGAAGAATTGCTTTTAAAGTCATTTGGAATTGACTAGTTTTTTTCTTTTTTGAAGGTGGAAACAATGAAAAAAGATATTTATTATTTCGATGAACCTGGAGAAAAGAACACGGATAAGCTCATAGATTTGGTAAAAAAGAGGGTCGAAGAGTTAAATATTAAAGATATAGTAGTTGCATCAATTAGTGGAAAAACTGCATTAAAGGTAGCAAAAAAGATTAAAGATGTAAGTATAGTTAGTATAACACATCATGCAGGATTTTCAGAAAAAGGAAAATTAGAAATAAATCCTAAATATGCAAATAAATTAAAAAAGATGGGTGTTAAAGTATATACAGCATCACATGCACTAAGTGGTGTAGGTAGAGGAATATCAAATAAATTTGGTGGAATTACTCCTGTTGAATTAATGGCAGAAACGCTTCGAATGATTTCACAGGGATTTAAAGTTTGTGTGGAAATAAGTATTATGGCTGCTGACGCCGGATTAATCCCTGTAGATAGAGAAATAGTTGCAATTGGGGGAACAGGGAGAGGTGCAGATACATCTCTTGTGCTGACACCAGCCCACATGAACAATGTTTTTGATTTAAGGATACATGAAATAATTGCAATGCCAAGACCCTAAAGATAAGTAAAAAATATATTACCTCTCAACTTACTTATGATATATATCATTATTATTTGTGAGGGAGAAATGTGAAACTTATTGAAGATGCATTAAAAAATGCAAAAAAAGAAGATATTGGGAAGCCTAACATCAGAAGTGAAAATTCTATAGATGAGGAACTTAAAAAAATAATGGAAGAGAGTAGATCAAGGATATATGTTGTTGGTACAGGTGGAGCTGGAAATAATACTGTTTCCAGACTAACAAAAATAGGTATTGAAGGTGCAAAAACCATTGCTGTTAACACTGATGCCCAAGATCTATATTATAGTGTCGCTGACAAGAAAATTTTAATTGGTAAAAATCTTTGTAGAGGTTTAGGAACTGGTGGAATTCCTGAACTAGGTGAAGAATGTGCAGAAGAAAGTGAAGATGAAATAGCAAGAGAACTTGAAAATGCAGATATGGTATTTGTGACTTGTGGGTTAGGTGGAGGAACTGGAACAGGTTCAGCTCCCGTAATATCCAAAATAGCAAAGAAATGTGGAGCATTGACAATTGCTGTAGTGACATTGCCATTTAGTGCAGAAGGAGTTATCAGGAGAAAAAATGCCGAAGAAGGTCTTAAAAAATTAAGAAATTCTGCTGACACTGTTATTGTGGTTCCAAACGACAAATTATTGGAAGTAGCACCTAATTTACCAATTAACAAAGCCTTTATGGTAGCTGATGAAATATTAAGTAGAGCTGTAAAAGGAATAACTGAACTAATAACTAAGCCAGGTCTCATAAGTTTAGATTTTGCTGATATAAAAAGTGTTATGCAAGGTTCTGGAATGGCAATGATTGGAATGGGTGAGTCTGAATCTGGTGAAGATAAAGCATTAGAATCTGTTCATGAAGCATTAAACAGTCCATTACTTGATTTAGATATATCAAACGCTAAAGGAGCATTAATTAATATTACTGGTAGCTCAGATTTATCATTACAAGAAGCTGAAAGGATTGTACAAGTAGTAGCAGATGAATTAGATCCAGAGGCTAATATAATATGGGGCGTACAAATTGAGGAAGAATTACAGAATACAATAAGAACTACTATTATAGTGTCTGGTGTGAAGTCTCCATACATGTTTAGTGAAGAAAAACCAAAAAGAGGTTTAGAAAAGAAAAAAGAATTTACAAAAAAACATTCACTAGAGAAGTTTGTTGATGATGTATTTTAAATAATACTAAAATTATTCCCTAGAATAGGTTCCCATTAGCTCTGCCTGATCAATTATATGATCTTTCATGGCTTCTACTACTTCTTCTTTTTTTGCACCTGGTTCTAATTTGAGTTCAGTATCTAATGCATATAATCTAAAGTAATATCGATGTGTACCTGATGGTGGGCAAGGACCTCCATATCCAAGTCTTCCCCAATCATTTACTCCATGTATAGCTCCATTTTCAAGTTTTTCCTTATTTTCAACGCCTTCTGGAAGTTCTTCAATTTCAGGAGGTATATTAAATAATACCCAATGTACCCAAGTTTTTCCTGGAGCATCTGGATCTTCACAAATTAAAACCAAAGTTTTAGTGTTTTCTGGTATATCTTCCCATTTGATAGGTGGTGAAATGTCCTGTCCATCACAAGTATATTTTTTAGGGATTTTCTCACCATTTTTAAATGCCTTGCTAAATATTTTCATATTTTTAAACCCTCAATTATTTTTCCTTTTAAAATATTATGTAAATTATTCCTACACTAAAAAATTTTCGAAACATAAAATTTTGTTTAAAAAAAAGATATATTTAAAAATATATTAAAAAAATGTTTTGGGGGAAATTAAATGTTTACAGCCACCTTACTGGGAGTATTTAAATATGATGAAATACCTGATGAATATATAAAATTTGTAGAGTTAAAAGCAGCTTTAGAGAAAAAGAATAAAATTAAAAAAAATGAGAAAATTGCTATAGTCAATATTGCAGGCACCAAATGTTATCATGTTTTGTTTTTGGAATCTTACAACAATATAGATGAAATTAAAGAAGAGTTAAAAGAAATAGGTGCAAAATTGAATCACATTTCATCAAATATTTTGGAAGGACATCTATGAAAGCTGATATATTAGAACAAATATGGTTCACAATTCTTAAATTACATGCAGATTTAAAAAAAAGAGGTAAAGATCTTCCAAAATCCATAAATAAGGAGATGAGAGATACAAAATTTCTAATTAATCTATATAAATCTAGTCCTAACGATCCAAAAATTGTTAAGGAATTAAAGAATATAAATGAATCTTTAAATTATCTACAAGAAGTTTTATTAGATTTTGCAGGGGACATAAGTAAAGAATATCGCAATAAGTGGAAAGAGGAATTTAAAAAAGTCATAAGAGGCGAAAAGGTGTATAGACCTCCTAATATTAAATCTAGATTTATAACAGGGGCTCCTAGGGACATGATGGTTACAAGGGTAAATTTAAACACGGCAATATCAGAAGATAGAATACAGGAAATTGCGGAATACCATGGTTTGATAATAGAATTTGAAGAAGATAATATAATTGTTTTATATGGTGAAGCTGAAGATATTAAAAGAAGTTTAAAAGAAATAGCAACATTCTTTGGGGAATAAATATGAAAATTCTTGGAATTAGTGACCTTCACGGAAAATTATTAGAATTAAATAATTTAAATGAAGAAATAGATCTCATAATAGTTTCTGGAGACATAACTGATTTTGGACCAGTAGAGTTAGCAGAAAAAATATTAAACAAGTTAACAAGTTACAATGTTCCTGTGCTAGCATTGCCAGGTAACTGTGACTTACCAGAAACTGTGGATATCATAGAAAAGTCTGGTACAATCAATATTCACAACAACGCTATAGAAATTAAAGGTATAAAAATATGTGGATTTGGAGGATCAAATCCAACGCCTTTTGACACGCCTTTTGAATTTCAAGAGAAGGAAATATACAATAGCTTAAAAAATATTATTTCAAAGGATACGACAATTCTTGTTACACATGCGCCTCCTTACAACACAAAAGTTGATCAAATACAAAGTGGTGATAACGTTGGTAGTAAATCTATAAGAAAAATAATAGAAGAGTACCAACCTAAAGTTAATATATGTGCTCATATACATGAAGCTAGAGGTATTGACCAACTAGGAAACACAACAATAATCAACACAGGCCCTGCTTTCGAAGGCAAGGTTGCAGTTATAGATTTAGATGGAGAAGTAAACTGTAAATGGATCAAAATTAGGTGATAAATAATGATTCTAGTGGAAGGAAAAGTAGCTGGAAAAAAATACAGAGAACCATTTTCAAAGGGTGTATTGGCTAGATCACTGACGAGATCAGGGATGGATCCTACAGATGCTTACCTCCTTGCAGCAGAAGTAGAGTCTTATCTTAAAAAAGAAAAAAAGAAAATTGTAACTATTGATGAATTAGTAAAAATTGTATACAATAAATTAAAGGAAAAAGATGAAAAAATAGCTGAAAAATATATAAGATGGAGAAAAATAAGAGAATATAAGGAACCTTTAATTTTATTGATTGCAGGAGCTTCTGGTGTTGGAACATCATCAATAGCATTCGAAGTTGCAAATAGATTAGGAATAAGAAACATGATCAGCACCGACATGATACGAGAAGTCATGAGAAAGATGATATCTAAAGAATTAATACCTTCTCTTCATGAATCTACTTTTACAGCTTATAAATCTTTAAGGACACCTGCACCTGTAGAGTTTGATGAAGTTTTAGTTGGCTTTAGAGACCATGTAAACGTGGTGACCGTCGGCATTGAAGCTGTAATTGAAAGAGCACTTACCGAAGGTATAAGTATAGTCATAGAAGGTGCCCACCTTGTTCCTGGATTTATAAGGGAAGAACTAATTAATAAAAATAATGTAGCGATGTTTGTATTGACAGTTCCTGATGAAAAAATGCATAGAAGCAGATTTTATTCTCGTTGCAGACAAAAATGGGCAAGAAGACCTTTAGAGAGATATTTAAAATACTTCTGGGCTATAAGACGCATACATGATTATATTGAAATGCAAGCAAGAAAACATAATATCCCAATAATTGAAAATATTGATGTAGTTACAACTATTGACTCGATTGTCAAGTCCTTAACAGAAGATTTGGTGCATAAAGATGTGGGAAAATATAAAGGTTAAAGATGTGATGACAAAAAATGTTATAACTGTGGATCCCGAAGAAGACGTTGTTTTTGCTTTTGAAAAATTAATGAAAAATAAAATAAGTGCTTTACCTGTAGTAAAAAAAGGCAAATTGTTAGGTATAGTAACAGCAACAGATCTCGGCCATAATTTGATCTTAGATAAGTACAAATTAGGTACAAAAGTTAAGGAAATAATGGTTAAAGATGTTGTTTGCGTAAGTCCTAACGATACTTTAGCTGATGTTGTTAAAAAAATGTATGAACATGGTGATAAGGACGAAATAATTAACCAACTTGTTGTAAAAGAGAATGATGAAATTAAAGGTATAATATCTGATGGTGACATAATAAGGGCACTGAGATCTACATTAGAAGAGTAGAAATTGTCTTAAGAACCATGGCTAAAGTAAAACAACAAGGAATTGTTAAGAGCCAGATATGTATTACATCTTTAACAACGTCGATTTTAACACTTGAAACTCCATATGCTAATCCTACACCAATGATGGATCCTACAAGTGTCTGAGTAGGCGATATTGGGATCCCATTATACACAAAAAGTGCATATATAATAGCCGCTGAAATTTGGGCTGAAAATGATCTACTTGGTACCAATTCTGTTATTCGTCTACCAATTGTGTCACTAACTCTGTTACCTGCTATTAATATACCTACTATGAGCATAATGGCGCCAATTATTTTTATTTCTAATCCAGCTTGTCCAAATGTTATGTATAAAACACTAGTAGCAATTGAAATATCAATTGCACCAATACTTAGAGCTGTAGCACAAGAAGTTAATATTAAAAGATATTTAAATATCTTTTCTATTCTACTTCTTTTTTTCATTGTAGTTTTTGTAAATATTACAGTGTTAAGAGCTCTGTAAGTCAAGTATCCAGTAACCAAGCCAATTAGTGGAGAAACAATCCAACTTAACATAATTACCCACAATGTTTGTAAATTTAATTTATCTATACCAATACTTGCAACGCCAAAACCGGTTACTGCCCCAATAATTGCTTCAGAACCTGAAATTGGAATTTTTTTCCACAAAGTAAATGTTATCCAAAGTCCTGTAGTAAAGGTAATGATAGAAGCACCTTTAATGTCAAGCATGCCAGCAGGTATTATTCCTTTTCCTATGGTTTCAGTAACGGCTTTACTCAAAAATATAGCACCTAAAAACGCAAAAATAGAATTTAAAACCAATGCCCTTTTAATATTGATAGCACCACTACCAACTACCGTACCCACCGAATTTCCGATATCATTAGCTGAAATTGTAAATGCCATATAAAGACTTACAAATATTGCAATTATTGTAATTAGTTCCATACATTTAACTTTAAAAACCAACTATTAATATAAATTAATCGCTGAATGGGCAAAATCTATCTAATTTTAATAGATGTGCTATTCCTGCTATTGTAGTACCATAAAATATATAATTGGTTTTGTATTTTTTACATTTTTCATATATCTTGTTAAATGTATTATTTGCGATAGTAGACCCTGTTATGAGCACGACATCGCAACATTTTATAATTTCTGGGTTGTATTTAGCATCTAAAACTTTTATTCCATATTTCACACTTCCAACATTTTCAGGATTTAAATCAGTTACGAATATTTTATCAAATTCATTAGAAAATTCTCTTACAAAAGCAGGTTGAAATCCTATAATGCCAACTTTTTCAGGAGAAAAATTATCTTTTACATATTCTACAAATTTTTTGGCACATTTTTCAGGATAATTTGAAGTACAATGCCTAGTATTTTCTATAATTCCATAGTATCTCATAACAGCGTTTAAACATGCAATTTGACATGATATATTTTCATGTTTTAATATATCTTTTATTTTACCTTTAAACACTGTTGGTGAATTTGTAAAGCAATCACCAAAATTTCCTTTGAAATTCGCTCTCAAAAGTATTTCTTTTCCTTTAACCAGTGGATAATCTTTTATTTTTTTAGTATCTAAATTAGGATTAGCAACCTTAATCTCTATTTCTTCATCTAACAAATCTTTAGTAAAACTTTTCAAATATTTTTTTATTTTTTCTTTTATCTTCATTTTTCCAAAACCCTATACCTAACTTCACCTTCACAAACTCTACTGCTTATCATGCCAGCACTTTGGCTTATTTTTTCTAATATTGCCTTAGGTTTTAACACTTCAAGTCCTGCAAGAATGTCAATTCCATAATCAAATAATGTTTTATGAAGTGGTGTTGTTGGTCCCATAAGTACTACATAGCTATCTTCATTTACAAGTTTTAAATACCTATCAATAGTTTTGTTGATTATAGTTGAAGATGTAATAATGAGTACATCACTTTTTGGAATTAATTGTTCTGCAGCAAATTCAGGAAAAATATTATGCTTAGGGTTCACTAAAAAAGGATTTATTTCTAAAATCCAAAACTCTTTTGAAACTTCTTTAATTGCATCAACTTTTGGAAATCTACCAATCATAGTCACTTTTTTATTTTTTGAAATTTCTGGTAACAACTCTAACATGTTTATGTTTTTCTTACCTTTGGGTTTTATAGTAGAGTTTATAGCTGCAACTCCAATGCTAGCTTCAATTAAATTCCAAGATTTAACGTATTCTGCCAATTCTCTCGTATCTTTTTCTGTTAATTTACCCCAATCTTTTGTGTAATTTCCATGTATATTAAACATGCTAAAAGTGTTTGCAACTCCGCAATATTTACTCAATACAGCAGTCCAAGAGACTCCAACTCGAACATCTTCCACAGGATATTTTTTGGTTATCCTTATTAACTCTTCAATTATTTTCATCATGATATTTTATTCATACGAGTTGCTATGTATATACTTTTCGATTTTGAATTTTGCATAACATTTATTTCTTCAAAGAATTAGATTCATAAATTTTTGAAATAGGATATGAGCCTAATATTTTCATAAAATGCGTTTTTTTGGATACAGCGTCTAATACGTCGACAATTTTATTTTCTTTTCTATGACCTTCAAAATCTAAGAAAAAAATGTATCTTCCGAGCCCTAACTTTAAAGGTCTGGATTCTATTTTTGTTAAATTTATATTTCTTTTCGCAAATTCTTTTAAAACTTCATAAAGTCGTCCTGGTTTATCTTCAAGTGAAAAAACTATCGATGTTTTATCATCCCCTGTAAACTCATGATCCCTTTTAGCTACCACTATAAATCTTGTAAAATTATTTTTGTAATCTTGTATATTTTCTTGAATTACGTGTAAATTGTATAATTTTGCAGCCCTTTTAGGAGCTATTGCTGCATAATTTAATTTTCCTTTTATGAATTTAGCAGCTGCAGCAGTACTTTGAAAAGAGCGAATTTTTAATCCTAACTTTTCGATAAATTTACGACATTGAGCTAATGAATGAGGATGAGAACATATAACTTCTATATCACTAAGCTTTACTCCTTTATTTGTAATTAAGCAATGATTTATTGGTATAATTATTTCTCTATAAATACAGAGGTTATATTCAAAGGCCAAAAGATCTAAAGTTATACCTACACTCCCTTCTATCGAATTTTCTATTGGAACAACGCCTTTATCAATTTTATTTTTATCTACAGCGTCTAGTACTTCAACAATGGAATCAAAACTTAACAATTTACATTTTTCAAATTTTTTTAATTTTATAGCAGCTTCTTCTGTAAAAGTTCCTTTTGGACCTAAATATCCAATCTTCAATTAGTAAAGCCCTCCATTAAGGTAATGTTTAATTTTGTCTGTTGTTGATTGATATATTCTCCTTATTTTCGCTTTTCCATCTTTATAACTAACTAGTTTTGCAATTACACCTTGTTTACGTAAATGTCTTATCAATTTTTCGGCTTCAGCTTTTGTTTCTACGTCTATAATTACATCTTCATGTGCTACTCCATTTTCAGCAATTTTTTTTATCGTTTCAATCATTGGTAGAAGTATAGATTCTCCAATTCTTTTTGCTCTTTCACGCATTTCCTCTCTAGATTCCTTAAATTCATAGGATTGGAAACCTTCTCTAATAACTCTGCTAAATAAGAAATGCCTTCCAAAATCAAAAGGAAACGTAAATGCAAACTTTAGTTCTGAATGGTGAGCACGTCCACAAGTATATTTAACTGGAGGTATTTTCATTTCAGGGTCTTTAATCACTACACCTTCTCTATTTTCTTTTTCTAATTCTTTGATTATTTCTTCAATTTTTTTTGGAGCTTCTTCTACATCAAAGATTCCAAAAAGCCGTACACCAGGAAGATTATATTTTTTTAATAATTTATTTTTCTCATAAACTGAAAGTGCTTCATTACTTACTTTACGCCTTATATCAAAAATTCTAAAGCCTAACTTTCCCACTTCAGGATAATAATGGGGTACATAAGGATTATGTGTTCCAATCATTTCCCCACATACAATTAAGTCTGGAAAATCATTAAAAAAATCTTCAAGATTTAATAGTTCCATAACTTTATTTGTTGTAAAAGGACATATAAAGCCCCCACGTGTTAATGCCACAATTTTTTCTCCAACCTTTGCTATTCTAACATTGTAACCATTCATTTTTTCTTCAACAGCAACAAAATCCTTAAAATGTTTCTCTATAGTTGGAGAAAGAAGTAGTGTACGTCGTATTTTGGGAAAGCCTCTTATGATATCTACTTTTTTGTGAAAATAAATTACTGTTCCAGCTTCTAATTTTCCAACATCTTTTTTAAAATGTAAAGTGGGAAACCCAAGAGATTCATAAAATTTTATTTTTCCACTTTTTATTCCTTTTTCAATGCGTTCTATATCTAGATTAAATTTTTTTAACATTCTCTGCAATGATTTTTTAAATTCATTTCCACATTTTGGACAAACATAATGTACTTTTTTTAAACCACAGGTTTTATTCCAATCTATTTGCAACTTTGAATTACAAGATGGACATGTATCTAAATTTATTAATTAAACCCCCTCAATTTCGGTAATTACATCTAATATATCTGTTTTTGTTATTAAACCTTCTAACTCATCATTCATTACTGGAAAACCACCAAATCCATAAGAAATTAGCTTTTCAGTGACTTCTGAAATACTTAAATTTGCAGAAACTGTACGTACATTTTGAACCATTATATCTTGCACTAATAAGTTTCTGATTCTGCTTGATTTATATTTGTCTGGAACGATTTTTCTGTAAGCTATTATTGCTTTAGCTACATCTCTGGCAGTAATTATGCCAACTAAAATATCATCGTCCATTACTGGCAATCTTCCAATTCTTGTATCAACCATTATTCGTCTAGCATGTAATAAACTGTCAGTAGGCCCTATAGTTATTATTTCAGTGCTCATGGCGTCTTTCACTTTTAATTCTCGGTAAGGTTTACATTTACAAACGTCCAACAAATCAGTTTTGGTTATTATCCCAACTAACTCACCATTTTCAACGACAGGTAAATTACTTATCCTATTTTCTAACATTATGTCAGCAGCTTTACCTACCGTAATGTTTGGAGATACAGTTATAGGATCCTTTGTCATAGCTGTAGATACATAAATATGAGATGGTGGTAAATTTTCATATTTAGATGAAAGTAATTTACCTGCTATATCTTTTTCAGTCACAATCCCTACAAGTTTTTTGTTATTATCTACAACAAGCAAGGAAGATACCTTATTTTTCTCCATAGATTTAAGAGCTTCAGCAATATTTTTATTTTTGTTTATTGTAACAGGATTGGTGGACATTAAGTATTTTATTAGCATTAAAACCCCCTCAAAAACTCTATATAGCTCTAATTATATCTGTTTTTGTTACTATACCAACTAGCTTTCCATCATCATCAATCACTGGTAAAGATCCTATTTTATTTTTGATCATGATTTTTGCAGCTTTAGACAAGTCAAAATCTTGATTTATAGTAATAAGATCGTCTGTCATTATGTCACCTGCTGTGAGTGTAGAAATTAATCTAACACGTTTTTTCTTTTTATAAGGCCTTACACGTACAAAAAATATTTTTTCAGTGGCAACTCCAGTAGAAGGTTTATCTAATTTTGCAAATAATATATCAGTGGCAGTTATAATACCTATAGGTTCTTTGCCAGCTGTAACAACGACTCTACTTATATTGTTTTTATCTAACAATTTAGCAACATGTGATAATGTAGTATTTTCATTTACAGTTACAACATCTTTTGACATCAAATCGGCTACTTTATATCTCCCCTTAAATTTCTCACTATATATTCTTACAAGATCTGTTTTTGTAACGATGCCAAGAATTTTTCCATCTTCAACTACAGGAAGTGCACTTATATCTTTTCTTAACATTAAATCAGCTGCATCTTTAATATCTTCATTTGGAGAAACCGTCACAGGATTTTTTGTCATTATGCGTTTAACTAATATATTATCTATCGGTCTTCTTTTCCATGCAGGTCCGCCTATTTTTAACAAAGATGCAATATCTGTTTCACTCAATATTCCAACAAGTTCTTCATCCTCATTGATCACTGGTAGGTGACTTATATCATTCTTTAGCATCAAATTTCGTGCTCGTGAAATACTGTCATTTTCTCGAACTACTATTACCTCATCATTCATGATTTCTTCAATTTTCATCTGATCACCCTGAAAATTATGCTATTATTGTTCTTAACAAATCTCTTTCTGTAATTATTCCAAGCAATTGATCATCTTCAACCACTGGAAGTCCTCCAACATTGTTTTTATCCATCAACTCATACACTTTACCTAAATTATCAGTTATACTTACTTTAATAACATCTTTCTGCATTATTTCACTTACAGGTCTTGATAACACCTCAAATGCACTTGCTGAAGTTAAGCTATCAAAGGCTTTACTATTTCCTAAAAATTTTAAAATATCTGTAGATGTAACAATGCCTATAAGTTTTTCACTTTCAGGTTTGGGTGTTTTTCTTTTTTCTCCAACTATAGGTACCCTTCTAACACCATTTCTTACCATAATTTTAGAAACACTTTCAATTGGAGTACCAGGAGTTGTAGTTATTGGATTTTCAGTCATGTAATCTGCAACTGGTTCTTCATTAATGAGTCCTGCCATTAAAAATACAAAATCTCTTTCAGATACAATTCCTACAACTCTATTTTCATTATCTACAACAGGAAGAGCTCCAACATCATGTTTGAGCATTTTTTCAACAGCATCCTTTATGGAATCTTTGTTAGTTATATAATGAGCATCTTCTGTCATGATATCTTTTATTGAATCATTTACAGCGGCTAAAAAATTATCATTATATTTATTTTCAATTATTTTAAATTTTTCTCCTCCTCCTAAAAAATCTACAATATCTGTGGCCGTAATAATTCCAAGAAGCTCATTTTTTGGAGAAACTACTGGTAATCTTCTAACTTTATTTTTCACCATTATTTCAGATGCTTCTTTTACGCTAATTCCAGGCGGTACTGTTATAACATCCTTATTTGCAATACTCATTATGTCTCCTTCTTTATCTGAAAGTCTAGTATCAAATTCTACAGGTCCTCTATCCAGAGACTTACCAATATTTTCCAGAATTTTTTTTCTCATTATAACACCTCAAACCACTAAAAATTACAATTTATTTAAACATATGCCTTCAAAATATCCTTCCTAGTGACTATTCCAATAAGATCAGCTCTTCTTACAACATATGATTCGTTATTAATATATTCTGGATTTTCGACAACTGGTAGTCTTCCAATATCTTTTTCTATCATTAATTTCATTGCATCATAGACATCGTCTTCTTTGGTTACAGCAACTGGAGGAGTCTTCATGACTCTATACACTTCTATGTTTTTTCTAACATGTTTCTTTGATTCTCTATTTATCCTAACATATCCAGAATCAATTATATCTTTTCTGGTGATGATTCCAATCAATTTTCCATTTTTTAATACAGGTAAACCAGAATAACCTGATTCATTCATTTTGTCCCACACTTTGTAGATAGGATCTTCATAATCACAAACTACAGGATTTTCTGTAAAAATATCTTTTATTTTTTCTTTTTTAGGTCTTATTTTAGCATCTAAAAAACTTTGGAAAATATCAAAAACACTGACAATTCCAATTAATTCCATGCTTGTACTATCTTTAATTATGAGAGCATGTGTTTTTTTTGCAGAAACAAGACGCTTTACAGCGTCCATTACATCTGCATCTGGCGTTAACAAAACTGTAGGTTTTTCCATTAATCCTTTAACGGTTATGTTAGATCTAGTTGAAGTGATTCGGAGTACATCTCCTCTTGTAATAACTCCCTCTAATTTACCATTATTTACAACTGGAAAACATCTTACCCTCTCTTCCCTAAATAAAGATCTTACTTTTGTAGCTGCCATGTCTGGAGAAACAACGATAGGATTTGTTGTCATTATTTCTTTGATTTTCACTTTATTCACCCTTTAATTCTCTTTTACAATCCTCACATACAAATTTTCCATCAACCTCTTCTAAATATTCAGCATAAGTTCCACAAATTTCACATACACCTGGTATTGATTCTTCTCGTTCTTCTCTTTGTAAAAATTCATTTTCTTTCATTCTTGCATTCTCAACTAAAATTTCAGTTAATTCTGGTGCCACTACCATTATATCTGTTGATGTTATTATACCAACTAAGACACCATTCTTAACTACAGGAAGCCTTCTTATATTATTTTTTGCCATTAAGTGAGCAGCTTCACGTATTTCGCTCTCTGGTTCAATAGTTATCAAATTTTTTGTCATGATTTCACTGACTTTAACTTCACTAGCTTTTAAATCCTTTGCAACAACTTTCCTAATTATATCACTTTCAGTTACTAATCCTATAGGACCTGAGTTGTCCTTGATAATTATACTCCCAACACGCTTTTTAGACATTATTGCTGCAGCTTCTGCTACACTAATATTTGGTGGTGCTGTTATAACATTTGGTGTCATGGCATCGCGTACAGTTATTTTCGTCTCTATATCCAAACTAAGACCTCCTCACCGAAATTTTAGGATCTTGTGAATTTGAGGTATGATTCTCACATTAAAATCTTTACCTATTATCTCAGACATTTTAAGTAGGCGTTTTTGCTTACCAATCCAATTTTTTAAAGGGCTACTTGGCTGTAACACTATTTGAAGCCCTAACGGATTTACAATCCCATCTCTAATTTTTTTAACGACTTTTTTTAAACTTTTGACTTTTGTAGATGGTAAGACTACAATCTTACAATAAGTGTATACCTTTTTTGCCATTAATATGTTTATCGTTTCAATTTCTTTTTCTATGATTTCTTCACCCATAACAGTAATATATCTAGGTAATTTTATATCTACTGCTGCATAATCTATAAATTTCGATATTACTTTTGCATTGTCTGGTAGAGATCCATTTGTCTCCAACAAAGCATTAAATTCACATTTTTTTAAAAATTTTTTTATAAAATCAGCATAAAGTAAAGGCTCTCCACCTGTCAAACAAATAGAATGTAAATCAGGTGTTACCAAACTTTTTACTGATTTATAAAGCTCATCAACTGAAAATAATTTCCCATTCTTAGGATCTCTACTTTTCGGTGTATCACAATATATACAATCTAGATTACATCCAGCAAATCTTACAAATATTTGTCTTTTTCCAACTAATAATCCCTCTCCCTGAATACTTGAGAATATTTCATACACTGGTGCTTTCATTTTTTCACTTTCTTTTTAAATATTGCTCCTTGTCCAATACCTTCATTTACACACACTTCAATTTCTGAAATTTTGTATCCGTTTTTCTCTTCAATTTTTTTCAAAATAAGATTTGCAAAATATTTTGCTAACGATTCTGCAGTTGTTGATTTTATATCAAGCAAAACACAATCTTCTTTCGGAAGTTCATATTTTTTATTAGCAATCTGAAAAATTACAGAGTCATTCTTGATTTCAAGTTCCATCATGTCATTATTCTTTGGTATCAATACCTTATGATCAAGTTTTGAACATATTGAACGGACGATTTTTTTAATGTCTTTGAAATCAATTACAAAACCAAACTTACCAGATTCTTTACCTTTGACTTTAACATCTACAATATACGAATGACCATGTAAGCGTCCACAAAATTCATGACCAGGTATTATATGCGCTGCTGAAAACCTTAAATTTGCATGAATACCATTTAATACAACTTCCATTTAATTCCCACATTACATTGTTTTTGTTTTTGTAATATCCTCTTCAATTTTTCTAATTTCTTCTATATACTTCTCAGCAACATTTTTAATCAATTTTTTGATGTCTTTATTATCTAAGTTACATTCTTTGAGACCTATTGTTTTTATGTTTTCTGGTGTACCTTCACTACTTAAATTTATGCCCAAATGTATTTTCATACTACTTATTGAAGCAGTGGCTATAGACACTGTAAGTTTAGAATCATTAATATAGAGATCATCGCCTTCTCTTCTTGTCTTGATACCCATCTTCAATAGTTCTTCTTTTAATATCATTATTAACATCCTTTGTCTATGGTAACATAATTTTATGTTACCAGGTTGGCTGTCAAAATGTTCAATAATAAAATGTGCCATTTCTCCTCCTTTTATTTCTCTCCCTTTATCTTCATAATCTACTATTTTTTCCTTTTTTATATTCATTGGACCTATCCACGTGACTATACTAGGTCCTTTTATATTTAATTCTTCCAGTGCCCAAAATGGTTTTAATTGACTACCATCATATTTTATCTTCTTTTTTAAGTGACAATGTTTCATCTAATCACGAACTAAAAGTTCTTCATGGTAAAATAATTCATGGAACTTTATATCACCTTTGATCAATTTTTTAATAGTATCTGGTATTTTATTAATGGCAATCCTAACTTGTTTTTTATCAGATCTATTCCTTATTGTAACTGTACCATCTTCTATAGATTGGTGGTCAACTGTAATTGCAAATGGAATTCCTATTTCATCTGCACGAGCATAACGCCTACCTATAGTTCCTGACTCATCATAATTAACGATTAAACCTTCTTTTTGTAAATCTTTCTTTATTTTAATTGCTAAATTTATCAATTCTTTTTTATTGAGTAATGGAAAGACTGCAACTGGTATTGGAGCTATATCTGTTGGAAAATCAAAGTAAGTTCTTTCATCATCTTCTACAAAGTTGTGTATCATTGTTGCATAAAAAATTCTATCTATACCAAAAGATGGTTCAATGACATGTGGAAGAACTTTTTTACCTTTTATATATTTCCTTTTTTCTTTTATTTCTATTTCATCTTCATATATTTCAAATTCTTCATTGTCGATCTTAATCTTAATTTTTCCTTCATTTTTAGACAATTCTTTTTTAATTTTTTCTGGTTCCATATTTTTTAGCTTTTTTAAAATTTTCTTGGCTTTTTCTTTAAATCTAGGACCTATTTTATCCATTCTAGGATGTATCTCAACTTTTTTAACCAATTTGGGTTTTTCATACTCAACAAATATTCTTAGATCTTCACCACTACTTTCCATGTGAGACTTAAGATCATAATTTGTTCTATCAGCTATTCCTACAACTTCTATCCATCCAAATTCTCCCATATATACTTCAGCATCCCAACAATCAGCGGCATAATGTGCCATTTCACTAGGTAGATGTTGTCTAAATCTTATCATTTCTTCAGGTATTCCTAAATCAGTTAGAAACTCTTTTGTTAGATAAAGGTGATAAGCTAACAATTCGCTAGATATAATATTTTCATCTACAGCTTCTTTTAATGAAATTTTTTCAGGTTTTTCACCGTTAAGTTGTTTTTCTGCAGAAAAAAGTTTTAATTTTTCATCTGCTACTTTATGAAATTTGGGATGTGTTTTGTTATCTGGTTCTACAAATATTTCTGCTTCAGCTTGAGTGAATTCACGAAGCCTTATAACACCTTGTCTAGGTGATATCTCATTTCTAAATGATTTACCAATCTGTACAACACCAAAAGGCAATTTATTTCTATAAAATCTCATTAATCTCTTAAAAAGAACAAAAATTCCTTGTGCAGTTTCAGGCCTCAAATATCCAACTTTTTTACCAGTTGGTCCTATCAATGTTTGAAACATTAAATTATAGCTCCATACATGTGATAGGTGTCCCCCACATTTAGGACATCTTATTTTTTTCTTAGAAATTATTTCTGTAAGTTTTTCATTGCTGAGACCTTCTACATCTTCACCTGTCTCATCTTTTATAAGGTGATCTGCTCTATAAATTTCTGAACAATCTTTACATTTTGTCATTGGATCATTAAAATGATCAACATGGCCTGATGCCTTTAAAACTTCTTTTGGCATGACATTTGGTGTCTCTACTTCATAAAATCCTTCTTTAATTGTATAGTATTCTCTCCATTTTTCAATTATTTTTCTTTTTAATAGAACTCCCAAAGGACCATAATCATAAAATCCTGAAAGTCCTTCATATATTTCAAATGAAGGCCATAAAAATCCTCTTCTTTTTGCGATTTCCATTACTTTATCCATGTTATCACCTAGTTTAAATTTTACCATGTTTTATCTCATAATCTTTTGATATTTTACTACTTTCAGGGCCATTCTGTCCCATGTACTTACTATCTCTCTCAGGATGTCCATATGGCCTTTTAGCAGGAGAGGTCATTGTTTCAAAAACTATTTGACAAATTCTTTGCTTTGGATATATTGCTATTGGCATCTTACCTATATTTGATATTTCCAATGTTATCTTTCCATGAAATCCAGGATCTATATAACCTGCTGTTACATGAACTGTCACGCCCAACCTTCCAATAGAAGAACGACCTTCAACTCTTCCTACTAGATGTTTTGGAAGTTTAATAGTTTCATAAGTACTTGCTAATGCAAATTCACCTGGATGAATGATAAAAGCTTCGCCATCTTCCAAATGAAATGTATCCATATATGATTCTAAATCACGTCCTTTTTTTGGATCTATATATGGTTTTCTAATAATTTTAAAACTTTTAAATTTATGACCAACCCTCAAATCTACAGATGCTGGCTGTATTTGATTTTTTGGGTCTTCTAATGGTTCTATAGATATAATACCCTTTTTCAAATATTTTTCAATGTCTCTATCACTTAGTATTGCCATTTTTTACCTCTTCCTTAATTTTTATTTTAGAAAGATCTTCAACAACATTAGGTATTCCTGAACTATTGCCTACTCCAACAACAAGAATATTACTATCTTTTTCATATCTTTCAATCATTTTATTAACAATTTTTATTGCTTTTTTACATCCTTCTAATATTTTTTTATTCATCTGACTTACAGCTTCTTCAAGACTCATTTTAATTATAACTGAACTCACATCTATGTCCTTTTCAGTGATTTTATTTTCTATTAACCATTTTTCAACGCCTGTTCCGCCAACTACGACCCCCACACCTTCAGCAACACTTCCAGTTTTTTCTCCTTCTAATTTTACAGCAGCATCTATCATAATTAAATGATCAATATTATTTTTGTCAATTAATCTTGTTACTACTCTTCCAACTCTACCAATTCTTGCCCCAGGTCCTTTACTTCTTACTATAATCACATTTCTACCATCTATACTTTTTTTAGTATATACCATATCTCCCATTTCTTTCAAATCATCGTTACCATCCATCAGGGCTCCAGCAACAACTACCCCGGCACTGTCACCAACTGGTAATCCTTTTGAAAATGCTTTAACACCTTCAAATTGAGCTTCAAAAAAACGTCTTATTAGGTTGAGGTTCATTTGCAATGCTATTAATATTTGAAAATTCTTTGTTTTTTTAGCTAATTCAAGGTTATGTCTTATGATTTTTGCCGTTGATTTCAAACTTAAGGTAGATTTTAAAGCCATTATAAAATTAGATTTTTTTTCTTCGTCTAAATCCTCTAAGACCTTATCTGCAACCTCTTTAAATCTTTTCTCACTCATGTTTAATATTTTTTCAAATCTTTTCACAATTCCATGTGGGTCTAATCTAGATGGCTTTGCAACAAAGAATTCTAAAAATTTCTTTAATTCTTTTGAATGTTTCCTTTTACACATCTTTATTATTAATTTTTCGGCTTCCTCAACTTTCTTTTCCATTTCTTCTACATATCTAGATACGTTGCGTAGAAGCATCTGATTCATTACCATTGGAAAAATAATTAAGAAAATTAAAAGTAAGATTAAGCCAGTAGTGTTATCTCCAAATAACATTGTCTTTCCCACTATATATTTCTTTTTATGGATCTAAATATACCCATCAATACATGAAATTCTTTTTTAGTTAAAAATGATCTACCAATTATGTTTTTAAAAACTTTTATTGCATTTCTTTTTTTATGTATTGGCATGTCTAATTTTGATACAACTTCATTTATTTCTTTTTTTAACAATTCTTTTTCTTTGTAGGATGCAATTTCTTTCTCAATTTCACATGTATCTTCCATTTTTTTGAATAATTCATAAAAAATTACTGCGGCTGCATGGGACACATTCATAATAGGATATTCTTTACTTGTTGGAATTGTAAGGATAAGATCACACATTCTTAACTCATGGCTGTATAGTCCATGGTCTTCTCTTCCAAATAAAATAGCCGTATTTTTTTGTATATTTTCAGCCAAATATTCTGGCGTAACTGATATCCTCTCTATATTACGATCCCCTGCAACTACGCCACTTGTACCAACCAATAAATTAATATTTTCTTTTTCAAGCATTTTATTTAAAGATTCGTAGACTTTAGAATTCTTTATAATATCTTTAGCATGCACTGCATGATAATATGCTTCCTTACTTAATTTGCAGGGATTTATAAGGATTAATTTTTTCAATCCAAAATTTTTCATTGCTCTTGCCATAAAACCTATGTTTCCCGCGGTCTTTGGTTCAACAAATACGACAGTTATATTTTCTAACATCGTTACAAACCTTTTCTTAATAATTCTACTATGTTTAAAACTTTAATTTTTGTAGATTTTTTATTTGCTGCATCTTGCATATTTAATTGACAAAATGGACATATGGTTATAATTGCATCTGCATTTATTTTTTCTGCCATCTCTATTTTCTTTTTAGCCAGTTTTTGGGCTAATTCAGGTTTGCCTGATCTCACACCTCCACCTGCACCACAACACCTATCAGGTTCATCCATTTCAACAAAATCTAATCCAGGAATTTTATTTAAAATTTTTCGTGGCTCTTTACGAACGTTTTGTCCTCTAGCCAAATGACAAGGGTCATGATAGGTTACTCTCATTTTAATAGGTTTAAGGTTTAGATTTTTATCAACTAAAAATTCACTTATGTCTTTAACATTTAATTTAACACCAAACTTAGGATAGTCATTTTTTAGTGTTGATCCACACCCAGCACACAATGTTATTACAGTATCATATCCCTCAAATATTTCTCTGTTTTTCTCTACAAGTTCTTTTACAATATCAGTCTGCCCTGTACGTATTAATGGAGATCCACAACATACTTGTCCTTTAGGAACATCTATATCTAATCCAATATTTTCAAATATTTTTAGTAATGCTTCACCAACTTCTGGCATTCTATAATCAACTAAACACCCCGTAAAGAATGCTATATTGCTTTCCCCAAATTTTGAGACATTGTCTATAAATGATTTTCCAATGAAATCTACGGATCTTCCAGTTTTTTCCACGCGTTTTCTAATAGATGTGTGTGGAGGCAATGGACCCATCTCTTCTTTATATGCAAGTTCTCTCAATTTTTCTATTGCATCTCCTGGAAGATTTAGTCCTTTAGGACACACTTCTTCGCATGCTCCACAAGTAGTACAATAATAAATTCCTTTTTTTATTCCTTGGGACACTCTATTATATTCATCTCTTGGATCAAATGCAAATTTAGCTATATAGTTCATATGATAGGGTCCTAAATATTTTGAAGTCTCTTTGATAACAGGACAAGCTGTTAAACATGAAAAACACTCGATACAACCTCTAACTTTCCTAGAATCCCAATACTTTTCTGGTTTTATGATTCTCAGATCTTTAGTCTTTTTTGAATGTAAATATAAATGCATTTCACGTGCTTTATTTTCCATTTCTTTCCTATCAACAATTAAATCTTTAATGACAGGTAAATCTAAAGGTTCTATAATGGCATTGTTTTCTACTTCATGTTTACAAGCTAAAACAGGTTTTCCGTTAACTTTTACAGCGCAAGATCCACATTGTCCAGCTTTACATGAACTTCTAAAGGCAATATTTGCCCCATATTTTGCATTTATTGTGTTTAATGCATCTAATACTGTCATTTTTTCCTTTTTACTTATTTCATATGTTTCATAATATGGTTTATTATCAACTTTGGGATCATATCTAAATACATGAATTTTCATATCTTTCCCTCAAAAAGTAGATTATCAAAAATTTAAAGAGTATATTATTTAAAAATTTAGTCTAAAAATATAATTAAGTTTTTAGGAGACATGAAAATGAACATCCAATTAAAAATTTTTCTGAAAATCATTGCCATTGCTACATTGATAATAATAGCATATTTCTGGAGGTCAAGAAGGATATCATTTCGTTTTGCTGCAATAAGTATAATAATTGTAGGAATTTTAGCTATTTTTACACTTTTAAAATTAAAAAAATAAAAATTTTATTGATGATGAAAGGGCGCGGGTGCTGACATTGCCTATGATGAAGAACTCACATTTCTGATGATGAAGGCGCCGTGGGCTGACAAAAATGATGAAGAGACTGAGCTCTGATTCTAATAATTAATTTCATATTTATCTTACCTAAATTTTTTAAAATGGGGTGAAAAGATGAAAATATGTTATATTATAGATTTTTTCATTCCTCATTATCAAGGTGGAGGAGAAAGAAGGCTTTATGAAATAGCAAAACGTCTTGTAAGAAGAGGTCATGAAGTTGATGTCCTATGTATGAAAATTAGCAATGTTCCTGAATATGAGAATATTGATGGAATAAATGTGTATCATTTAGGACCAACAATAAATAACCCTCCTTATAGGTCTCCATTAGATTTTTTAAGATTTATAATTTCTGTATTTAAATGGTTAACAACCCATAAATATGATGTTGTGGATGCTCAAGCATTCATCCCATTAATTCCTGCATCTTTAGCTTATATTTTGAAAATACAAAAAAATGTGATAGGTACCATTCATGATGTAGCAGAAGAAAAAAATAAGGAACAATGGATATATTATGGTAGCATTGCTAATTTTTTTGAAAAAATTTTATACAAACTGCCATTTAAGAAAATTATAACAGTGAGCAATGCTGTAAAAAGAATTTTAAATAGAAAATATGGTATTCCTAACAATAAAATTCATGTTGTCTATAATGGTGTTGATTTAAAATTAATAGATTCAGTAGAATGTAATGGCATTGATAAAAATTCAATAATATTTGTTGGAAGATTAATTCCACATAAACATGTTGATGAATTAATAAAAGCTGTTAAATTACTTGTAAATGAAATACCTGATGTAAAATTAAAAATAATAGGCGATGGAGTGGTATCAAAAAATTTGAAAAATTTAGTAAAAAAATTGAGCATAGAAGATAAAGTTAAATTTTTTGGGAAAATAGATGATTACAGCGACGTAATTAAAGAAATAAAAAAGTCAGAAGTTTTAGTTTTGCCTTCAACAAGAGAAGGTTTTGGAATGGTTCTTGTGGAAGCTAACGCATGTTATAAACCAGTGATAGCATATAAGTCAGGAGGCGTAACTGAAGTAATTGACGATGGCATCAATGGGTTTTTAGTCAATAAACAAAATATTTCTGAATTATGTGAAAAGCTAAAATTTTTATTGAAAAACAAAAAAATAGCTAAAGGAATGGGCAAAAATGGACGTAAAAAGGTTGAAAAAATGTTTACATGGGACCAAGTGGTAGAAAAAATTGAAAAAATTTATGTTGTAAATTCTTAAAAAATAAAAAAAATAAAAAAAGAATCACCAAACATCAGCATATCCTTCTTCTTTCCCTGTATATCTAGCTATATACCTAAATTCTCCCCTTGGAGCTATGTATTTACTTATCTCCCTCATCTGTGGATTCAATCCCTCAATTTCATATTTTATTCTTAGATTTAATGGAATTCTATATCTTGATGGATTTTTGACAATCATTGTTCCAGATACTGCATATTTAAATGGATATTTACCTAACTCTATTGTTTTTGTTTCATTTGGCTTTAGAGTTATTGTTAATTCTCTATAGCTGACTTTAGTTCCATTAACTGGATTTGTGTAGATTGAGATGTAATATTTTATGGTTATTGTTGATTTTCCTAAGTTTGTTAGGGTTATTGTGAAGGTTTTGTTTTGAACAAAACCTTGCACAATTTTTGAGAATACATTGTTACTGATGTCTGCATCTCTGATATTTGTTCCTATTAAATAACCTTCAGCACTGTATGGAATTTCAGCTTTTATTGTATGATTTCCTTCTGGAACAATTTTGTCCCATCTTACAATTTGTGATTCTCCTGCAGAAAGTGGATCTATAAATGTTTCATATACATCATTATCACAACTTATTTTTATTTTGAGTTTAGTTAATGGGTCTATTTTTTTGATATCTGCCTTTCCTAAATTTTTAACACGTACTTCTATTCCTGATGGCTTTGCTGCAATATCTTCAATTGCTAAATCGACAACTAATGGTTTATTGTCATAGTAGTATGGGATGTTACCAGTTCCATCTCCTGTATTATTTCCTGTGTAATTTGACCAATAATTGCCACCTTCAGTTGTATTCCAGATATTATCAACTAATTCTCCTTTTGGATCAGATATTGCAGTTTCGTAGTTAATAAAGTAATTTCCATATATTTTATTGTTCCTAGATGCTGGACCATAAGTACTTTCACTCACTGCTACTTTACAATTTTTGAATATATTATTGGTTATCTCATTGCCTATCATTCCATCTGTAAATAATCCTCCATCACAATTAATACCAATGTTGTCTTTGACAATGTTGTAATCTGATACATCTATGCAAATGGCACCTGACATTCCTCCTCCACCACTGCTGACATTTGCAATATAGTTCCTACAAATTTTGTTATTTGAGGGTCTAAATAGATATATACCTCCATAGGTTGCATTTATAATTCTATTATTTTCAATTATATTGTTTCCTTCGAATTTGTTAAATCCCCAAACGTAAATTCCTATTCCTCCACTATACATTATTGTATTGTTTTTAATAATGTTTCCTTTGGACTCACAAACGTTAATGCCATTCCATGTGTTATTTCTGATGATATTATTAGTTATAGTGTTGTTTGTGGAATTTACTAAGCAAATTCCATTTCCTCCATAGTATTCCCACCCACTGACAAAGGCATTTTGTATTGTATTGTTAGTTATTGTACAACCAGTAACATTTTCCATGTAAATTCCATTTTTTCCTCCAATAATTATAAATCCTTCAATCCACACATTGTTTGCTTTTATTGTTATGGTAGATTTTTCAGAACTTACAGCATTAATTATTGCACTTCCATTAGATTTCAAAGTTAGAGACTTATTTACTAGTATATTTTCTGTATAATTACCTGGACCAACGATTATTATATTGCCATCTGTTGTACTTGGATCATCAATAGCCTCCTGAATTTTAGTGAATGTTTTGCTCGTGTTTAGATTCTTTACTTCTGCAGCTCCTGCAATTCCACTCATTGAAATTACTATCAACAGTAACATCAGCAATGTAAATTTTCTCACTAATTTCACCTCCTTTGATATTAATTAATGTACATTAGAAATACAAAGTTTCTTTCATATATATACATTGTGTTTGAATAATTTTATTTTAACAAAAAAGTTAAATAAATTATTAAAAAGTGTGGAGGATAAACACTTGAAAGATAAAATAGAAATTATAAAAGGAGATATTACGGAAGTTAAGGCAGATGCAATCGTAAATCCTGCGAATTCATATGGAAAAATGGGTGGCGGTGTAGCATTAGCAATAAAAAATCGTGGAGGAAAAGAAATAGAAAAGGAAGCAATGTCTAAAGCCCCTATAGATATTGGCGATGCAATATCTACAACTGCTGGAAAATTAAAAGCAAGATATGTCATACATGCACCAACGATGAAAAAACCTTCCCAACCTACAGATATAGAAACTATAAAAAAGGCGACATCTGCTGCCTTAGAAGAAGCATTAAGATTAAAAGTATCATCTGTTGCTTTCCCCGGTATGGGTACTGGAGTTGGTGGTTTACCAAAAGAAAAAGCTGCTAAATCAATGATTGAAGTAATGAAAAAATTTTTAGAAAGAAAGGGGAAAAAGATTAAAATAATACTTGTAGCCTATGATGATGAATTGTACAATGCATTTAAAAAAGCTAAAGCTGAGTTAGTATAGCTTTCAACTATCCCTCTGTTAAAACAAATTTTCTTAGTTCTCGATCAGTTTCACCTATTATTTCTACTTTATTAGGTATTATTCCATTATTTTCAAGAACTTTTAGGATTTGTGAGGGTGTCACTGTATTATCAACGTCTACAATTACAGAATTTGATTCTGTAGAAACTTGTAAAGCACCTTCTTTTAACAATATTTCTTTTGTTTTTTCTATCTCTGAAGTTTCTATTCTATATGTCCTTATTTTACCTTCTGCAGTTATATCTATATTTTTCCTCTGTAGAGTTATTAACACATGTCTATTCAATGCTTCCTCAACTACTTCTTCATCAATATATTCTTTACCTAATCTTATTCTCACTGCTTGTGCTATTTCAGCTATATCTCTTGCATGAGCAAAAGTTGGTTCTAATCCTTCACCGCCTTCATCAGTTGGTTTATATGTTTTTGTGAATCTTTCTATTGCTTCATCTGTATATAATTCTCCTAATTTATCTAAATTGTTTTTGAATACTTTTGCGATTTCATCTGTTGATGGAGGACCTAAAAATACATGAATTGGTGCTCTCCTCAAGTGAGCTTCGTCCATTATACTTATGTCTAAATTTGTTGAAAAAACTGGTATGAAATGTGAATAAAAACTTACAGGTACTCCTCTTATATAGACAGTATCTATTTTGTTCTCCATAGGTACTATAAGTCTATTAAGTATTACTTCATGGTCATCCCTTTGTCTTCCTAAATCATCTATTAATAAAACACCACCATTTGCTTTTATAATGGGTGAAGATTCATAAACGCCCTTATTATGGTTGTAATTTGTATCTAATTTCTCTAAACTTAACTCAGCACCTGTAAACACAAAAGGTGCATATATTTTAACCCACCGAGGATCTTCTGGCTGTTCTTTACACAATACATGGAAATCAGGATCATATAATTCAACAACTTGTCCTCCAAACTCCACATATTTAGGTATTATTATTGGTGGGAGCAATTTAGACATTTTACTTGTAAGAAATGTTTTACCAGTACCTGGTGGTCCATAAATAAACACACCTCTACCAGATGTACATGAATCTACTAGTGCTTCTTTAGCATGTTCAGCTCCAACAACTCCTTTAAATGCTTCCTCTATAACTTCTTCTGGAATCTCAATTGGAAATCTACCCTTTAATTGAGCCTCCATCACTTTGTAATATCTATCATATGAAACAGGTGCCATCCCTATGTATGGATTTTCTTTCATTATTCTTTCGGCAAATTCTCTTCCTTTTTTAGTAATCGTATAATCAACACTTGAAAATAAAAACCCACCTTTAACTTGTGCACATAATTCTCTTCTCTCTAACTCATGCAAAACTTCTTCCAATATATCTAAATGTAATCCTGTTATCTCCTTTATTTTACTTGTTCTAATAGTACCATGCATTGAAATTATTTTTAAAACAAGATTTTCAACAAATGTGTCTGAAAGATCCAAACTATCAAGGTCTTTTGGCTGTTTTAAAATTTCAAATAATTCAACCATGAGTTCATCATGATAGTAATTATATTCCATATAATCACCAAATTTAGAAAATTCATAAAATCTCTTTTAATTCATCTAATTTTGAGATTACATATATTTTCTTATTTGTTTTATTTTCTAATTTTTTTAAATATTCTTTTTCTTTTTCAGATATATCACCTATTAACACTGCAGACATTCCAACTTTGACAGCGCCTAAAATATCTTCTTTAAGTTTATCCCCTACCATCACTGCTTCTTCAGCTTTTGATTTTATTCTTTTTAAGGCTTCCTTAAATATACCAGGTTCTGGTTTTTCTACTCCAACTTCTTCTGATGTAACTACCACATCGAAGAAATGATGAATACCTAATCTAATCAATTTTTCCCATTGTTTTATTGTTAATCCATTTGATATCACACCTATTTTATATCCTTTACATTTCAGATACAATAAAGTAGGTATTGTTTCTGGAAATGGTTTTAGATGTGCAAATTTAACATTGTGGTATGTTATAACAGCTAAAGCTATCAATAGCGGATCTTCTTTACCTAAGACTCTTTTAGTCAATAAATTGAAATGTTTTCCATAATTAGAACCTTTTTCTTTTATAATATCTCTGAGCAACTTATAGGCTTTAGAACGAGATAAAGGCAATCCTGCCTCTATCATGGCGTCTAATGCTGCCTTACGTGCTAATTCAGCAAATTCAGAAGTATTATAGAGTGTATCATCTATATCAAAAAATACTGTCTTATACATTTTCATCAAGACTATTTTTTATAGGAAAGAATCTAAACTTGCCTGCCTTTCACCATATATAATACTTTTTAAATCTTCATCAGAATATCCTAATGCTTTCATTATTCTTGAAACTGCTGGTAAAACTTGGTGCTCAATATAGTATTGAGGATCATAATCTTCTAGCGAAACATCTTCAATGGGTTCTGCTCTTTCACTGATTGGCCTTGATCCTTTAACTATTATATATCTGATGATTGCTCCGGGATCTATTCTTCTTCCTCTTCTTAAAGCTTTTTTTGCTGCAATCACATGAGGTCCTATTTGTTTATATTCATCCAATTTTTTTGTTATTTGTGTATGTATGACAAGATCTTCCAAATTTAAATTTCCTTCTTTTATGTCTTTAATCACTTTTCTTATAATTTTTTCAGCTTTTTTTGGAGATCCTTCCTTTAATATAGTATATAAAACTTTCTCTTGGGTTTTCTTAGCTATAGGTGCCCAATCACGCCTAACAAATTCTAAACCTTTAACGATGATCTTATCATCTTCTATTAATGCATATCTCTTTTTTGTTACAAAAAAACCTCTTTTGTAGTATCCCTCAAACTCTAATTCCATACTTTCAGGTAATTTTTTATTTATATGATCTAAAAATTCATTCACACGTTTTAATATTATTTCCTTTTCCAAAATCAACACTTCCAAAAAATTAAATTTGAGATATAGTTATTAGCCATTCTCTTTTTTCTCCTCAATTAAAACCCCATTTATAACGCCATCCTGACCTGGACGTGATGTTACTCTTACTTTACCAAGATCAGTTTCTACAATGGCACCTTTAGTTATTATGTTTCTTCTTACTAAATGTGGATTTGCAGGATTTTCAACAACACTTATTATTTTTGCTGGCTTAACTTCATTTGTTTTTGGGTCAGCCACATTTATCTTTTTGTCTGCAGCAACCTTCACTTTTTTATTTCCACCTCTTGTCCTTACAATTTTAATTTTTCTTTCACCAATTTTTGTCATGATGGGTTCTCTGCCTAATTCATGCTTCCTTTTTTTTCTGTGCATTTTTAATCTTCCACCAGTAGGTTTCCTTCTAGATCTACCTTGCCATATTGCCATGTTCAACACCTTTTTTTCCTAATTATAGGATTCATGATAAAATTTTAGATTTATCTAAAACCTCAAAAATACGTGTCCTGATATCTTTACATGCTTTATCGATACTAATATTTAAATTTAACTTCAAAAAATAAAAAAATAAAGATTATGATATATGTAAACAATCCAAGAATAAAAAATTTTATGGCCTTATTCACATATTTTCTTTTCAATGTTATTTTCTCCTGAAATTTTTTAATTTCATTGTCTTCTTCATTGATTTGTAAAAACATTGACTTAATACTATAAATTTCAGATGAACTTAAAAAAATTAGAGGAAGTATGAGAAGAAATACAAAGTTTGAAAGCTTCATTAACTGTGTTATGCTTAAACTCATAATGCAAATTATTATACCCTCTATTAGTGCCATTGTAGTTGCTTTATTTTCTAAATTATTATATATTTCAACTAAATTTTTATATTGTGATTTCACTACTTCCACCTCATTAATTTTTAATTCTATTGGCAAGAAGTTTTTAGCGAAGCGTGGAGATGAGTTGAATATAATAGTTATTCAATAAATATAACTTTTAAGAAAGCATAATTTTGCCCAAACATTGGATGCTTGGGATAAATTTCTACACTTACTAATACAAGCTGGAAAAGCCCCGTATTCAGGAAAGTAAATCCAACGTCAAAAGGATAAGCTATGAAAATAAGTTAAGAGATTATATTAGCATGTAAGATTCTAAAGGATGGAAGAGACAACTTTGATAGCCTTTCAGGATTATTTCATATAAAGAGATAATTTTTCAAACAAGTCTTCTCTATAAAGAAGGGACTTTGTGGAGAAGTTCACTGCTCTACTTTGATTACATGTGCGACTGTTAAAGCAGAAATTATTATATAAGTAAGGAGCGCTGATTCATTGAAACTACGATTAACTACAAAAAGACCTACCATACTTTGAGAAATAAATGCTGATAGTGATCCTATAAGTAATGCCTCTCTGCCTAAATATCGTGTACTTCCTTCAGACCTTTTTTCTTTATATTTTTTTAATATTTTGGATGCTAAAATTGTTACAAATGCTACCCAGACAAGTAAAAACAGCAATGAGAAATAACCTCCATCAAAAGCAACTGCAAATATACCTGGAAGCATATAATCAATGTAATCTTTCTGATTTACGAGTATACCATAAAATATATGATATGGGAGCCTGAGAAAATGTATTAATGTCACTGGAAGTGTTATATATCCATCAGCGCCGCCAAGGCATTCGCTTCCCCAATGACAGGATCCTGGAACATGTCCCCAGAACCGAATATTTGGAAGTACCATTTGTAAACTAGGAATTATATTTTTTTCAACTCTTGATATTCTCACACTAGGACTAAGAACCTCCAAATTAAGTATTCTAGACAAAATTTCTAATACTGTAAATGAAGTAAGAGCAATTACCACAAAATAAGAAATAGTTTTAAATTTTATTTTAGTTTTTGTTTTATAACATTTTGAAATTAAATAATATCCAATGCCAACACCTAATAGCCACATTAACAAGAAAGATCTATGCATAATTCCCCCGGCAATCAATATTATGAAAAATAATAAAATATTGATCTTTGATAAAGATGGGGAAGTTACACCTCTTTCCCTTAAAATTTGTATTCCAGATGTGAGTGTTACCCAACCCAAAATTGAAAGTGGACCAAATGCATGTGTAAATTCTTGATGTGAAACAAATGGTAAAAATAAACATAATGTGTCTAAACTGAATATTAAAGAAAGAAACATTGTCAATAATAAACTTAGTGATAATGCCAATCTCAAGGACACATTTAAAAGATTAAATAAAAAAAGAATTCCTAAATGCACTAAAATTGCCACTTCTAATATAAATTGTAAATTATTTTGGGCGATAATCATTTGTTATCTCCCCATATTCTGCAAAGAGTTGAATATATTTTGAATTATGTTTACAAATTCCTGTAATAACTTGTATATTTGGTCTAATATTCCTGAGCCTTGTGTCCCAGCGATTTCATTTAATTTTTGTTTAAAATTTTGTAAAGTATTCTGTAATTTTTGTGACTCTGTAATTAAATTTGACATGTTATTTACTTGTGATTGTGAAATATTTATACCCATATTGTTTGCTACATTACGTATTATTGTTTTAACTTCTTCAGGATTTTGAATATTTTGTTCTCTAACTTGATTTTTAACTTCTTTAAATAATGCTGCTATTTTTTCACCACTTTGATTAGTTTCATTACTTATTTTATTTTGAAGATTCAATTCTTCGACAGATAATTTCTTAGCAGGTTCTGGTATTGGTACACCTACAGCCACTTCATAAGATTTTAATACACCTGCTAAAGCAGATTCACCAGTTGCTGGCACTGGGGATGTAACTACTACATAACCTTTATCAATTCCTGTGGATTCTAAAGCATTTGCATACATCTCTGGAGTAACAATATTTATTTTACTTTTATCTACTTCAACTTTTATTCCTTGGTTGTAACTTAAATCAACTAATGCACATGAATATATTTGGCTTGGAGCATAAATTTTACCTGTTATATTTTTTGATACTTCATTAACCTCAGAAGCTGTTATAACACATATTTTAGCATCTTTGATATTTTTATTGATTTTTGATTGAAAATAACTCAAAACTTTACTTTTATAATATTTATTTGAGTTTGTTGCTTCTCCTAATGTCACTAGTAGATTGGACATTGCATACAATGGGCTTGATAAACAAAGCAATATCATTACAATAATTAAAATTTTTTTCATTTTCTCACCTTTTTCTTTTAGAATTTTTACAAATAACTTATTAGAAGAATTAAATTAAGTTTTTTGTTTTTTAAAATAGAAAATTAAAAAATAAGAAAATCATTTCTCCGGCCTTCTCAATAGATATCCTGCTGCTATTAATGCAATCAATATTATAACAGCAATTATTCCTGCAAATGGAATTCCTGGCTTTCCAATTCCCTTAGACACTGGTGTAATCTCATATGCTTTACCTGCTGCTCCAGCAGCTTGGGCTGCCCCCCTTGCACCAATTTCACCACCAACTTTACCTGAAGGACCTGAAATCCCACTTATGGATTCATGTATTGGAATTCCTAATCCTGATATATATGGTATTATCCTTGTAAAAATCGAACTTCCAGTAATTACATGAGATATTAAAGTTGAAACATTTGTTGGACGAGTTACTTGAGTTGGATATGAAATTGGTAAAACGGAAATTAAATCTGATAATTGACGATTTGGTAGTTCCATGATAAATTTGAGTACATTGCCTGAAGATAAATATTTACTACCTTTTAAAATTACGCTTAATTCATCCCCAGTAATATATTTCTCTGTCTCTTTAGTTAGTATATATGGTGAGGCCACTCCTTTAGGATCTTTTCCTTTATACCAGTCTATATATGCTTTTAATGAATTTGTTCCTGGATAGAACTGTGGCCACTTAAATGTAATTATCACTGCCTTTCCAATGTTTAATTTTTCATTCCAGATAATGAGTATACCTTCCATGTTTCCTCCATTAATGGATGGAGATTGGGTATCATTGTCACTTAATCGTAAATTATAGTAGGTCCCAGCTCCTGGTGATACACCAAGTAGCAACAATATACCATCATCTTTACAATAATCCGTAGTAGTAATGTAAATATATTTTTCATCTTTCCCTCGTGGAAAATTCTGGAATATATAATTTGTTATTAAATAAGATGGGGAAACTCCTGGACAAATGTGGTTGTGGAATAGATAAACCATCAACATATCAAAAGGCGGTTCGTAGGACCATCCATTAGAAATTGTGATTACACTGTTCCAATTTTTGAATATTTTAGAAACTGATGGGTTGGTATAATTCCATCCAGGTCCAATGTCGTATATTGGACCTTTTGTATCATTAATTACAACTAATCCTTTCTCTGGATCATAGACAATTTGGATAGCAAAAAGTAGATTATCATCTTTGGTTATATTGAATTTAAATTTTCCAAAGCCGCCTATTTTGCCTAATATACTTGAATTGTATTTACCATCTTTTAATATAAATGTAAACCATATTGGACTCCATAGTGCACTGTGCACTGGTAACAAAGTTCTTCTACTCAACCTTGAACCAAGGATGTCATATATACCATCCCACATTGGGCTTGTATCTTGGCCATTTAATCGTGCATAACCAGCTGAAGTTAAAACTAAAAAGTTAAGATTGTCCTTTTCAACATTTATTCCACACTGTTTAAATATATCCACTGCCAACCTTGCAGCTTCTAATCCAATTGTTTTTAATTGATCATAAGTTAGATTACCTTTTTTCTGCATGAAGTTTTCTGGTGTTGCATTCACTAAATTTGTTTGATTTAAAATGTAACTCATGTCTAATCCATGTGCACTTTGAACTGTACGTCCACTAGTACCACCTGCAAGATAATTTACTTGTTCTTCTGTGAGATTGTCAAATGCATACAAAATTTTCACTAATGATTCTGGATTATTTATCAATTTTTTAACAAGCCATGAATTGAATTTAAGTTCGATAGGTGTATCTTCCTTAATATTTAGACCATAGATTTTTTTGAATTCTTCCGCAAGTTCTTTTACATCATATTTCATCACAATTAAAGTTCCTTTTTTGTTGTTTGAATCCCAACGTATAAATCCTACTATATTTGGATCATTGGTGGTATTGTAGCCTATGTATGCCCTCTTTCCTGGTGTTGCATCCATTGAATAAACAAAAACATCGTCATCTGATCCACCTGGGACACCAAGGACAATGTAACTAACTCCTTCTCCCATAGCCCCTCCTTTTGGAGGATAATATTTAAGCAATGTTTCTACCATTGCATATCCACATATTGTACCAGCACATAAATGTCCATGAAATGCAGCCTCTCTTAATATATCTGCTGAAACTCCTAATGCCCAAGCATTGGCAATACTTGCAATACTAAATGCAATATCTTTTCCTAAACTGTTACAAAGTTTGGAATATTCTTTCATACTCATATTTTCAGATATTGTGCCTATATAAACAGGTGAAAAACTAGCATTTCTGAAATAGGCCATAGTTATATTTTTACCTTTTTTAGTTATAAATGCAAAGTCCAATGTATCTAGTGCAGTTTTTCTCAGCAGAAGAATGTTTCCTCTACCAAAACTTACAGAATTCCCAAGTTCATTTAAAATACCTTCAATTGCATCTTCTGTTGTTTCATTTTTATATTTAACATGTCCAGCTGTTGTAATAACAAGTATGTTATCAGAATTTTTAAAATCTAAAAATTTACTAGCTCTTTTTGTTATTTCTCTGCCAATGATATAACTTTCCTTAGCATTCATATTTACTGACAACACTGCTTTACCACTTTGATCCACAACGAAATTTCTGGTTACAGGTTGATAACCAGGAGCTTTTATAGTGATTAAAAATGGTTTTTGAATATCACCTTGAAATCTCACAATCAAAGAAGTATTGTTTTCCATGTATTTATTAAAATTTAAACTCTCATTATCGGCTTTAATATCAATCGTTGGATTTACAGTTTCATTGTATTGCCATTTTAAATTTATTTTAACTTCACATGTTTTATTTTCAGCAAAAGCCCCTGAAATCAATAAAAACACTGCAAACAATGCAATCACTAAAAACTTCCTCAACTTTTCACCTCCTTTTTTGTTATTACTACATGAGGAATTATTGAGTAATACTTATATAAAATTTTTTATTATTTTTTGAATAGAATTAAAAAATGTTTTAAAACAAAGACTTGCTATTTTCATGGTAAAGTAAAAACACGCCAAGGAGCATTATAAGTCCACAAAAAGCCTTTATTGGCCCAAATTCTTCTGATAGGATAAAAGATGCAAAAAGTGCTCCAAAAAATGAAGATAATGGAAATATAGATCCAACTTTTGCTGACCCAATTGTCCTGATTGCAAAATAAACTAAAATGAATGCTAGACCAGTACTAAATATAGAAACATAGGTAAGAAATGGTATCATATTGACAGGTATTTTAAAATTTAGACCTAATAAAATAGCTACACATAAAAGTGATAATCCACCAATAGTACTTTTAACTGCTGATATCCAAATTAAATCTCTTTTTTTACTTAAAAATTTACTTAAAACTGTGTCAGTTCCCCAAAAAAAAGCTGAAGATATTATTAAAAAATTGCCAACTAAATTTCCACCAAAATTTTGGAAACTTCCTTGAGTAGCTATATAACCTGCACCTGTAAGTATTAATAACATGCCAACTACGTCTTTAATTTTAAATATTTCATTAAGAATAAACGTACTCATAATTACTATGAATAAGACTTCAACATTTAAAAGTAAAGCTGCATTTACGGCACTGACAAATTTTAATCCAGTATAGTATAGAAATGGTGCAATCGAGGAACCGGATAAGGCTGTAATGATAAGTATTATATAATCTCTCCTAGATATATAATCTTCAGTATACATGCTCTTGTTTAAAAGCTTTAACAATGGTTCACCTATAGGAGAAAATTTTATTGAAAAAAGAAATGCACCAGCTATTATATACACTAATGCTCCTAACACTATTGGATGAACATATTTAACCATGATTTTGCTAAAGGCAGCTGATAATCCAAATAACACTGTTGCTAAGAGTGCACTAAGATATCCCCATTTTTCCATGTTATCACCTTATGGAGTGGTTAACTATGAAAAAGATAGCATTAAAGGTTGCATATATAGGTACTCATTTTTTTGGCTTTCAAAGGCAACCAGATCTCAGAACTGTCGAAGGAGAACTCATAAAAGCATTAGTTGAGACTGGAATTCTAGATGAATCAGGAGTGGCAAGATTCAGATCCGCTGGAAGGACAGACAAAGGAGTACATGCTTTGGGCAATGTTGTAACATTTTTCACTGACGAGGATGTTATAATAAATCAGATAAATAGTTGTTTACCTGATGATGTATATATACTTGGGAAGGCATCAGTACCTTATGGTTTCAAGACAAGGTATGCTTACAGGCGACACTATAGATATGTATTACCAAACGATGGTTTAAATATTGAGTTGATGAAAGAAGCAAGTAAAAAGTTTGAAGGAAGGCATGACTTCACAAATTTTTCTCGTAGGGTTGAAGAAAGAAATCCTATACGGTATATAGAAAAAGTGGACGTAGTTGATAAAGGAGAATATATTTGGGTCGATGTGATTGGAGAAAGTTTCTTATGGCAAATGGTTAGAAAAATGGTTAAAGTTTTATTTGATATAGGAAAAGAAGAATATGAACCTGAAAAAATAGATGAATTTTTAGATACAGAAGAAAAAGTTTACATAGAACCCATGCCCCCAGAAAATTTAATATTAATGAAAGTTATGTATAAGCCACCTGTGAAATTTGAACATGAAGAAAAAGCTTATTTAAAGTTCATGTCAAAACTTGAAGAAGAATTAACTAAATATAGATCTGCTTATTTTGTAAGGGAAACAATGTCAGAATTTGTTAAAGAAGAAATAGATAAAAGAAAAGAAAATTCATAAGGTGTCTTTTATGAAGTATTAATTGAATTAGGGGGTTATAAATTTAGTAGGTAATGAAAATGAAAAAGCAATAATAGTTGGCCTTGATCCTGGCCACACTGTAGGATTAGCAATCATTGATCTAAATTATGAGTTATTAACATTGAAAAGCATGAAAAACCCTTCTTTGAGCGATATAGTAAATGAGATTATCAAGCATGGTAAAACAATTATAGTTGGAACAGATGTTTGTCCTCCTCCTAAAATGGTCAAAAAATTAGCTACAATTCTTAATTCAAAAATATATGTTCCTCATAAATCATTGTCAAAAGAATTAAAAAATGAAATTGTTCAGAATTTTCTTTCTGAAAAGGAATATGAATTAGAACCTGAAAATTCACATGAAAGAGATGCTCTTGCTTCTGCTATTAAAACTTACAAACATTATGAAGGTAAACTAAGACAAATTGATAAAAAATTAGAAAGTTCGAAAATTAAAGAATCTATGAAAAATTATGTTAAAAGCATAGTTATTAGGGATGATAAACCTATTAGCGATGCCATAAAACTTGTTTCAAAGGAAAAATCCGAAAAGAAAGAAAAGAAGCAAAAAAAGAAACCAAAACCAAAAATAAAATCCAAGAGATTTTACAAATTAAGAAGATTGTTAAACATTTATAAAAGGAAAATAAGACATCAAAACAATTTAATTAAAAAATTAAAAAAAGAAAATAAGAAGTTAAAAAGGATATTAAGTGAAAAGTCAAAAGAAAATAAAAAATTAAAGGAAAAAATCAATAAACTTCATTATGAATATTCAAAAGGTTTACTTCTAAACAAGGAACTTTCTGCAAAAATAAAAATTATAAAGTCTTTACAAGAAAAATACAGAAGAGAGCTAGAATTAAGAAAAAAATTAGAAGAAAACTTAAAGTCATTGCACAAGTTAATCGATATAATTTACTCCAAAAATAAAGTTCCTGTGAAAATTATAGAATCATTTACTAAAGAAGGAATAAAAAAGGCATGTGAAAATTGGCATGTCACTGAGGACGATGTATTACTAATTCTTAAACCAGAACTTGGAGGAAGATCAACTGCTTTACTTTTATCAAATATAAAACCAAAGTGTATTATATTTGATGGTAAAATTTCTCCTAGTGCTAAAGAAGTTTTTGATGAAAGAAATATTCCTGTAATATCTATTTCAGAATTAAATTTAAAGTTTTCAAATGGATTTGCAATAGTTAATTTAGAAGAATTGAATAAGAGTATCAAAAGATGGAAAAAAAGACATGGGGAAAAAATGAGAGAAAAGCTAATAAAAATTATTAAGGAATACAGGAATAAAAGGAAAAGAAAACTTGAGTGATATAAATGAAGATAGCTATTGTCTTAGGAACTAGACCTGAAATAATAAAGATGGCACCAATAATCGATAAATTACAAAATGAAAGTATTTCTTTCACCTTAATACATACGGGACAACATTACGATTATGAGATGTCAGACCAGTTTTTTTTCGAGTTGGAATTACCATCTCCTGATTATAATATAGGTGTTGGGTCATGTTCTCATGGAAAAATGACAGGAAAAATGATTACTGGGATCGAAAAAACTTTAAAAAAAGAAGATCCAAACTTAGTTTTAGTTCAAGGTGATACAAATGCAACACTTGCAGGTGCTTTAGCAGCTTCGAAGATGCATATAGCTGTTGGGCATGTAGAAGCTGGTTTAAGATCTTTTGACAAATCAATGCCAGAAGAAATAAACAGGGTTATAACTGACATGTGTTCTACTATACACTACGCACCAACAGAAGAAGCAGCGTTAAATTTAATATTTGAAGGTTTAAATCCAAAAAATATATACATAACTGGAAACACTGTTGTAGATGCATGTATAAGAAATTTAAAAATTGCAAAAAAGAAAAAAAAGAATATTGCTAAAAAATTAAATTCAGGAAAAATAATAACAATAACTTTGCATAGGGCAGAAAATGTTGATAATAAAAATAGGCTTTATGATATTGTTAAAGCCTTAAAAGAATTAGATGAATTTAACATTGTGTTTCCTATTCATCCACGAACAAGAAAAAATTTAAAAAAATTTGGCTTGTATTCTGAACTTAAAAAATGTGAACATGTGCATATTTTGAAACCACTAGGATATCTTGATTTTTTATTACTTTTATCTGAGTCTTTTATCGTTCTCACTGATTCTGGAGGTGTTCAAGAAGAAGCTATAACTTTAAATGTTCCATGTCTTACATTAAGATACAATACAGAACGTATAGAGACTGTAGATGCTGGTGGCAATATATTGGTAGGAACCAGAAAAGACAAAATAATTAAATATGTTAGACTAATTGCTAATAATAAAAAATTTAGAGAAAAAATGAAAAATGCTACCAACCCATATGGTGATGGTAAGGCATCCGAAAGAATTATTGAGAGTATAATTAATGCATCTAAAGATGGAAAATTAAAAATATCTCCTAGTGAAAAATTCATGAAAATTCCAAAAAGAACTCTTAAATATGTCAAGGAAAACATGACTGTAGTAGAATTTGAAGAAACCTATGACGTCAATGTGCAGGTAGTATATGAAAATGGAAAACCAAAATTTCCATATCCTAATTTAAATCTTAAAAACAAACACGTTTTAATAACATCAATTTAAAACCAATATAGTTAATTTGCACTAGTGAGGCATGGTCATGTTGAAAAATAAACCTAAAATTGCAGTATTTGGATTAGGACATATTGGTCTTCCGGCAGCTGCTCTTTTTGCAGACAAAGGATTTGATGTAATTGGCGTTGATATAAATGAAGAAGTTGTAAAAAGCGTAAATGAAGGTAAATCTCATATTCTTGAGCCTGGACTTGATGAACTTGTGGAAAGAGTAGTTAAAAATGGAAAATTAACAGCGACTATGGATGGCGTTGAAGCAGCAAAAAAAGCAAAGATAATTATAATTGTTGTTCCAACTCCGGTGACTGAAAAAAATAGACCTGATTTAACTTACATTTCTTCAGCATGTAGAACTATTTCACGCGGTTTAAAAAAAGGAGATTTAGTTATAGTTGAAAGTACAGTTCCTCCAGGAACTTGTGACAATGTTGTTATACCTATTCTAGAAAAAAGTGGACTCAATGTTGTTAAAGATTTTGGAGTTGCTTATACACCAGAGAGAGCATTGCCGCATAATACACTTTATGAAATGACTCATAACGCAAGAGTTATAGGCGCCAGTGACAAAAAAACAGCTAAGAGAACTGCCAAACTTTACAAACATATTACATGTGGCAAAACCATTATTGTGAAGGATTTAGTTACAGCTGAAATGGTTAAATTAATGGAAAACACATATAGAGATGTTAATATAGCTCTAGCCAATGAATTCGCAATGATATGCGAATCTTTAGGTGTAGATGCAATTGATGCAATAAATGCTGCAAACTATCACCCAAGAGTTAATATTCATACACCAGGACCTGGTGTTGGTGGACATTGTTTATCAGTTGACCCTTACTTCATTGTCGATGTTGCTAAGAAAAAAGGAATAGATGCTAAACTAATTAGAACTGCTAGAGAGATCAATGAATACATGCCTTTCCATGTTTTCAAAATGATTAAAAGATCACTGAAAGAGAAAGGTAAAAATTTAAAAGGAAGTACTATTGGAATATTAGGCGTTGCATATAAGGGAAATGTTTCTGATACTCGAAGAACGCCATCAAAACCTTTAATAAATGAACTCATAAATTTTGGAGCTACTGTGCTTGCCCACGATCCTTATGTATCTGATGAAGAGATAGAAAAAATGGGTGCAAAGCCTGCCACATTAAATGAAGTGTTAAATTGTGATTGTATAGTACTTATGGCTGACCATGATGATTATCGTAAAATATCTCCAGAAATGATTCAAAATTCAATATTTATTTGTGCACGGCCCTTACTTAAGCCCAATGGTTTTCTGCGTAAAGGTATTTTATTTAGAGGGGTTGGTCGCATTTGATACTTGTATTTGAGTATGCAACTGCCCAAGGTCTCAATGATCCAGAACTATTAATTGAAGGAAAAGCAATGTTAGAAGCAATTCTTAAGGACCTTGATGGCTTAGATGCTTGTTATTTGATATCAGAAAATATAGGTGAAATAAGAAAATTCAAAACTATAAGGCCATTATTTTTAAAGAAAAATGAAAGTATTTATGATTGGCTTGAAAAAAATATTTCAAATTTTAATTCATGTTTTTTTGTGGCTCCAGAAAGTGACATGGAACTTTATAAATTAACAAAATTGATTGAAGATTCTGGAATAAAAATAATAGGATCTAATAGTGATGCAGTTTTGAAATGTTCAGATAAATGGCTCACATACAAATCTTTAAAAAATAAAGTTAATGTAATAGAAACATATAAAGTTAAAAATTATAAAAAAGAAAAAATAGATGGTAAATTGGTTTTAAAACCAAGAGATGGTGTATCTTGTCAAAATATAAAAATTTTGGATTCAATTGAAGAATTAAGCCTTAAAAAAATTGACAATGAAAAATACTTATTGCAAAAATTTATAGAAGGAAAACATGTAAGTGTTAGTCTATTATCCAATGGTAAAATTGCGGTGCCAATATCACTTAACAGACAATACATATCAATAAAAAACGGAAAAATGAGATATTTAGGTGGATTAGTCCCATATAAACATCCAAACGCTAAATCAATTATGAAAACAGCTAAGAATGCTGTTGAAAGCATAGATGGAATAAAAGGATATGTAGGTGTAGATTTAGTAGTTTCTGATAGAGTATATGTTGTTGAAATAAATTCAAGAGTAACTACACCATATATTGCCTTAAGAGAATTAGTTAATTTCAATCTTGGAGAAGCTATAATTAATTCTGTAGAAGGTATTTTACCTTCTGAAGTTAGTATCAACGCAAAGAGTTGTATTGAATTTAAAAAAGAAGACAAGGATTTAAAATTGGTGAGAATAGATGAAAATTGTGGGATTTGATATAGGAGGGGCCAACACAGATTTTGCATTAGTAGAATTCGAAAAGGATAAAATAAAAAGAATAGATGTAGATTTTGAATATCTGCCAGTGTGGAAAGAAAAAGAAAAGTTAAAAGATACTATCAAAGGATTTTTAGAGAAAGAAAGTAAAATAGATGGAATAGGAGTTACAATGACTGCAGAACTTAGCGATGCATACAAAAACAAAAAAGAAGGAGTTTTAGATATTTTAAACATAGTTGAAAATGTTTCAAATGCCCCTACAGGGTATATAAGCTTTTCTGGGATATTAACTCCAAACGAGGCAAAAAAGGATCCAATAAAAGTTGCCTCAGCTAATTGGGTTGCAACTGCAGAACTTGTAGGAAGAATTGTGGAAGATTGTATTCTTGTTGATATTGGAAGTACTACCACAGACATCATACCTATAAGAAATGGTTCTGAAGCTGCTAGAGGTAAATATGATATTGAAAGATTAAACACTGGAGAACTAGTATATACCGGCATGCTTAGGACTAATGTGGCAACTATTGTTGACAGGGTCCCTATTGATGATAAATGGTACCGTGTTTCATCTGAACTTTTTGCAATAACTGCAGATGTACATTTGATATTAGGTAACATAGATAAAAAAGATTATGTATGTGATACCCCAGATGGAAGAGGAAAAACAAAGAAAGATGCTATGAGGAGAATAGCAAAGGTTGTTTGTGCAGACATGGACATACTGAGTAAGAAAGACATACTATCAATATGCAAATATATAGCTGATAGACAAGTACTTCAGGTTTCAGATGCAATTAGTGAAGTTGTAAGCAGGGAAAGATTAAATTTAATTGTTACTACTGGTCTTGGAATGGAGCTTGCAGAAAAAGCATGTGATGTTTTAGGAATAGAAAATATAAGGTTAGACAAATTTTTCTCAGAAGAAGAGTGCACAGTGATGCCTGCAATAGGATCTGCAATAATGATGAGTAAACATCTCAATACCAAACATCCTTAATTTTTAAAATATAGGCTATAATATTTGTGAAAATATGGAGAATAATGGTTATTATTATTACAAATAATATTACCTCAGCTGGTGGTAAAGTGACAATAGATCCCAATAATAATGCACCGGCCACAAAGTCCAGCTGATCAAGAATTGGAGCAGGTTTGCCTCTCTCTATACCTAATCTTCTTTTAATGAAACTTCCAAATGCATCACCAAGCAATGCACCAAACCCTAGGAGAAATCCTAAAGTAGTTCTATGCATAACTTCTCCAACTAACAAACCTTCAACAAACCCTGTTAAAGTTCCAAAGAAAGTTCCAGCTAAAGTACCTTTCCATGTAACACCGTCTCCAATTAATCTTTTTTTATCAATAAAATGAACTCCAAAATCTAAAGGCAAACCTCCACCAAAGATAAGTGCAGTTACGTTAGCAATATATGCTGGTAATATAAAAAATATAGCATTAATTATCTCACCAATCAATTCCATATAATTCTCTCCAATTTTTATTTCCTTAAATTTATATTTGGCTCTATAAAAATCATAATCATGCAAAAGTGATAGAAGGTGAAAATGTGCTTAAAAAGAAAACAAAAAGTTTGTGTCCTAAATGTTTAAAAACTATTGATGCAGAAATATCTGAAGAAGATAATAGAATCATCATAACAAAGAAATGTCCAGAACACGGTACTTTTAAGAATACATATTGGAGTGATAGCAAATTATATGAAAAATTTGAGAAATATGAACATGTTGGGGATGGAATAAAAAATCCACAAACAAATGGAAAAAATTGTCCTCAAGATTGTGGACTTTGTCAAATGCATAAAAGCCACACAGTATTGGGGCTAATAGATGTAACTAACAGATGTAATCTAAGATGTCCTACTTGTTTTGCAAATGCTGCTACATCCGGATATCTATATGAACCATCTTATGAGGAAATAAGGAAAATGTTAAGACTTCTAAGAAATAATAAACCCGTCCCTACTCCTGCAATCCAGTATGCTGGAGGAGAACCAACAGTTAGAAAAGACATTTTAGAGTTAATAAAATTGGCTAGAGAAGAAGGATTTACACATGTCCAAATAGCTACAAATGGATTGAAATTAGGAAAAGATCCTTCATTCCCAAAAAAACTAAGAAATGCTGGTTTAAACACCGTTTATTTACAGTTTGATGGTGTTACTAGTGACCCATATATCACTTTGAGAGGAAAAGATCTCTTACCTATAAAATTAGATGCAATTGAAAATTGTAGGAAGGCTGGTTTAGGAATTGTATTAGTTCCAACATTAGTTAAGGGTGTTAATGATCATGAAATAGGCGATATTATTAAGTTTGCTATTGATAATCATGATGTAATTCGTGGTATTACATTTCAACCCGTCTCCTTTACAGGAAGAACTCATAGTAACGATGTTGAAGAAGGAAGGATAACTATACCTGACTTTATGAAATTAGTTGAAAAACAGACGGAAGGCATGATAACTGTCGATGACTTTTATCCTGCATCATCAGTAGTTCCAATATCAGAATTAATTGAAGCACTTGAAGGGGAAGCTCAAGTGAAATTCACATGTCATCAACATTGTGGAGCAGCAACATATATATTCATAGATGATGACGAGGTTGTACCTATAACAAGATTCATAAATGTGGATGAGTTCTTTGAATTAATGTACAAACTTAAAAAAGATATTGAAGGTAAAGGTGTTAGAGGAAAAGCTAAAGCAATTGGTAGACTAGCATTTAATTTAAGAAAAATAATGGAGATGTCCAAAGTACCAAAATCTATTGATATGAAAAAATTAATATTGTCAATTTTCAAAGAAAGATCATATGAAGCACTTGGAGATTTCCATTACAAAAGTTTATTAATATCATGCATGCATTTTATGGATCCATGGAATTTTGATATTGAACGTGTAAAAAGGTGTATAATACATTATGCAACTCCTGATGGTCGTATAATACCTTTCTGTAGTATGAATTCAATTCATAGAGAAATAATTGAGAAAAAATTTTCTAAGCCTTTGAAGAAGTGATATCATGGAAGTAAAAACACCTTCAAGGTTGCATATAACTTTAATAGATTTAAATGGAAAAATAGGAAGAATTGATGGTGGAATTGGAATTACATTGAAAAAACCATCTATTGTAATAAAAGGTGAACCTGCAGAGAGAAGTAAGATAGAATTTAGTGGTAAAGTTTATAGTGAAAAAGAATATATAAATAAAATAAAAATGGCTACGGAAAAAACTCTAGATTATTTTGATGAAAATACTAATTTTGAGTTTAATGTAAAAAAAACATATCCAGCACATGCAGGATTAGGATCAGGAACACAAACTGCACTGGCAACAGCAAAAATAATAAGTCATTATTTAGGTTATGAATGTGATGCAAGATCACTAGCAAAAATAGTTGGTCGTGGAGGAACATCTGGGATAGGAGTAGCAGCTTTTGAAAATGGTGGATTTATTGTAGATGGTGGACATAGTACATCAGAAAAAAAGGATTTTCTTCCATCTTCAGCTTCCAAGGCTTCTCCACCTCCAATTCTTGTAAATTACAATTTTCCAAAAGATTGGAAAATTATAGTTGCAATGCCATATAGTGGTAGGTCAATATCTGGAAACAAGGAAGTTAATATTTTTAAAAAATATTGTCCCATCCCATTAAGAGATGTTGAGAAAATATGTCACATAATACTCATGAAAATGTTGCCTGCATTGATTGAGAAAGATATAGAAGAGTTCGGAGATTGTATAAACAAAATTCAAAATTTAGGTTTCAAAAAAATAGAAAGAGAATTGCAAAGTAAATATGTAGACAAAATTATAGAAAATATGAAAAGCGCTGGTGCAGTATGTGCTGGTATGAGCTCATTTGGCCCAACCGTATATGGAATTACAGATAGTAATGCAAAAGACATTGCAAATGCAGCTAGAGAAGTGATAGGAGATGAAGGTGAGGTTATAATAACTAATGCACAAAACAAAGGAGCTGAAATTAAAAAATGATAATCAAAGGTAAAGTTTGGAAATTTGGTGACAATATCGATACAGATACAATAATCCCTGGAAGGTATTTAAGAACTTTTAATTTAGATGAGCTAGCATCTCATGCAATGGAACCAATAAGGCCTGAATTTCCAAAAAAAGTTAAAAAAGGTGACATAATAGTGGCTGGAAATAATTTTGGATGTGGATCATCTAGGGAACAGGCGGCAAAAGTACTTAAACATTTAGGCATTTCGGCCATCGTCGCTAAATCGTTTGCCAGAATATTTTTTAGAAATTCTATAAATATAGGACTACCAGCAATTATTTCAAATGTAAATGCTAGTGACGGTGATCTTTTAGAAATTAAATTGGAGGAAGGGATTATACATAATGTAACAACAGGGAAAGTGTTTAAAGCAAAGCCATATAATAAATTTATTCTTGATATTTTGAAAGCAGGAGGAATTATACAATATTTAAAGAGAAATCAACATTCTTTTTAAATGAGGAATGAGTATGAAATGTCCTAATTGTGGATCAAGAGATCTTGAGATTTTAAAGTCTGAAACAGAAATAAAGAAACATAAAGAAATTAAAAGAGCATTGTTTAGATGTAGGAAGTGTGACACAGTCTTTAGAGATGTTTTAGGACGTGAAATACCAATAAAAATAAATGTAATTGTAAGTAAATATGAAAAATCTTGGAAAGAAAAAATTTTTGTATTACCAAGTAAAAAATTTTCTGTTGGAGATATAATACAAACTGAAAGTGGAGCATCAAAAATAACATCTATTGAAAAAAGTGATGGTACCAGAGTTAAAAAATGTAAAGCACAGGATATAGATACTCTTTGGACTGTCACATTAGAAAAACCTGCAAGAATAGGATTATCAATTGACTTTGGTGGTGAAATATTATCTAAAAAATTAGAGGTTGATAGGAATCTTACTTTTGGGATAGGTGACACAATAAAAATAGGTAAACATGTAGTTAAGATAAGAGCTATAAGAACCAAAAAGAAAACAATAAGAACTGGTTCTGATAAAGCTAAGAATATAAAAAGATTATATACAGTTCCTCTAAAGCCAGATGCTCCATATAAATATGATCTAACTTCTTTGGTGATTAGTTGAAAAATGAGAAAGAAAGATTGATAAGAGAGCTTGTTGAGATGGGATATATAAAATCTGAGGCTGTTAGAAAAGCAATGGAAAAAGTACCTAGGGAAGAATTCTTACCACCTGATCAGAGGCGATATGCATATTTAGATCAGCCATTACCAATTGGAGAAGGACAAACAGTCTCAGCACCACATATGGTTGCAATGATATGTGAAGTTCTTGATCTTAAGAAAGGGATGAAAGTTCTTGAGATTGGAGCAGGCTGTGGATACAATGCTGCTGTTGTGGCTGAAATTGTGGGGAAAGAAGGCCATGTTTATAGTATAGAACGCATAAAATCATTATACAATATGGCAAAAAATAATTTAAAGAGACTTGGGTATGATGACAGAGTGACAGTAATATTTGGAGATGGTACACTTGGCTACCCAGATGCAGCACCATATGATCGTATATATGTAACTGCTTCTGCTCCGCAAATACCTCCTCCTTTAAAAAAACAATTAAAGGTTGGAGGAAAATTATTAATACCTGTGGGGAGTAGTAGATTTTATCAAAATCTCATTTTAGTTGAAAAGATAAAAGAAAATAAATATGAAACGCATAATTTAGGGGGAGTTGCATTCGTACCCCTTATTGGTAAATATGGATGGAAAGAATAAATTCCAAAAAAATTTATTTATTTAAAATTTTAAAACTAAAATATAGAAATCTACTTTTTTTGTCAAAAACATGATGATCAGGAACCATGAAAGTCTACATAGAAACCTATGGATGTACATATAATAAAGCAGATTCACAAATAATTGCAGGAATATTAGAAAAAGAAAACATTAAGGTAGTTGACAGTATAGATGAAGCAGATGTCATAATTTTAAACACATGTTATGTAAAACAGCCAACTGAACACAAAATTATTAACAGAATTAGAGAATTGCAAAATACTTACAAATCAAAAGAGTTAATAGTAGCTGGATGCATGGTTGAAATAGATCCTGAAAAATTAAAAAAAATAGCACCGGAATCTGCTTGGTTGGGACCTCACAAACTCCATAAAGCCCCAGAAGTTGTAAAATCCGTAATAAATGGTAACAAAAAGAAAGTATATGGCAAAGACTCAAAAATTAAGGTTGAGATGCCTAAAAAGAGATTTAATTCTCACATCCATATCGTTCAAATTTGTGAAGGATGTCTAGGCAACTGTAGTTACTGTTGTACAAGGTTTGCAAGAGGTAGACTATATAGTTATCCTCTTGATTCTATTGTAAAAGATGTTAAAAAAGCAATAGAAGATGGTTGTGTGGAAATACAACTAACTGCACAAGATACTGCAGCATATGGCAGAGATATTGGATGTGACTTACCCACATTAATAAATAAAATAACATCCTTAGATGGAAAATTTAAGATCAGAGTCGGAATGATGCATCCTAAAAACGTTAAAAAAATTTTGGATGAATTGGTAGATGCCTATGATTCTGAAAAAATATACAAATTTTTACATTTACCTGTTCAAAGCGGTAGCGACAAAGTACTGAGGGACATGAACAGAGGTTATAAAGTCAAAGATTTCAAAAAGATTGTAAGAAAATTCAGAAAAAAAATTCCAGAAATTAGTATAGCAACAGATATCATTGTTGGATTTCCAACAGAAAGTAGAGAGGACTTTAAGAAGACATGCGAACTTTTGAATGAGATAAAACCCAACTTCATACATTCCTCAAGATATGCACATCGTCCCGGAGCAAAATCTTCAAAACTCGATGAATTGGACCATAATGAGGTTAAAGAACGATCAAGAATTATTGAGGAAATAAAAAATAAAATAATGAGGGAAGAAAATAAGAAGCTAGTAGGAACAGAGCAAAAAGTACTTATTGTTGAGAAAGGTAAAAAAGGCGGATATATTGGCAGAACAAGTTCATATATCCCAGTAATTGTCAATAGTGGAAAACCAGGAGAAATCATAAAAGTTAAAATAAAAGAAGCAACCTCTACATATTTAAAAGGAGATGCCGTGGGCCGGATTTGAACCGGCGACAACCGGATCTTCAGTCCGGCGTTCTCCCAGGCTGAACTACCACGGCAAGTGGGCCGGACGAGATTCGAACTCGCGACCACCTCCTCGTCAGGGAGGCATCCTAGGCCACTAGACCACCGGCCCATTTTATTTTTTTAGAAGTGGTTATATATAACTTTTTCCATTCTTAAATTGAGGTGTTACCATGAATATAATTGAAGCCGAGAATGTATCTTATAAATATCCTGACGGTACACTAGCATTAAAAAATGTGAATTTTTTTGCTAAGAAAAATAAAATCACTGCTATTTTAGGTCCAAATGGGGCTGGTAAAACAACTTTATTATTACATTTTAATGGAATACTTAAACCAATTTCTGGAAGGATTATAGTAGATGGCAAGCCAATTGATTATAGTAAGGAAGGTTTAATGGAAGTAAGACAGAAGGTAGGAATAGTTTTTCAAAATCCTGATGACCAGTTGTTTGCTCCAACTGTTGAAGAAGATGTGGCATTTGGACCCTTAAATTTAGGTTTAGATGAGGATGAAATTAAAAGAAGAGTACATGAAGCCTTATCTAAGGTTGGAATGAAAGGTTTTGAAAATAAAGCACCTCACCACCTTAGTGGAGGTCAGAAAAAAAGAGTGGCAATAGCTGGAGTTTTAGCTATGAAACCAAAAGTCATGATTTTGGATGAACCAACCGCTGGTTTAGATCCAAAAGGAGCATCACAAATTGTTAAATTAATCCATGAACTCAATGAATCTGGTACCACTATTATAATTTCAACACATGATGTTGATCTTGTACCATTACTTGCTGATTATGTATATATAATGAAAGATGGACAAATTATTGAAAAAGGAAAACCTAAAAAAACGTTTAGTGAAGTAGATGTTATCAGAAATAGTGATTTAAGACTTCCAAGAGTTGCTCACCTAATTGAAATCATGACAAAAAAAGATGGTTTGCCTTTTAGTAAACCATATCCATTAACAATCGGAGAAGCAAGAAGATATTTAATTAAATTTATACGTAAAATAAAATGTCAAAAGAAAAATTATTCTAATTAGGTGGAATATCATGAAAAAGGTGGGAATATGTGATACCACTTTTGCACGTTATGATATGGCATCAGCAGCAATAGATGAAATAAAAAAACATGCCACAAACGTAAAAATAATAAGATATACAGTTCCAGGTATTAAAGATCTTCCAGTCGCATGTAAAAAGTTAATTGAAGAAGAAGGCTGTGATATTGTTATGGCATTTGGAATGCCAGGACCAACTAAAATAGACAAAATGTGTGCTCATGAAGCTTCTTTAGGTCTCATACAAGCACAACTCATGACAAATACACATATTTTAGAAGTTTTTGTTCATGAAGATGAAGAAGTTAATCCTAAGGAATTAAAATTATTGGCAGAAAGACGGGCAAGAGAACATGCGCAAAATCTTATTAAAATGTTATTTAAACCAAAAAAAATGATAAGGGAAGCTGGAATGGGAAAAAGAGAAGGAAAACCAGATGTAGGTCCTTTATAGGGAGGTGAATTATATGGTTAAGGTTATAGGAATAGTTGGAAGTCCTAGACTTGAAGGTAATACAAAATTTTTAGTTGAAAAAGCATTAAAAGCTGCAGAAGAAGAAGGAGCTGAAACAGAACTTATACATTTAGCAAAATATGATATAAATCCATGCAAATCTTGTATGACTTGTAGAAAGGAAGGAAGATGTTCAATAGATGATGACATGGGTAAAATCTTAGATAAAATAAGAGAAAGTCAAGGAATAATTATTGGAAGCCCAGTTTACTTTGGAGACATATCTGCTCAAACAAAAATTTTCATGGATAGAACATTGCCTCTTCGTGCAAATGGGTTTGAAATGAGAGATAAAGTTGGAGGTGCAATAACAGTCGGTGGATCACGTAATGGAGGCCAAGAAACTTCATGCATGTCAATACATAATTTCTTCCTAATTCATGAAGCTATAGTTGTTGGCGATGCATCACCAACAGCTCACTATGGAGGCACAGGGGTTGGATTTGCCGTGGGAGATTGTAAAGATGATGATGTAGGCATTGAAACTTCTGAAAACCTTGGAAGAAGAGTTGCTAGGGTTGCATTAAAGTTGCATCGTGGGGAAAAATGGTAGATAAAGTAATGGTAGTAGTTCCAGCATATAATGAAGAAAAACATATTGAAGAGGTAGTAACTGAATTATGCGAAAGAAATTATGAAGTGGTTGTTGTAAACGACGGATCTGAAGATAGGACAAGGGAAATATTGAAGAAGTTAAAATCAAAATATAGGGACAAGTTACATGTATATCACCACATAGTTAATGCTGGACTAGGAGTAGCATTGAAGACAGGAATAAAAGCTGCATTAAGAAAAAATGCTGACTACATAGTCACTTTTGATGCTGATGGTCAGCATGACCCTGATGATATTCAAAAACTTCTCAATGTATTGAAAAGGGACAAAGCAGATGTTGTAATTGGTAAACGAAATTTTTCAGAGATGCCATTCTCAAGAAGGATTGGAAATATCATACTTAACTTTATTACATTTCTTTTTTATGGATTACATGTAAATGATTCGCAATGTGGATTAAGAGCTTTTACAAGGAATGCAGCAGAAAAAATAGAAATCTATTCACGTGGTTATTCTGTTTCGTCTGACATAATTGGAGAAATAAAAAGGAAAAACCTTAAAATTGAAGAAGTGAATATTAAAACACTTTACACTGAATATAGCCTAAATAAAGGTACTAATCCCATAGAAGGAATTAAAATAGCTCTTAGAATAATGATAAACAGGTTTAGAAGGTAGAGGTGCATATGTTATGATATATGTAATTGCGTTTTTTATTGCAATCATTGGGATCATAATAACAATTAAAAAATTTAGAGAAGGAAAAATATCTTCTCCCCCCTTCATATTTTGGATTTTTGTATGGTCATTTTTATTGTTAGTATCTATATTTCCAAAATTTACAACCATACTTGCCAAAATTTTTGGAATTGGACGAGGACTTGACATTATTATAATAATAGCAATACTTGGTTGTTACTACTTACTTTTCAAAATATATTTAATGATAGAAGATTTAAAGACCGAAATATCAGAGATTATTCACAAATTAGCCTTAAATGAGGGTGAAGATGAAGATAGGGATCGTGACTGAGTATTTTCCAAGGAGTGAAAAGTTTGAGATTAGGGGTGGAGCAGAAGGTTGTGCATTTAATGAAGCACTATATTTATCTAAAAATCATGATGTAATTGTCTTAACTTCTAGAGAAAAAGGAATGCCTCCTTCATATAAAATCGGCAAAATAAAAGTTATTACTTGTGGTTTAGAAAGAAAATACACACAAAGTGGTTCTTTTTTTAAAAGAATAATTTTTATGATAGATGCATATCTAAAAAGTAGAAAATTTGATTTTGATATTGTAATTGGTTATAATTTTATTACACATTCTATTGCATGGTTAATATCAAAAAGTAAGGGCATACCTGTAGTAGCTCGCTATCATGATGTTTGGATAGGTGAATGGACAAAAAATATAGGTATAAGTGGTATTTTTGGGGAATTTTTAGAAAGATTTAATCTTTCACGAAACTTTGATGCAATATTTGCTGTATCAAACTATACAAAAAATAAATTGAAAAAATATGCTGATAGCAACAAAATTGAAGTTATACCAAATATCGTGGATATAAATGTACCCGAAGTGGATAAAAGTAATAATCCCACAATAGTATGTGTTTCAAGGCTTGTAAAATACAAAAGAGTTGAAGATCTCATAAGAGCTATACATATAATTAAAAAAGATATCCCAAATATTAGATGTAAGATTGTAGGAACAGGTCCTATGTTAAATTACTTAAAGGAATTGACAAAAAAACTTAATATTGAAAAAAACATAGAATTTTGTGGATTTATCGAAAAACATGAAGATGTTCTAAAAATAATTAAATCTGCACATGTTTTTTGTATTCCTAGTATTGTAGAAGGATTTGGAATCGTAGTTATAGAAGCAATGGGTTGTCAAGTTCCATTTGTGGCAACAAAAATCCCTGCAATAGTTGAATCTACAGGCATGAAAGGAGGTTTATTCTTTAAGCCTACAGATTATGTGGACCTCGCTAACAAAATTAAAAAAATTTTAACAAATAAAAGACTTTACACAAAACTTAAAAAGGAATGTAAAGACAAATACAAGGAATATAGTAGAGACAACATTGGTAAAATTTTAGAAATGAAATTAAAAGAAATACTTTCAAAACCAAAAAAGTAAAAATTTTTATTTATAAAAAAACACTTTTTATAAAAAATAATCTTGTTAGTTTTAAGATTTGGAGGGTTGTAATTTGTTATTGTTAGTAAGTCCAATTAATACAAAAGAAGCGAAAGAAGCCATAGAAGGTGGCGCAGACATAATAGATGTAAAAAATCCTAAAGAAGGATCTTTAGGTGCGAATTTTCCTTGGGTTATAAAATCTATAAAAGAAATAATACCAAAAGATAAATTACTTAGCGCTACTGTAGGTGACATTGATTATAAACCAGGAACTGTGTCATTAGCTGTACTTGGTGCAGTAACATCAGGAGCTGACTATGTAAAAATAGGATTATATGGAACTAAAAATTATGAACAAGCACTAGAAGTTATGAAAAATGCTGTTAAAACTGTAGAATATAGTGAATCTGAAGCATTTGTTGTAGCAGCTGGTTATGGAGATGCTAAACGCGTAAATTCTGTAGATCCTATGGAAATTCCAAACATAGCTGCAGATGCGGATGCAGATGTTGCAATGTTAGATACAGCCATAAAGGATGGTAAATGCCTTTTAGATTTTTTAAATTTAAATGAACTTGCAGAATTTGTAGAAAATTCACACGATCATGGTCTCAAGTGTGCACTAGCTGGATCATTGAAAAAAGAACATGTAAAATTATTACATGAGATTGGATGTGATATTGTAGGCATAAGAGGCGCTGCTTGTATTGGCGGTGATCGTAACAAAGGTTACATCCATCGTTCTGCAGTTTCAGAACTTAAAAATATTATTAAAGGTTTTTAGGTGTCAAACATGTATCGTGAAAAACTAGAGAAAGCAAAAACTGCATATACATTCGATGATTTTCTGTTAGTTCCACAAGCCTCATGGGTAGAACCTAAAGATGTAGACACAAAAACCAGAGTTACAAGAAATTATGAAATAAATATACCTATACTCAGTTCTGCCATGGATACAGTAACAGAAGCTGAGATGGCAATCGCATTAGCCCGTGAGGGTGGTTTAGGGGTAATACATAGAAACATGAGTACAAAGGAACAAGTGGAAGAAATAAAAAAAGTTAAAAGATCTGGTGATATCACAATTAGAGATGTTATAACTGTAGATCCAGATGCTCCTATTTCTGAAGCTTATGAAATAATGAAGAGGGAAAACATAAGTGGATTACCTGTTGTTGTTGACGATAAATTAGTTGGAATAATAAGTAGGAGGGATATAAAACCTATTGTAAATTCAAAAGGCGACAAAAAAGTTAAAGAAGTGATGACATCTGATGTTGTGACAGTACCTGAATCAATTACTCCTGAAGAGGCACTGAACATAGCCTATGAAAATAAGGTTGAGAGACTACCTGTTGTAAAAGATGGAAAGCTAGTAGGTATAATAACTGTTAGAGACATTCTTGAGAGAAAAAAATATCCAAACGCATGTAGAGATGAGGAAGGTAGATTCCTTGTGGCAGCAGCTGTTGGACCATTTGATTTAGATAGAGCAAAGTCTCTTGATAAGGCCGGAGCTGACATTTTGGTGATTGATAGTGCACATGCACATAATATGAGGTTGGTAAAGTACTCTAAAATAATGAAAAAAAATATTGATGCTGATTTAGTGGTTGGTAATATAGCTACGCGTGAAGCAGCTGAAGATCTCATATCTCAAGAAGTAGATGGATTAAAAGTAGGAATAGGTCCAGGATCAATGTGTACAACTAGAATAGTTGCAGGAGTTGGAGTTCCTCAATTAAGTGCAATAGCTGAAGTTAGTGACGTTGCTGCTGAGTATGATATACCAGTAATTGCAGATGGTGGTATAAGATATTCAGGAGATATTGCAAAGGCTATTGCAGTTGGGGCAGATGCTGTCATGTTAGGTAACCTTTTGGCAGGTACTTCTGAGGCTCCAGGAGAAATTGTCATAATAAATGGGCGTAAATATAAACAATATAGAGGTATGGGATCTTTAGGTGCCATGACAGGTGGAATAGGAGCAGGAACTGATCGATATTTCCAAAATATAAATAAAAAAAGCCACATGAAACATACAAAATTGGTTCCTGAAGGAGTTGAAGGTGTGGTTCCATACAGAGGTAGTGTAAAAGAAGTTATATTTCAATTGGTTGGGGGATTGAAGGCATCTATGGGATACTGTGGTGCCAAAACAATAAAGGAAATGAAAGAAAAGGCAAAATTGGTGCGTATAACTCAAAGTGGAATAAAAGAAAGTCATCCTCACGATTTATTAATAACTAATGAAAGTCCAAACTATCCTACCTATTGAGGAAAGTTAAAATGATTAAATCTGCAATAGTTCTTTGTGGTGGTAAAAGTAGAAGAATGGGGCAAGATAAAGGATTATTAAAAATTAATGGTCGTCCTATGATATTGCACGTTATAAATTCTCTAAAAAATTTTGTGGATGAAATAATAGTTGTATTAAGAGATGAAAAGCAAAAAAATAAATATAAAAAAGTCCTTAATAATTTAAAATCTCTAAAAATTGTAACTGATGAGGTAAAAGATCAAGGACCATTAATGGGAATATTTACAGGATTAAAATATGTTAAGTCTGATTATTCATTGGTTGTTCCATGTGATTCGCCATTTATCAATGAAAAGTTCATAAAAAACATGCTTAATTTTTTATCTAAGGACTTAGGAGCTGAAGCTGTAGTTCCTAAACATGCAAATGGAAAAATAGAACCACTTCATGCTCTCTACCATAAGAGTGTAAGAAAAAAAATACATAAAAAAATAACAAAGAATGAAAGAAGTGTCACATCATTTGTTAAGGAGATCAATGCTATCTTTGTCTCTGCTGAAGAACTGGACCCATCATTGAAAAGTTTTAAAAATTTAAACACGCCATCACAAATATCATAGATGTATACGTTTTGGGTTCCGTCCAGTTTCTAAAATGAATTCATTCATAGTTTCAATTATTTGAATATATTCATGTTTTTTGAATTTAACTCCATTCAAAACAATATATTTGGGCAATGTACCGTTCTGATCCTTAAATTCTAGTATTTCATTGATGAACTCTCGATATTCCTCTATTCTCATACTTTCCATTTTATCAGCCGGTACCAATATCTGTTCTTTATTAGTAGCTAAATTATAACCTATATATAAATTTTCACATTGGCACAAAAAACTTAGGTAAGGTAATAATTTTCTGTGAGGTAGATATAGTGAAGAAAAAAATTAGTCAAAATATAGAGGAGTATTTAGAGACAATATATAGGCTGTGTCAGAAATATTCTTATGCAAAAACTTCATCGATTTCAAAAAATCTTGGCGTTGCTCCTGCCAGCGTGACCCAAATGTTAATAAAACTTAAAAGAGATAATTACGTTAAATATAATCCATATAAAGGAGCTAAATTAACAAACAAAGGTATAAAGGTTGCAGAAAATATTATTAGGAAACACCAACTATTAGAAAAATTTCTATATGAAATTCTTGGAATAGAGAAAAAATTTGTGCATGAATATGCATGTAAGATGGAACATAATCTACCTGATGAAGTGGAAAGAAAATTATGCCAGTTTTTGAAATTTCCAACCTGTTGTCCTCATGGAAGGGTAATTCCTGCATGTAACTTCAATTTCAAAACATGTGTTGAATGTACTAAATCTAAAAACTTTAATTATAGAGATTTAATTCTTGTCCCACTTGTTTATATGCAAGAAGGAAAAAGAGCGGTCATTTCATTTATCAGGGGTAATGAAAAATTTGTTAAAAATGTAATGGATTTGGGACTTAACATTGGAGATGAAATAAAAATAATTGAAAATAATCCAATTACAGGAATAATAGAAATAAAAACGTCTGAAAAAACTTTAGAAATTGAAAGAAAAGTAGCTGCAAATATTTTTTTAAATAGAAATAATAAAGAGAATCATGGATGAAAAAGTACTTTTAAATTTAAAAATAAATGGTGAAAGAATTAATCATAAAGTACTTGAAGGTCTAAGATATATTCACAAAACATGTTCTCAAAGAAAAGCTTCTGAGATATTAGGGATTTCTCCTCCTGCATTAAATAGATATATTCGAGAAACTGAAACCAAAATCGGAGAAAAATTAATTAAATCTAAAAATACTGGTTCTGAATTAACTAGTTTTGGCATGAAAATTTTAAAAATATATGATAGATATCTCAGCAGATTAAAAGATTTTGACAGAATTGTAGTGTGTGGAGGATATATTTCAAGCAACCTTATTGGGAAATTAGCTGAAAACCATGGCACAGATATTTTCATTTATGCAAGTAATGATTATGAAGCATTACAGATGGCAAGGAAATACATTCCAGATATTTTAACATTGGATGATCCACTATTAGCTTATAAAAATGACTTAAATTTTATTCCTATAGCTTATGATTATCTTTCTATAGTTTCAAAAAAGAAAATTAATAAGTTAGAAAAATTAGGAGAACTAAAATTTATTAATGTACCATATACTTCTCAGAGGTTTGGATTAGAAGTTTTGAAAGAGAAAAAAATAAAATGTAATATAGATGTTAAAATGAGGTCTCCTTATGATGCATTTTTCTTTGCAAAAGAAAAAGAAGATTTTTATACATTTTTGAATGCAAGTAAATTCCAGGGATCAAATTTATTGAAAAATGAAACTAGGCATGTGATAAGCATAATCCCAATAAAAGAAAAAAGAGAAATCAAAAGATTTATAGATTTCATTCTTGGAGAAGGACAGAAAATTGTAGAAAAGGAAGGATTTATAAGCATAAATAGGTGATATAATTGACAATCGATATTCTTGCGGTTGGACATACAGCATTTGATTATATTATGCAAGTGGAAGATTTTCCATCGCCAAATTCTTCAGTAAAGGTTGAAAAATTAGAAAATTTACATGGTGGTGCAGCTGCAAATGTTGCAGTTGCAGTTCAAAAATTAGGATTTAAATCAGGACTTGTGTCAGCAGTTGGAGAAGACTTTAAAAAAACAGAATATTATGAAAAATTAAAAAAGATGAATATAAATATGGAAGGAATAATAGAAATAGAAAATTATAAAACACCAAGAGCTTTTGTTGTTACGAACTCAAAAAACGATCAAATTAGTTATTTTTATTGGGGTGCGGCTGAAAAATTTGAAGATTTAGATCCGCCAAAAGAAGTTATAAAAAAAGCTAAAATTATTCATTTAGCAACTGGTAATCCAAAATTTAATATTCGTTGCGGTAAAATTGCAAAAAAATATAACAAAATAGTTTCTGCTGATCCTGGTCAAGACCTTTACTTATATTCATCAAAAAATTTGAAGGAAATGTTAAGTACTTGTGATATTCTCTTTGGTAATCATCATGAAATTAGGAAGATAAAGAAAAAAACTAATGAAAAAGATTTAAGAAAGTTAGGTCCTAAAATTGTAGTTGAAACTTATGGTAAAGAAGGTAGTATTATTCATTCAAAAAATATGATAAAAATAAAAGCTTTAGGTAGAAAAGTTGTTGATCCAACTGGAGCAGGAGATTCGTACAGAGCAGGATTTCTAGTATCATATCTGAAAGGAAATGACCTTGAAACTTGTGGAAAATTTGCAACAACAGTAGCATCGTTTGTAATAGAGTCTGAAGGTTCCCAAACCAACTTACCAACATTTGAAGATGTTAAATATCGTTATGAGAAGCATTGGGGCAAACTAAAATTTTTGGAGTGATATAATGACACAGATGGATGAAGCAAAAAAAGGTAAAGTAACAGAGGAAATGAAAAAAATAGCAAAAGATGAAAATGTGTCTGAGGAATTTGTTAGAAAATGTGTAGCTAAGGGTCTTATTGCAATTCCAAGCAATGTTAATCATGATGTAAAACCTGTAGGAATAGGTAAAGGTCTCAGAACTAAAGTTAATGCAACTATCGGAACATCAACAGATATAATTGATATAAATATGGAAAAAGAGAAAGCAAGAGTTGCAATGAAATATGGGGCAGATACATTAATGGAATTGTCAGTTGGCGGAAATTTAGATAAAATCAGAAGGGAAATTTTAAAAATAGCAGATATTCCTGTTGGTACGGTACCTGTCTACCAGGCAGCAATTGAAGCTATAAGAAAGCGTGGATCAGCGATATATATGGATGAAGATTTAATTTTTAAAACTATTGAAAAACAGGCAAAAGATGGCGTTGATTTCATGGCAATACATTGTAGTGTTAATAAAGAAACATTGAAAAGATTGAAAAGGCAAGGTAGGGCAGGAGGATTGGTCAGTAGAGGTGGAGCATTTATTTCTGCATGGATAGTGGAAAATGGTAAAGAAAATCCTTTATATGAGAATTTTGATTATGTTTTAGAAATTGCCAAAGAATATGATTTTGTAATTTCTTTAGCAAATGGAATGAGGTCTGGTGCTATTGCCGATGCTAACGATAGGGCACAAATGCAGGAACTTATAGTGCTAGGAGAACTTGTTGATAAAGCAAGAGAATTTGGTGTACAAACGATTGTAGAGGGTCCTGGTCATATTCCAATAAATGAAATAAAGGCAAATGTAATAATGCAGAAGAAATTATGTAGGGATGCCCCATATTATATGTTAGGTCCAGTTGTTACTGATATTGCACCTGGATATGATCATATAGTTTCATCAATTGGAGCTGCATTGTCAGCTGCAGCAGGTGCAGATTTTATATGTTATGTTACACCTGCAGAACATTTGGCATTGCCATATCCTGAAGATGTTAAACAAGGAGTCATAGCAACCAGAATTGGTGCATATGTTGGTGATATGGCTAAGGGAATCCACCATGGCGAACAAGATCTTAAAATGGCACATGCAAGAAAAAATTTAGATTGGGAAAAGCAATTTGAAATTGCAATGTGTCCTAAAAATGCAAAAAAAATAAGAAATGAAAGACCTCCAGCAGATCCTGAGACATGCACCATGTGTGGAAAATATTGTTCAGTTAAAATTATAAACAAATGGCTTGAGGAATGAAAGGGTGGTTCTTTGCAACACTGGATAGAAAGGATTGCATCAGATTTAAAAAAGAAAAACGTTAAAAAACATGTCATAGCAAGTGGAACTTCTATATCTGGGGCAATTCACATAGGAAACTCATGCGATGTTTTTATTGCTCATGCAATAACTAAAAATTTAAAAAAAGAAGGGATAGACGCTGAATTGGTATGGGTAGCCGACGATTATGATCCTCTTCGTAAAGTTCCTTATCCTTTACCTAAAGAATATAAGAAATATCTTGGAGTTCCATATTCAGAAATACCTTGCCCAGATGGCTGTTGCGAAAGTTTTGCAGAACATTTCAAAAAACCATTCTTGGATGCAATGAAAAAATTTAACATAGACATGAAGATATTTTCAGGAGCGGAAATGTATAAAACTGGCATTTATGAAGATTACATTCGTGAATCATTAAATAAGGCATCTGAGATAAGAAAAATATTCAATAAATATCGTGAAACTCCTCTCAGTGAAGATTGGTTGCCTTACAATCCTATTTGTGATAAATGTGGAAGAATAGGAACAACTGAAAGTTATAAATTCAAAGATGACATTGTTTACTACAGATGTAAATGTGGTTATGAAGGCGAAAGTGACATTAAAGAAGGAAAAGGAAAATTGACGTGGAGGGTTGAATGGGCTGCAAGATGGAAAATATTGAATGTGACTTGTGAACCATTTGGAAAGGATCATGCAGCAAGTGGCGGGTCATATGATGTAAGTAGCGAAATTTCTAAGGAAATTTTTGACTACCCTCCACCATATCCAGTACCATATGAATGGATAAGTTTCAAAGGTAGGGCAATGTCAAAGTCTAAAGGTATTTTCTTTACACCGAAGCAATGGTTAGAAATAGCTCCGCCAGAAACTCTTAATTACTTTATATTTAGGAGCAAACCAATGAAACATAGAGATTTTGATCCTGGATTCCCGTTCCTCAATTTAATGGAGCAGTTTGAAAGAGTTGAAAGAATATATTATGGTGAAGAGGAAGCTGCGTCTGAGCAAGAAGAAGAAAAGTTAAAGAAGATATATGAGGTGTCTGTAGATAAAATAGAGGATGAGATACCTTTCAGACCACCTTATAAATTTATGGTTGTAGCATGTCAGATAGCATCAGACATGGAAAAATTATACAATATTTTAAAAAGAAATTCACAATTACCTAAGAGGTTAGAAAATAAAGAATTTGATGAATTAAATGAAAAAGATAAAAAATATTTAGAGGAAAGAGTAAGACATGTTAGAAATTGGTTAGATAAATATGCACCAGAGTCAGTAAAGTTTGAAGTCCAAAAAGAACTTCCTAAAGTAAAACTTTCAGAAAAACAAATAAAATTTTTAAATGAATTAGCAAAGGTCATTGAATCTGAAGAGCTAAATGCTGTGGAATTACACAATAGAATATATGACATAATGAGAGAACATGGATTAAATGCTAAAGAAGCATTTCAGGCTATCTATAAAGTATTAATTGGCAAGAAAAGAGGTCCAAGAGCAGCTTCATTTATATTGTCACTAGACAAAAATTTTGTTGTTAAGAGGTTCCGTCTAGAAGCTTAAAGGTGAAAATATGGAAATTTTAGATCCACTTGCAGAAAGTGCAATGAAAACTGTTAAAATCAATGAAATATCGAATGTAAATACTGTTTCTTTGGTAGATAATACAAAACCAAATGCAGATATCATATTAAAGACAATAGAAAAATTTTTAGAAGTGAAAAAGACATTATGGGTTAGAAAACCTGCTGGTGCTCCTGCAAACGAAAAACAGATTAAAAACATGGAAAAGGGTGATCTTTGCATATTAGCAGTTGGTGATTGTGGGTCATGTACAACATGGCTGATTTTAGATGCAATAAAGTTAGAAAAAAGAGGAATACCAACAATATCAATTTGTTCAAGTAAATTTAAAAATTTTGCTGAAAATTTGGCTAAAGCTTATGGTGCAAAAAATTTAAGAATATTAGATATTCCACATCCTATAGCTGGGAAGAAGAAAGAAGAAATTAAAAAAGAAGTAAAAAAGATTATTCCAAAATTAAATAAATTAATTAGCCAACAAAAATAGGTTTATCTTTCATTTCTTCAAGATTTTGAATTATTCTTTCAACCTGAGAATAAGGAATTGCAACCATAACATCTTTATCATCTAGATTTTTCATGTGTTTTCTTGATCCTATATCAGCAAAACCATATACAATTTTTCCTGTGAGGTATGGTAGGGCAGCCATAGCACTACAAATTGGACTTGCTCCAGCACCTTTTGCAGTTGAAATACCATCATATTCACTGGCATGTAATAATTTCATAGCCTGTGTTGCATTGCATATAACAATCACTACATCTGGCTTAAATTTTGCTTTATTTAATGGTGCAAACAAAATGTAAGAAAAAATACCATATTCAATTGCAATATTTTTATACCAGGATTTTTGCACAGCTTGGACACTTTTATGGACTCCTAGTTTAACAAGGAATTCTCCACTCCTAATTTCTTTTGGAAATTTTTTAGGATCTTTCATGCCTGTGTATTTTCCTCCTCCGAAACATTCCTCATCTTCAGATGTTGAATAAAATATCTCACCTTCTAATACTTTATCTATTTTTTCACAAAATCTAGATTTTTCTCCTCTTTTAATATTTTCTGGTTTTTTCGTTGACCAGGCTATTGCAACAGGAGTCTTTTTCAAATCCAAAAGTTCTGTAAATTTCTCAATTTCCATAAAATTACCTCAAAAAATAAAAAAGGAAGGAAAAAATTATTTTCCAGTGACTTCTCCCGTTCCTCCTAATGCAGCCTCGATCTGTGCCATTATTTGTTGTGTTCTGAAATGTTTCTGATCCATTGCTCCAGATGGACATGCTGCTGCACATGTTCCGCATCCTTTACATAAAGCTACGGTTACATGTGCCTTTCCTTCTTTTAATTCAATTGCTCCAAATGGACACAACTCCACACAAACTCCACATCCACCACAAATATCTTCATTTACAGTGGCAACGATTGGCTCAATTAAAACTTCTCCTTTAGACATTGGAATGGCAGCTCTTGATGCTGCACCTGATGCCTGAGCTACAGCATCGGGAATATCTTTTGGACCTTGTGCAACACCTGCAAGATATATACCATCAGTGTGTGTATCAACTGGTCTTAATTTTGGATGTGCTTCCATAAAGAATCCGTCTGGAGACTTTGATAATCCTAATGTCTGTCTTAATTCTTCAATTCCTTCAGGTGGTACAAGTCCTACACAAAGTACAACTAGATCATATGTATATTCAGTTGTTTTTCCAAGTAGAGTATCTTCGGCTCTTATTGTTAAAGTTTTATCAGGGTTTTCTATTATTTCTGCTGGTCGTCCTCTAATGAATTTTATACCATATTTCTCTTGTGAACGTTTATAGAATTCTTCAAATCCTTTACCAAATGCTCGTATATCCATGTAATAACATGTAATTTCTGTATCTGGTTTTTTCTCTTTTATTAATTGTGCATTTTTCATTGCATACATACAACAAACTCTTGAACAATATGGATTACCAACTTTTTCATCCCTAGATCCTACACAATGAATGAATGCAACTCTCTTTGGTTTTTTGCCATCAGAAGGTCTTACAACTTTACCTTCAGTTGGACCTGATGCGTTTATCAATCTTTCAAGCTCAATACTTGTTATTACGTTGTCATACACTCCATATCCATACTCATATTTCTCGCTAGGATCATATGGATCATAACCGGTAGCAACTATTATTGTTCCTACTTCAAGTTCAATTTCTTCTGGTTTTTGATCATGCTTTATAGCGCCTCTTTCACAAACTTGGTCACACAGATTACACTCAATACAGTAGTCTTTGTTAATGGTTGCACAAAGAGGCACTGCTTGTGGGAATGGGATATATATAGCTTTGCTCATTCCCATTCCTTCATCAAAATAATTTGGAACTTCTATAGGACATACTTCTATGCAGGATCCACAACCCGTACATAAATCTTCATCTACATATCTTGGTTTCTTTTCAACTGTTACTTTAAAGTTACCTACGTAACCATCAACCTTCTTTACTTCTGCATAACTTATCAATTCTATATTTTCATGCTTTCCAACATCCACCATTTTAGGTGCTAAAATACAAATTGAACAATCCAAAGTTGGGAATGTCTTGTCTAACTGTGCCATTCTTCCTCCAATGGTAGGTTTCTTTTCAACTAAATATACTTTATATCCCATATCAGCTAAATCTAAAGCTGCTTGTATGCCTGCTACTCCACCACCTATGACCATCGCTTTTCTTGTGACTGGAACTTTCTCAAATTCAAGAGGTTCTAACAATCTTGCCTTTGCAACTGCCATTCTGACTAAATCTTTGGCTTTTTCTGTAGCAGCTTCTGGATCATCCATATGTACCCAAGAATCTTGTTCTCTTATATTTGCAAACTCAAATAGGAATGGATTCAATCCAGCTTCTTCTACACATCTTCTAAATGTAGGTTCATGAAGACGAGGTGAGCAAGCTGCAACCACAACCCTATTTACTCCTAATTCTTTAATATCTCTCTGTATCTCCTCTTGCCCTGGGTCAGAGCAGTAATACTTATAATCCCTAGCAACTACAACATTTGGAAGTGTTTCTGCATATTCTCGAACAGCTTTTACATCGATTACACCTGCAATATTTACACCACAATGGCAGATATATACACCAACTCTTGGTTCTTCTGATTTTTTCTCAGCCATAAAAATCACCAAATAATAGTTATTTTTGTGGATGATTATGACGTCATCATAAATAAAATTTTCCATTTTTTCTTAAGAATTAAATATATAAGTTTGGATCGATCGTTTAAAAGTGTTCATTTTAGTAAAAAAATTACAAAGGGGATTGTAATAAGGCTTAATAACGTTGTTGTAAAGACACAAATAGCAGTCAGTTCTGGATTAAGTCTATACCTAACAGATAATACAATACTTAACATTGCTGACGGCATTGCACTTTCAACAATCAAAACTTTTTTTTCTAATCCATATATTCCCAGAAGATTTGTCAGAAATGTGGCTAAAAGAGGTGAGAATAATAATCTTAATAAACTTACGAAAGTAATGTTACCTTTGTATTTATTTATCCTGTGAAATTTAAGTGACAAACCTAAAGATAACATTATAAGAGGAACTGTAGCATTGCCAAGATAATGTAATGTATCAAGTAATGGTGAATAAATTTTTAAATGTGTTAGATTTGCAATTACACCTAAAATCATTGCGATTAATGGTGGAAATGAAGTAACATGTTTAAAAACACTTCTTAAATTTATTTTTTCATTGCTAAATATCATGCCAAGTATTATTCCAAAAATTATGAAAGACAAAACAGATCCCATATCATAAAATATTGCTCTTAGTAGACCTGTAATCCCATAAACTCCTAAAACAATAGGATATCCTAAAAACCCAGAATTTACAAGTCCAGATGGTACTACGATACTCCACAGATCTTTTTTATTTTGACGCCGTAATTTACACCATAAAAAAGCAATACTCCCTGTAACAAATGTTATAAAAAGTGAGACTAAAGTTAAAGGTAATAAATTAAAAATATCAAACTTACTTTTATAAATTGAAATAAAAATCAATGAAGGTATTGCTAAGTTAACTACTATCTTGTTTAGAATTGTAGAATCTTCTGTTTTTAATAAATTTAAACGTCTTGCAAAATATCCAATACCAATGACTAAAATTATCGAAATTATTGTTTCAGTTGATCCCATAAATTCACCAAAAAAAGAAAAAAATTAATTAATCTACAATTCCTTCCTCAGTTATTTTGAATACACATTCACCTTCTGGAAGGTATGGACTATCAACAAGTCTTGCTATCCTTTTTCCGGCAGCTCCTTTTTTAAGCCATATCCTATATGTTGCTGCATGTCCTAACACATGCCCACCAATAGCCTTAGTTGGACTTCCGAAAAATGCATCAGGCCTTGCCTGGACTTGGTTAGTTACAAAAACAGCTATATTATATGTAGTAGCCAAATTTTGTAAAGTGTGTAAATGTTGGTTTAATTTTTGCTGTCTTGTAGCTAAAGCTTCTCTACCTACATACTCAGCTCTGAAATGGGATGTCAGGGAATCCACAATTACTAATCTTATATTTTTACCTTCTTGGATAAGATCATTTACTTTTTCAGCCATCAAAATTTGATGACTTGAATTGAATGCTCGCGCCACATAAATATTTTTCAATACTTTTTTAGTATCTAATTTAAAATGTTTGGCAATTTGCTCAATTCTTTCAGGCCTAAAAGTATTTTCAGTGTCAATAAACACGGCTTCTGCTTCTAATCCACCCTTTTCAATAGGTAATTGTACAGTTACTGCCAATTCATGAGCAAGCTGACTTTTACCTGATCCAAACTCGCCAAACACCTCAGTTATAGATTGCGTTTCTATTCCACCACCTATTAAATCATCTAATGCTTTACTACCTGTGGTAATCCTACCAACATTTTTTCGCCTTTCTACAACATCCAATGCTGTTTCAAAATCTATTTTTTCTATTTTTCTAGCGGCTGCAATTATTTTTTCTGCTATTCCTTCACCAATTTCAGCTTTCACTGCCAATTCTTTTGGAGTTGCAGTAGCTATTCTCATTATGTCTCCAAATCCAGCATCGCGTAATTTTTTGGCAGTTTTTTGACCCACGTTAGGTAAATTTTCTAACTCTGTCATTTTTATCTCCTTATATTATAGTTCCTTTTTAATTATTTTTCGGGGAATGAACGTGAGTTCTCCAGTATATTCATCTGCACTCACATATCCCAAAAGAGTTACGTCTATTCCTTCAAAACTTTTAATTCTATCTTCTAATGCATTTTCTTCTCCAACTTCGTTGATTATTTCGACAATTTCTTCAGTTTTCATCTCAATCAATTCTTCAGCCTCTCTCCTGAAAAATACCACACGTATTTCTCCAGTGTCATTGACAAGCTTAGCAGGTATCACTAGTAAATGTTCTGGTTCATCGATTGGTTCACCACAGAAATTACATACAGATTCTTCAGTTATATCTATACGTTCATGACAATTTGGACAACGGTAGGATATTGGTCTACTACCTGAAATTTCTACAATTTTCCCAGTTATTCTTACGTTCCTATCTCCAGGTTCTAAATCCTTAATATCTTTTTTTGGCCAATGTAAATCCACCAGTTCTTCAAGTTTTGGAATATCCTTTGCATTTTTCAATACTTTTATTTCTGATGACCTACCTACTCTTAATTCCAACCTTTCATTTCTTAAAACAACTCTTGGATTATAAATTTCAACTACATTTCCAATGTCGAGTGGTAGATTATATTTATCATCCCAAAGTGAAACTTCGATTGTACCTGTTTTATCTGCAACTTCCATTCTTCTAAACTTGATAATTGAACCATCTTCTCTTTGATTTTCAGCAATTTCGCCAATATCAATAATACGTCCAATAATTTTTATGTGCCTATCATCTCTTTCAAGATCTTTTATATTTTTTGTTACAAAAATCTTTTTCTCAAGTTCCTCAAGAGATGGAACTGCCGTATTTTCTTTTCGAATGACTCGAGATGTTTTTCCAACACTTAATTCAACACCATAACTTCCTATTCTAATACGCGCATTTTCTATTTGTAGTACATCACCTATATCTATCTTTTCAGAGGCTTTATCATCCCAAAATGAAGCTCTTATAATTCCAGTTTCATCAGCTATTTCCACAGATCTCACTATACCAATACCGTCATCTCTTTGAAATTCACGAGGTTCACTTACACTTATAACCCTACCTAGTACATCTACTTCTTCACCTTCTTCACTATCCATTTCTAATATTGTACCTATTTTCTTTGGTTTTAATTCATTTTTATATTCTTTTAAAAGATTTGATAATTCATTACTTATATTTTCAGGGTTAATTTCTATCCTAGTGTTCCAATTTGTATTTATACAATAGGAAGATGTAAAGTCATCAAATACAACATTTCCTCCAACTACTTTAATTACATCTCCTTTATTAATTTTTAATTTTGCATCTTCTCCCCAAAGTTTTACATATGTAGATCCAGTATCATCCTTTATTTTAATTGATTTTACAGCTCCTTTTGTTCCATCGGGTCTTTCAAATTTAACAATATCTTGGACTTTTGTAACCAATCCAATTACAGTTACATCACGTTCTTCACCATGGAGCTCTCCAATTTTATGTACTTTAGGTTTAAATTTGGGTACGTCATAATCACCTTTTTCTATTCTACTCAAACCACCATGACTTAAATAAATTTCATCATCTCGTTCTCTAACTTGAGCTCCAAGTATTTTCACAGCGTCTCCTTCTTTAAGTTTTAAATCATTGATTATATCTACGTCCCTATTCCAAAGTAAATATCTTATCTCACCACTATCATCTTTTAATTTTATTGCTGCCATTTTTCCTTCTTTACCATCCCGTTTATATGTCCTTATAGGAGATATATGTACTATACGTCCCATAACATTGACTTCTGATTGATCTCCAGTAATTTCACCGATTTTTATGAATTTTTCCTCATATTCAGGAAATTCTGGATATTCTTCTGCTTTTAATTTTTTTATTTCTGATCTTGGCTGTAAATGTACTTCTTTTCTACCACCAAACCCTCTTTTAGCTTCAACACCTTTTATTTCAATTATGTCTCCTTCATTTATTTTCTCAAGTAAAGGAATATTTTCTGTCCAAAATACAGCTCTAATTTCTCCTGTATCATCTGCTAATAATACGTTTGCTACCTTACCTTCTTTACCTCTTTGATCTACAAACTTCCTAGGATTTGATATTCTCATTACTCTACCTTTAACTGTCAAATTTTCAGCACCTTCTTCAATTTTAGATATTTTATCCATCGCAAATTCTTCTTTATCAGATAAATATTCGTTTTTTCCCTCTAAAAATTCACTTACTACCAATTCAGCTATTTCTTCGTCGTTACTATCTTTCATAAATCTAATATCTTCAAATTCTTTTTTCTTTTTTTCTATCAGTTCTAAAAATTCTTCTTCTGATATTTTGTCTTTAATTTTTTCGTATTTTTCTCTTAATTTTTTATTCAAAGTTTGGCCTCCTGCACATAACACTGGGACATAAATAACAAAAATCTATTGTGTAAATTACTGTGTAATGGACTGTCAATGGGATTTAAAAACTCTTAAATTTGTTTCCATCATGTCAGTCAATTATATTTTTTAAGTAGTCAAAGTTATAAATATATCTTTTATCTGTTAACATTGCTAAGGGGGTAGATTAAGTGGGTGAAAACGATTTAGAGATTGAAATAGAAAACATAGTAGCATCCGCAACATTAGGAAGACCTATAGATTTATCAAAAATTTCTAAAGCTCTTAAAAGTGTCAATTTCAATAGAAAACAATTTCCAGGACTAGTATATAAGCTTGATAAGCCAAAAACTGCAGCATTGATATTTGGATCTGGAAAACTTGTATGCACTGGTGCAAAATCAGTTGAAGATTCAATAAAGGCTATTAAAACAACTGTTAATAAAATAAGAGAAGTTGACCCTGACATCCCTGAAGATTATGAAATAAAAATACAAAACATAGTTGCCTCTGCTAATCTTTCTAAACCATTAAATTTAGATGAGATTGCGATGACATTGGAAAATACAGAATACGAACCTGAACAATTTCCAGGGTTAGTGTATCGACTTGATAAGCCAAAGGTTGTATTGCTTTTATTTGGATCTGGAAAAGTTGTTTGTACTGGGGCAAGAGACCCGAAAGATGCAAAATTAGGTGTTAAAAAAACTAAAGAACGTTTAAAAGAGTTAAACTTGATTTAACTGGTGATAGTTTGATAAAGATGGTAATTTTTGATCTTGATAATGTTCTTTTAGATTGTGAGAGTATAGATGAAATTGCCAAACTAAAAAATTTAAAGGAAGAAATAAGTGAAATCACGAAAAAAGCGATGGAAGGAGAATTAGATTTTGAAAGTTCTATAAAGAAAAGAGTTAAACTTCTTAAAGGTATTCCAATTAAAGATATCAAATCTCTTGCAAAAAAACTTCCATTAATGAACGGGGCAAAGGAAACAATTGAAGAGTTAAAAGCTAGAGGTTGTAAAGTAGTTACAATAACTGGTGGCTTTGATATTGTAGCAGAAGAAATAAAGAAAAAATTGGGAATTGACTATGTAGTGTCTAATAAATTACATGTGAAAAATGGTGTTTTAACAGGGGAAGTAAGTGGTCCTCTAGTAAAAGGATCAAAATATGATGTTTTATGTAAACTATTAAAAAAAGAAAACATTAGTTTTGATGAATGTATCGCTGTTGGAGATGGTGCCAACGACATGCCTATTTTAGAGGCTGTTAAGGTAGGAATAGCTTTTAACGCAAAACCAATAGTTAAAAAAATTGCAGACGTCGTTATTAATGAGAAAGATCTTCGTAAAATAATTCCGATTGTAGATAATGTAAATAATAAAGACTTAGAAATTTTGGAGAAAGAATTAGATAAAGTAATCGATAAAAAGACAAAATACGAAAAAAAGAAAGCTATATTAATTAAAGAGAGGAATAAATTTAATTCAAAAGCTAGAAAATATAGGAAAATTAGAAATGAATTAAATAGAAAAGTTCAGGAAAATTTAAAATTGGCATTGGATTATAGAGAAAAAAGAGATAAAATCAACGAAAAAGTAAAAAAATATAAAAATTTAAGGTCAGAGTTCATAGAAAAATCTAAGAAATTAAAATGGGATCCAATTAACAGAGAAAAAAGGAAAATTATGGCAGAAATAAAACGAATTGAAAATAAAATAGAGACTGGAGTTCTAAGTATTCAAAAGGAAAACGAGCTAATTGAAAAGGTTGGTGAATTGGGAAAAAAATTAAAAAAAATTAGAAAAAATGAAAAAATTAAAGAAGAGGCACATAAGCTCAAAAACAAGGCTAAAGAATGTCACGAAAAGGTATTAACTCTAGCAAAAAAATCACAGGAATATCATGAAAAGATGTTAAAACATTTTAAAAAAGTTGATAAATTGAGAGAAAAGGCTGATGATGCTCATAAACGATTTGTAAAATACAAAAAAGAAGCAGATAAAAAACATGAAGAAATTGAGAAAATAATGTCTAAAATAAATAAAATAAATAAAAAAATTAGGAAACTTAAGGATGAGAGAGAAAGAATTATCAAAAGTTTCCAGAACAAGAAAGAATTTATAGAGAAAAGAAGAGCCAAAAAAATCTATCAAAAATTCAAAAGAGGGAAAAAACTTACTACTGATGAGTTGCTATTGATACAAAAGCATGATATTATATAGTTACTAGTGTGGTGAAGTGACTGTTTATGACTCTCGTAAATGAAGTTATAATTTGTGAAAAACCACAAGCAGCAGAGAAGATTGCTAATTCCTTATCTTCATCAACAAAAAAGAAAAAATACAAAAATGTACCATATTGGGAAATTAAAAAAACTGACAAAAAAATATTGGTAGTACCTGCTGTAGGACACTTATATACTTTAGCACCTTCAAATAAAAAGAAAGATTATTTTTTTGATTTAGAGTGGACACCTGTTTATTTAGTTGATAAAAAACGAAAATACATTAAAAATTATATTGATGCAATAAAAAAATTGGGTAAAAAAGCAGATAGATATATACATGCCTGTGATTATGATATAGAAGGAACTTTAATAGGTTACAATGTATTAAGGTATTGTATAGGCAAAAAATCTTTAAAAAAATCACTACGAATGAAATTTTCAACCTTAACAAAGAGAGATATAAGAAAAGCATATGAAAATCTCACATCTATAGATTATGGCCAGGTTAATGGAGGAATCACAAGACATTTTCTTGATTTTTTATTTGGTGTTAACATCTCTAGGGCATTGATGAACTCTATTCAGAATTCCACAAAAAAATTCGTCAAACTATCAGCTGGCAGGGTTCAAACCCCTACTCTCTCTATATTGGTGGATAGAGAAAGAGAAATCAAAAAATTTAAACCAAAAACATATTGGGTCATCGAAGCTAAAACTAAATTCTTTACGGCAAAATTTAAAGAACAAAAAATATTTGATAAAAATAAAGCATTAAAAATTGTTAAAGAATGTAAAAATAAAAATGCTATAGTAAAATCTGTGAAAATTACTAAAAGATACAGAAATCCCCCAGTTCCTTTTGACTTAACAACCTTGCAATCAGAAGCATATAGATTGTTTGGATTTAGCCCTAGAAAAACACAATCTCTGGCTCAAAATTTATATCTTGGTGGTTACATTTCATATCCTAGAACTTCTTCTCAGAAATTACCACCAAGTATTGATTATGAGAAAATATTTGAGGGATTATCTAAAAATCCCAAGTTCGAAAGATATATAAGTAAATTATCAAAGCCATTTAAACCGTATGAAGGTAAAAAAACTGATGAAGCTCATCCGGCAATCCATCCGACAGGTGTAATGCCAAAAAATTTGAATGAAGATGAATCAAAATTATATGAGTTGATAGTTCATAGATTTATTGCAGTTTTTGCTGATAAAGCCAAAATTGCAAATTTAAGAGGAGTATTATCCATAAATGATTATGAATTTATTTTTAATAAACAAAAAATAATTAAAGAAGGTTGGATGAGTTTTTATCCTTATACAAGTGTCAAAAATGAAGAATTTCCAGAAATTAAGGAAGGGGATAAATTAAAAATTGAAAAAATCATTAAAGAGGAGAAAAAAACCAAACCACCTGCTAGGTATACTGCAGCATCTTTAATTAAAGAAATGGAAGTTAGAGGTTTAGGTACGAAATCAACTAGGGCAGAAATAATATCTGCATTGTATGACAGGAAATATATAGAAGGTAGGAAGATTAAAGTTAAACCACTTGGAATAAAAATAATTAATATCTTAAAAAAATATTGTAAGAAAATTACTAGTGAAAAACTCACAAGAGAATTTGAAAAAAAGATAAAAAGAATAATAAAAGGAGAAATTAATAAAGAAAACGTGATTACTGAAGCTAAAAATGAAGTTAAAGATATATTAAATAGTATTGAAGATAAGCAAAAAGAAATAGGGGAAGAATTATATAATGCATATAAAAAATCAAAAATTATAGGTAAATGCAAATGTGGTGGAAATTTAATAATCAGGTATTCCCAAAAATACAAAAAAAGATTTGTAGGATGTTCAAATTACCCCGCATGTAAAGTTACTTATTCACTTCCAAAAAATGCAATAATTTTGGAAAGTAAATGTAAGAGATGTGGTTTACCCTTAATATCATATGGCAACCCCAGACGTGTAGCATGCTTAAATCCTAAATGTGGTAAAAAAATAGATGAAGAAAAAATAGTTGGGAAATGCCCTAAATGTGGAAATGATTTAATAATAAAATCAGGGAGATATGGTAAGTTTGTAGGTTGTAAAGGATTCCCAAAATGTAAATATGTAAGATCTATTTGAGGTGGTCATAGTGAAGAAAAAAATGCTAAACACTATTAAACAAATAGCCATCATTGCTATCCTTTTTTCATTAGCATTTTATATAAGATCAGAGGCCGTAAACATTGGAGGCGTTCCTCCAGACCAAAAAAACTTCTACAAAGATCCATCTACAGGATTACCTTACTTTAGTGAAATAGATTCATACTACAACTTACGTTTAACAACTAATTTTTTAACAAAAGGAATGTTGGGAGATACTAAAGTAAATGGTAAAGATTGGGACCTACACTCCTACTATCCACCAGGTAGACCAGTTGATTATCCACCAATGATTGTCTATGTTACCTCTTTCCTTTATAAGTTTGTTAATATCTTTAAAAAAGTTTCATTGCCTGTGGTAGCATTTTGGACAGGTGCATTTATAGGATCTCTCGTTGTAATTCCTGCATATCTATTTGTAAGAAAAATAACTAATGATTATGGTGGTATTACAGCAGCACTCTTAGTAGCATTTGCACCTGTGTATTTTGCACACACCTTCGCTGGACTGTTCCGTACGGCTATGTTTAACGTTTTGTTCCCAATATTAATTATGTGGTTTTTTGCTGAAAGTATAGTTGCAAAAACGTTTAAACGTAGGGTTATATTTGCTGTAGCCACGGCCATATCAATAATATTATTCTCACTTTCATGGGTTGGATATGTATTCTACCTAGCAGTTATTTTTGTGGTTGCACTTGTATACTTCGGACTGAGATACTTCATAGAGAGAGGAAAGGTAGAATATGTAAGCAAGCTAGATTGGATAAAAGGACAAAGAGAGTTATTAGCATTGTTGATTGTAGCTATCATTTGTGGTGGCATATTAACGATAGGTGGTGGTCCATCAGCGATACCTAATGCATTGTCTCAGTTAGTAGGTGCAGTACAAATGCAAGCATTGACTCAAACATCTTCATATCCTAACGTATATATTTCAGTTGCTGAGTTGCAAGTTCCTCCCTTTGTAATGCCCATACCTGGAAAACCAGGGTCTGTATTTTTACCTAATCAAATGTCAGCTGTTGGTCAAATAGGAGGACTTGGGGTATTTCTATTAGGTGTTGCAGGGATAATTGCTCTCTTATGGAAAGCTGGTTCTATATATAGGAGTGAATTTTCATTGACAAAAGATTTCCTTAAAACTACTCCAAAAATTAGAGCAGGTAAAACAAGTAAATTTAAGAAAAGAAAAAGAAGAATAAGTGAAGAAGTATCAAGAGATATTCAAATAGAACATTTATTTTATGCTGTGTTATTTACAATTTGGAGTATTATGGCAGGTTATGCAGTAACGAAGGGTATAAGATTTGCTGAACCATTTTCAATACCAATGTCACTTTCTGCAGGAATTTTTGTTGGTTTTGCTGCAGATTTCGTGAAAAAACATGTTCGTGCAGAACTTACAGCCTTAACACTTGCATTTATCTGTGGTATATTAGCCGCGTCGCCATTTGCACCAACAGTCCAAATGAAATTTTTAGCTGGAATTATTTCAGCTATTTTAGTTTATATTGTAAGGAAACATTCGTTAAGATCGGTTATAATTGCACTATTGATTGTAGGAGTCGCTGCAACTCCTTCAATATATGGAGCACAACAATTTGCATCTCAGATCGTCCCATCATCAAATACAGGAATGTACAATGCAACAAAATGGATTAAAGATCATACGACACCGGGAACCGTAATTATGTCCTGGTGGGACTTTGGGCACTTTTTCACTTATGAAGCAGATAGACCTGTAACATTTGATGGTGGTTCTCAGAACACGCCTAGAGCATATTGGATAGGTAAAGCGTTGCTAACTAACAATGAAACATTATCAGCCGGAATTTTAAGAATGTTGGCAAGTAGTGGTGATAAAGCATATTTAACATTGGATAATTACACACACGACACCGCAAAAACTGTTGAAATATTAGATAAAACATTGGGTGTTCCAAAATCAGAAGCTAGAAACATAATGATAAATGAATATAAGCTTACACCTCAACAAGCAGATACTATTTTACAATATACACATCCAGACAAGAAAAGACCATTTGTACTTGTATGTAGTTCAGATATGATACCCAAAGCAGCATGGTGGTCATATTTCGGAAGCTGGAACTTTGAAACAAAAAATGGTACTCATTACTTCTACCACATCTCACAACAAGTGTCTCCACCACAGAAAGAAAAGGATAAAACCGTGATATACACAATAAACGAAGTAATGCAAAATCAGATGATATGTACAAAAATTGAGAAAAAAGCTAATGAAATAAATGCAACAATTCTCATGGGTACAAAAGGTAATTTAAATGAAGTTAAACCACATAAGTTAGTAATAATTGAAGGAAATCGTGTTGTAAAGAATGAAATAGTTGATAAAGATAGTAATTACGGATTAGTCGTAATTGGCCAAGGAGGATCATATGTAACAATAGTTATGGATAAACAACTTGAAGATTCAGTCTTTACAAAATTATTCATACTTGGAGGTTTTAACCAGACAACATTTAAGTATCTACATTCAGAACCAGGAGTTTCAATATGGACTGCTCAGTGATAGAATGGATATAGAAAAAATGATAAAAGAACTAGAAGAAGAAATAAGAAGAACGCCCTATAATAAGGCGACTGCTCGACACATTGGAAGATTAAAGGCAAGAATTGCAAAATTAAGAGAAGAAGCCTCAAAAAAATCTGGGAAATCTAAAGGTAAAGGTTTTTTAATTAAAAAAACTGGTGATGCAACAGTTGTTTTAGTAGGATTTCCATCAGTTGGAAAATCTACATTATTGAATAAACTTACTAATGCCGAATCAAAAGTTGGGAATTATCAATTTACAACACTCAACATAGTTCCAGGAATGCTTGAATACAAAGGTGCAAAAATACAGATATTTGATATTCCAGGTATAATCAAAGGTGCTTCAGAAGGTAAAGGAAGAGGTAGAGAAGTACTTTCATCAGTTAGAGCCGCAGATTTAATTGTTGTAGTAATGGATGTGTTTAATTTAGATTACGACACTATTATAAATGAACTAAGGAATGTAGATATTAGACCTGGAGAAAAACCTCCTGATATACGCATCAAAAAGAAAGAAAGAGGCGGAATCAATATTTATTCAACAAATAAAGTTGATGAAGAAGTTGTCAGATCTATTTTACGTGAATATAATATCTACAGTGCTGATGTAATTATAAGAGAGAAGTTTGATGTAGATAGATTCATAGATGCAATAGCCGGAAATAGAACATATATACCTGTTTTAAAAGTTGTGAACAAAATAGATTTGGTGAATAAAGAATATCTTAAACATGTTAAATCTAAATTTCCAGATGCTATCCTAGTTTCAGCAAAAAATAATTTAAATATTGATAAACTCAAAGAAGAAATATTTAAAAATTTAAATCTTATACGTATCTACACAAAAAAACCTGGTAAGGACCCAAATTATAAAGAACCTTTAATTATGAGAAAGGGATGTACTATCGAAGATGTTTGTAAAAAATTACATAAAAGCTTTTTAGAGGATTTCAGATATGCAAGGGTATGGGGAAAATCTGCAAAATTCAATGGTCAGAAAGTAGGATTAGAACATGTTCTTGAGGATGGAGATATTGTTCAGATAATAAAAAAGGTGTAATTTATGGTGTTAAACGAAGTTACAATTTCTAAGGCTATTATAAGTAAATATATGGAAGAATTAATTGATAACACTAATCTAGATGTTGCAATTGCTGGTGGAGGACCTTCAGGGATAACAGCAGGTTATTATCTTGCTAAAGAAGGTTTCAAAGTAGCATTATTTGAAAAAAGAGTTTCCATAGGTGGCGGTGCATGGGGCGGCGGAATGATGTTTAATAAAATAGTAGTACAAGAAGAAGGTAAGAAAATATTAGATGAATTTGATGTAAACACTGAAAGATATGAAAATAATTATTATGTTGCAGATGCTATAGAGATGATAACAACGCTAGCTTCAAAGGCATGCAAATCAGGGCTCAAAATTTTTAATTTAATAAACATAGAGGACATTGTTATAAAAAATAAAAAAATTTCTGGAATAGTTGTTAATTGGACTGCAGCAGAAATGGCTAAAATTCATGTTGACCCACTTGTTATAAAATCTAAATTTGTAATAGATGCTACAGGACATGATTGTGAAGTTGTAAAGGCTGTAGAAAAAAAATTAGGTCCTGTATTAAATACAGAAACTGGTAGGATAGTTGGAGAAAAACCAATGTGGGCAGAAAAAGGTGAAAAAGCAGTCATAAAAAATACGGGTGAAGTATATCCTAACCTATATGTTGCCGGGATGGCTGCTAATTCTGTCTATGGATCTTATAGAATGGGACCGATTTTTGGTGGAATGTTACTATCAGGAAAAAAAGTTGCAGAATTAATTAGAGAAAGATTATTATGAAAATATTTTTGACAGGTACTCCAGGAGTTGGAAAGACAACTGTATCAAAACTCTTAGCAAAGAAATTATCTGCTAAAGTTATAAATATAAATGAATTAGTGAAAGAAAAAAGTTTGTATATAGGTTTAGATGAAAAAAGGAACAGCGTAATTGTGGACTTAAAAAAATTATGTAAAGAAATAAATAAAATAGCTTCAGATAAAAATATATGGATTGTCGAAGGCCATCTTTCTCATCTTTGTCATTCAGCTGACTTTGTAATTGTGTTAAGATTACATCCATCACATCTAAAAAAAAGATTGGAAAAAAGAGGATACAATAAATCCAAAATAATGGAAAATGTTGAAGCTGAAGCCCTTGGAGTTTGTACTCATGAGGCATTATCAATTCATGGATATAAAGTTCATGAAATTGATACAACTAATTTATTACCCAATGATGTTTGTAATTTAATAGTTGAGATAATTAATGGAAAGAAAATTTTTAAACCAGGTAAAATAGATTTTTTAGAGGATTTTGTTAGAGAAAAATTCAAGAATTCAAATGAGTACTAAGAGGTTCTAGTTTGAGAAGACCTAGATGGATGATCAGAATAGCATTAGAAAGAATCAATATTTTATTTAATCTCGCTGAAAGAGAATTTCATAAGCACCCAGAGAGATCTCATAGATATGTAGAAATAGCAAGAAATATAGCAATGAAATACAATATTAGAATACCTAGAATTTGGAAAAGAAGATTTTGCAAAAAATGCTATAAATTTTTAAAACCAGGTTATAATAGTAGGATAAGAGTTTCAGGAGGAAAAGTGAAAATTAAATGTCTTGAATGTGGGCATATAATGAGGTATCCATATATTAAAGAAAAAAAAGAAAAAAGGAGAATGAAACTTGAAAGTTATAAAAAGAAAAAAAGAGTTAATGCGTAAATCACTTACAGCAGTGACTGTAAATATAGGGAAACGCGGAATTACAAATAATCTAATAAATGAAATTAAAAGGCAATTAAAGGCAAAAAAGGTGATTAAAATAAGATTTGCTAAAACTATATCTACAAGAAAAAATGAATATTTAGAAGAGATAATCAGAAAAACTGGTGCTTCATTAGTAGACTTGAGAGGTAATACGGCAGTATTATTTAAAAACAAAAACTAGGAGGTTGCAAATGACAACAGTTTATGATGTGCCTGCAGATTTACTTATAGAGGAAGTTGCAAAAGAATTAAAGAAAAAATCCGAAATAAAACCACCTGAATGGGCTAAGTTTGTAAAAACAGGTGTACACAAAGAGCGTCGTCCTGATAATCCTGATTGGTGGTACATAAGATTGGCATCTTTACTTAGACGCATATATTTGGATGGACCTGTAGGTGTTAATCGTTTAAGAACTTGGTATGGTGGAAGAAAGGATAGAGGTGCCAGGCCTGAGAGATTTAGGAGAGGCAGCGGAGCAATTGTAAGAAAAGGACTACAACAATTAGAAAAACTTGGATTTGTAGAAAAAACCGATGAAGGAAGGATTATCACACCTGAAGGTAGATCTTTCCTAGATAAATTATCACATAAAATCAAGAAAAAGATTCCTGAGCTTAGTAAATATTAAATTTATAAAAGGAGATGATATATTGACAGATATTGAAGAAATAAGACGTAGAAAATTGTTAGAATTACAACGTAAAGCAATGGCTGAAGAAAGGGAACAAGTATCAGAGGCTCAAAAGGAACAAATTCGAAGACAATTTGAGATTCAGAAGAGACATATATTGAGGAGAATATTAACACCACAAGCTAGAAGCAGATTAGCAAACTTAAGATTAGCAAGGCCTGAACTTGTAGAACAGTTAGAACTTCAGCTAATTCAGCTAGCTAGTGCAGGTCAGCTTCGTTCAAGAATAACTGATAAACAATTAAAAGAATTGTTAAGGAAGATTAGCAGTAAGAGAAGAAGAATAAGAATTAAAAGGATGTAGTGATGAAAGCATGTGTTTTATTCAGTGGTGGAAAAGATAGTTCATTAATGGCTACGATTCTCGATAGATTAGGTATGGATGTTGAACTTGTAACAGTTAATTTTGGAATTTATGATTCATGGAAAGCTGCTGCTGAATCTGCAAAGGCTTTAGACTTTGAACATAAAGTATTAAAATTAAATAAAAAAATCATTATTAAAGCTGTAGAAAAAATACTTGAGGATGGATTTCCAAATAATGGCATAAATTATTTACATAAAAAAGTTGTTGAAAAAGTTGCTAAAAAGTACCCTGTTGTTGCAGATGGTACAAGAAGGGATGATAGGGTCCCCAAATTAAATATCGATGAAATAAGAAGTCTTGAAGATAAAAATGATATAGAATATATAACTTTAAGAGGTATGGGGCATAAAACCATAAATAGGTTATCTGCCCGGTTGTTTAAATTAAGGAAAATAGATAGTAAACTTATGAAAACTTCAGATTATGAAGTGGAGATAAGATATCTAATAAAAAAAATAGGAGAAAAACCTGAATCATATTTTCCACCATCTCATTATCAAACACAAGTTATAGGCTGGAAGTGATAGCATGAGTAGAAACAAACATTTAGCAAAAAAAATAAGGTTATCTAAAGCCATGAGACAGAATAGACGTGTACCTGCGTGGGTAATGTTAAAAACAGGCAGAAGGAACATTAGAAATCCAAAAGAAAGACATTGGAGAAGAAATAAACTTAAAGTATAGGTGAGGATTATGGAGAGAGTTTATACAATACCTTTAAGAAAGGTAAAGAATGTACCACGGACCATCAGGGCACCAAGAGCAATTAGATTTATAAGAGAATTTATGAAGAGACATATGAAAGCAGAAGAAGTTAAAATAGATCGTTCCGTAAATGAAAAAGTCTGGGAAAGAGGAATTCAGAAAATACCTCCCAAAATAAAAGTTAAAGCCGTTAAAGATGAAGACGGCGTTGTTAAAGTTTCTTTGGCGGATTAAAACATGATAAAAAGAATTGAAATATCTGAAGGAAGCTTTATAGGCGCATACGTTTCAGTGACTGAAGACATAGCCTTAGTATCTACACACTTACCAAAATCTGTGAAAAGAGACATAAAAGAAGTTTTGGATGTAGAAGTATTTGAAATTACTATTGCTGGTAGTGAATTGGTTGGAGTATTATCAGTAGGTAATTCTAATGGCATATTAGTCCCAAACAATATAATGGATCAAGAAATGAAAATTTTAGAGGATATAGGTGTTAATGTAGGTATAGTTGAAGACAAACACACCGCTCTTGGAAATCTTATATTATCTAATGATTATGGTGCAATTATAAGTCCTTTATTTTCTCCAGAAGCTGTGAACACGATCAAAGACACATTAGACGTCAATGTCAAAGATCTGTTGTTAGGAACTTATACTATTGTAGGTTCAGTAGGAATTGCTACTAATAAAGGTGCATTATTACATCCTGATGTTAAAGAAAAAGAATTGGAGACAGTTGAAAAAGTTTTAAAAGTTCCAGCTGATCTTGGAACCGTCAATCATGGCATGATTTTTATAGGGTCATGCATGATTGCCAACTCTAAAGGAGTACTTGTTAGTAAGGAAACGACTGGACCTGAACTTGCAAGAATAGAGGAAGCATTAGGACTTATTGAGGGATGATTATGGATACAAAAACTTATAAAGTTCGTGGGAAATTTAAAATGGGTGAAGAAATGCAGCCATTTACAAAAGAAGTAAGAGCTCTCAGTAAAAAAGAAGTCTATGAAAAAATTTATTCTGAATTTGGTGGAAGACATGGAGTATCACGGCGTGAAATAATTATAGAAAAAATAGAGAAGATAAAGGATCCTGATGACATAGAAGATCCAGTGATCAGACAATTAGTTGAGAGGGTGATCTGATTGAAAGATAAAGAAAAATTAGAGGAAATATTGGCAGAACTTAAAGTATATCAAGAACAATCTGAAATTATAAAGCAACAAATAGATACTATCCGTAGTACTATAGCTGAGTTAGACATGTTAGATGAAACATTAGATGCTATAGATGGGAAAGAAGGCGCAGAAATATTTGTACCAATAGGTGCTGGATCATTTGCATTAGCAGAGTTAAAAGATACAAAAAATGTAATAATGAGTGTTGGTGCTGGAATAGCAATAAAAAAAAGTATTAAAGATGCTAAATCTACGTTAAAAAAACGAAGAAAAGAACTAGAAAAAAGTGTTGAAAGATTATCAAAAGATTTACAAAAAATCAATGAAGAAATATCAAAATTGTCTCCACAAGCACAAGAGTTATTAAAAAAGGTAAGAGGAAGTGAATAATTGTTTGAATCCTTAAAAAATAAATTAAATAAGGCTGTAAAAAAAATAACTAAATCTGTATCAAAAAAGGAAATTGAAAAGGGTAAAGTAGAGGAAAATAAATCAGGTATTTTTTCTTTTATAAAGGAGAAGACAATTTCTGAAGATGATATAGAAGACGTTTTGTGGGAGTTGCAACTAGAATTATTAGAGGGAGATGTAGCATTAGAAGTAGCTGAAAAAATAACAGAGTCTGTTAAAAAAGAATTAGTTGGTAAAAAAGTTAAAAGAAGCACTGATATTGATAAATACACAAGAAATGCTTTAAAAAATGCAATACTTGAGATCTTAAAAACAGATAGCAACGTTGAGGATTTATTAAAAATAAAGAAAAAACCATTTGTCATATTGTTTGTTGGTGTGAATGGAACAGGTAAAACAACTACTATTGCTAAACTAGCTAAATATTTCATGGAAAAAGGATTGGTACCTGTTATAGCAGCCGCAGATACATTTAGAGCTGGTGCAATTGAACAAATAACCAAACATGGAGAAAAACTTGGAGTAAAAGTTATAAAACACAAAAAAGGGTCAGACCCTGCAGCAGTGGCATATGACGCTGTAAATCATGCAAAATCTAAAAATAAAGATGTTGTGCTTATTGACACTGCTGGAAGAATGCAGACAAACATGAATCTAATGGAAGAAATGGCAAAAATAAAAAGGGTTGTAAATCCTGATTTTATAATTTTTGTTGGAGATGCACTTACAGGCAATGATGCCGTAGAACAAGCAAAAATGTTTGATGAAAAGATAGGCATTGATGGTGTAATTCTTACAAAAGCTGATGCAGACACCAGAGGCGGTGCTGCAATATCTATAAGTTATGTTATAGGCAAACCAATACTATTCTTAGGTATAGGTCAAAATTATGATGATTTAATCGAATTTAAACCAGAATGGGTAGTTAAACAATTATTCACTTAAAAACTTAATAAGTGTTGTACATAAATATCCACCATCCTCTACAAAACCTTCAACAATTTTTTCATTTTTCATGCTACAATTCACGACAGATATTATCTTTTTCTTTCTAGGATCTTCTTCAACAATTTTTTTCAATAAATTACCGTGCCGGGATGTTTTCATCACTACAACAGTATCAACATAACCTATAATTTTTTTTATTTTTTTATTTACATTTGGTAATATAAGCAAAGTTTCATCTTTTTCAGCTAATGGAAGGCATGCACTAGCAGCACAACTTGTAAATGAACATATACCTGGTATCATTTCCACTTGAAATTTTTTCTTAATTCTCCTACATATGTAAGTGAAAGTACTATAAAGAGATGGATCACCAATAGTTACAAATGCAACATCTTTACCTTCAGAAAGATGTTCAGAAATAATTTCCGCTGCATGATCCCAATATTTTTTTAGATTTTCTTTATTTTCAATCATAGGAAATACAGGTTCTATGACTTCATATTTGTCATTACGTTTTTTTAATATATTTTTAATTATTTTTAATGCAATACTTGGCCTATGAGGTGAAGATCTTGGAGCACATATTACTGGAACAGACTTAATTATTTTAACTGCTTTAACTGTCATGAGTTCTGGATCTCCTGGTCCCACACCTACTCCTATAAATTTTCCTTTCATTTATATCCACCCAAGATTTTTAAATATAAAATAAACAAAAAATTTTAAACATAGGACAAAATTTGTGTGTAACTATGATATCATTTATATGTTATGATGCAAGGCCTATACAAGTACTTAAAGAAATTTTCAAAGAAGAAAAGATAGATGGGTTAGTATTAACAGACAGAGAATGCGTTGACAAAATTAACACAATAAAAAAATCTGAAGTAATTTTTGTTTTTACTTCTAGTTTGCCGGATGAATGTATAAATGTTTTAAAAAATATAGATGCAAAAATTATTTCTTATCCATTAGAAGAATTAAACAACGTGGATAAAGAAGTGTTAATCAAGGCCAGAAAATACTATATTTATGGTGGCAAAGAAAATTTGAGAAACCTTGTTAAATTTCTCATAAATTTAAGTGGTAAAGAAATAAAATATGATGAGCCAAAGAAAACATTAATCTCTGGAATCTATCATCCAGAGTTAGGAGTTACGACATCTAAAAAGAAATATTTAGAAAAATACGTGGAAAAATATGGTAAAAGACCACTTGTTGGAATTATCTTTTGGAGAAATGAATGGTTATATGATGATCTAACGCAAATAAACATGCTTATTAAATATTTGGAAAATGAAGGATTGGGAGTAATACCTATCTTTACATATACAAAGGACCCTGTAACTGGCATTGGCATGGAAAAAATGGAAGTTATTAAAAAATTTTTATTTGAGAAAAATAGACCCATAGTTGATGCAATAATATCACTAATTTCTTTTGGTATTAAAGATTTTGATGTAAAGAAATTAAATGTTCCAATATTTTCACCACTAAGGTCTTGGTATCAAAGTATTGAAGAATGGAAAAACGAAAATGGTGTAGATTATTTAACACAGGTATATGGTGTTATCCTTCCAGAAACAAAAGGAGCTATTGAACCTATTTTTATTGGTGGAAGAAAGAATAAAGGACAAGGATATGAGCCCAATATTAAATATTTTGTTAAGAAGGTAAAAAATTGGATAAAGTTGAGGAAAAAACCAAGAAAAGATATAAAGATAGCCATAGTATTAATAAGTCCTCCATGCAAAGGTTTAGAGGGAAATATTGGAGTTGGAATGGGATTAGATGTTCCTGAGAGTGTAGTTAAAGTTTTAAGACATCTAAAAAAGAATGGATATAAAGTCAAAAATATTCCTGAAAATGGAGAAGAATTAATTAAAATGGTTTTAAATAAGCGGGCTATAAGTGAATTCAGATGGACAAGTGTTGAAGATATTGTTAGTAATGGTGGAGCTGTGGATTTTGTCGGTAAAGAATACATTAATTGGTTTAAAGAACTTCCAAAGCAACTAAGGAAGAAAATAATAAAAAATTGGGGAAGTCCTGATGAAGTACTTAAAAATAACAAAGGAGGAATGATCTACAACAATAAATTTGTTATTCCAGGTATAAAGTTTGGCAATGTGTTGCTTACTACACAGCCAAAATTTGGTTGTGAAGGCTCAAAATGTGATGGAAAAACATGCAAAATTTTACATGACCCCAATATTGTTCCACCACATCATTGGTGGGCTTTTTACAAATGGATATCAAAGAATTATGACATTTTAATTCACTTTGGAACTCATGGATCATTAGAATTTCGACCAGGTAAAGGTGTAGGTCTTTCTCCTGCTTGTGTTCCTGAGGCAAGTATTGGCGAAATTCCACATGTGTATGTTTACATAGTGTCTAATCCTATGGAAGGAGTAATAGCCAAAAGAAGAAGTTATGCTACTATAGTAGATCATTTACACCCGCCTATGAAATATTCTGAAAACTTAGAGGAACTTGATTCTTTGATCAAACAATATGTTAAGGCTAGAAATTTAGGTGACAAGAAAAGAAAAAGGATTATTTATGAAAATATATTAGATAAAGCAAAGAAAGAAAATATCAAAATAAAAAGCAAAGAAGAAAAGAAAGTTATTGAAGAATTACATGAATATCTTGAATTTATTAGAAACTCAGAAATTAATGTTGGATTACATATATTTGCGACTCCTCCTGAAGATCCAAAAATTCTCAGTGAATATGTTTTTACAGCTATGTCACATGATACTTCTCTTACCACATCTATAAATAAAGTATTATTAGAATCTTTAGGTTTTGATTATAATAACATCATTAATAAACCATTAGATTTTACAAATGGTGTTATGAACAAAGAAATTTCAGAGAAAGTTTGTGATATAGGTAAAAAATTACTGAAAGACATTATATCAAACAAAAAAATTGAAATTGTGAAAAAATTTAAAGAAGAAGGTTTTCAAGTTAAAAATGAAAAGAAAATTAGAAATTTATTGAATAAAGCTGCTGACTTATCTAATAGAATCAAAAAATGTAAAAAAGAAATTAAAGGACTTATAAAAGCATTGAATTTTGAATTTGTTGAACCAGGACCTTCAGGATCTTTGGCACGCGGTAAATATGAAATAATACCTACAGGCAGAAATTTCTATGCGGTAGATCCTACAGAAATTCCAACAAAAGCTGCATGGAAAATTGGCGTTAAAACAGCTGAAAAATTATTGAAATTTTATAAAAACAAATATGGAAAGTTCCCTGAAACTGTTGGTCAGGTTCTATGGAGTATAGATGGATATAAAGCCGATGGAGAACAGCTATCTCAAATATTATATTTATTGGGTGTAAAACCTAAATGGAAAAATGATAAAGTTGTTGGAGTTGAGGTAATACCTCTAAATAAATTGAAGAGACCAAGAATTGATGTTTTAGTGAGGATAAGTGGTATAACACGTGATACACTGCCAAATTACATAGAAATAATTGATGAAGCCGTGAAAAAGGTTATTAAAGCCAAAGAACCTCTTCATAAAAACTATGTTAAAAAACATTATATAGAAAATTTAAAGGAACTTTCAAGAATGGGTGTAAAAAGAGCTAAAGAATTTGCAAAATATAGAATATTTTCAACCCCGCCAGGAGCATATGGAGCTGGCGTAAATTATGCTGTTGAATCATCAGCCTGGAAAAACAAGGAAGAACTTGGAAAAATATGGATTAAATGGAGTGATCATGCCTATTCAAAAGATAGATTTGGTGTTAAAGCTCCAGAATCATTGACACTTAATTTAAGAAAAGTTGATGTAATAACAAGGAATCATGTAAGTGATGAACATGAGTTAACAAATTGCTGTGGATATTTCGCATTCCAGGGAGGATTTAAAGCAGCTGTAGATACATTGAGAGGAAAGAAAACAGAAACATTACAAGTTGATACGCGCGATATTTCAAACATAAAGGTTATCAATGTGAAAAAAGAAATAGAAAGAATAGTGAGGAGTAAATTATTGAATGATGAGTGGATCAAAAACATGAAAAAGCATGGGTATAGAGGAGCAAATGAATTTTCAAAAAAGATTCTCCATCTTTATGGCTGGCAGTCAACAACTGGATTAGTTAATGACTGGGTATTTGACAACATATTTAAAAAATATTCCAAAATGAAAGAATGGTTTAAAAAACATAATCCTTACGCATTAGAGGAGATTACAAGGAGATTATTAGAGGCTTATGAAAGAAAGTTGTGGAAAGCCGATAAAAAAACAATTAGAAGTTTAAAACATCTATATATGGAAATTGAAAGCACATTAGAAGATGAAGTTGGAAAAGGAGAAATACAAGGTGGAATAATTAATATTTATTCTATTAATGATGTTGATAATTGGAAGAATAATATGAAAAAGGTGGAAAAAGTATGGAATATTGTGAAAGGCAATTAAGTTTCCCATTTTCCGCTGTTGTTGGTCAAGAAGAAGCTAAGACAGCTCTTTTATGTGTTGCTGTAAATCCGTTGATAGGTGGTGTTTTACTAAAAGGTGATAAGGGAACAGGTAAATCTACGCTAGTTAGATCATTAACAAACATACTACCTGAGATTGAAGTAGTTGCAGATTGTGAATTTAGATGCAACCCAAACAATCCGCTTGAAATGTGTGATGATTGTTACGAACGCTTTTCATCCAATGAAAAATTACCGGTAGAAAAAAGAAAAATGAGCTTTGTTAACTTACCACTAAGTATAACTATAGATAGACTGATAGGTACTATAGACGTTACAAAGTTTTTAAAGGAAGGTAAGAAAGCTTTAAATCCTGGATTAATGGCGGAAGCAAATAGAGGTGTTCTATATATAGATGAAGTCAATTTACTTGATGATTATATTGCAGATTCTCTTTTAGATGCAGCTGCAATGGGATGGAACACAATAGAGAGGGAAGGAATTTCATTTAGACATCCTGCAAGATTTATATTAGTAGGAAGCATGAACCCAGAGGAAGGAGAATTAAGACCGCAAATATTAGATAGATTTGGTCTGTGTGTTGAAATATCTGCACCTATGAATCCAGAGGAGAGAATTGAAATTGTTAGAAGGACTGAAGAATTCCAAAAAGACCCTGTAGAATTTTATGAAAAATACAAAAAAGAGGAAGAAGAGCTAACAAAAAAAATTGTCAAAGCAAGAGAATTATTACCAAAAGTTAAAGTTGATGAAGATCTTTTAGAATTACTTGCAGAAACAATAATTAAATTAGGAATAAAAACAAATAGGGCTGAGATAGCAACTATAAAGACAGCTAAGTCAATTTCTGCTCTTGACGGCAGAAAAAAAGTTTCTATGGAAGACATTGAAAAAGCAATGGAACTAACATTAAAACACAGACTAAAAGATAAGCCTTTCCAAAGAAGAAAAGAAGGTGGGAAATCTTTACCTAAGACAAAATTTTTTCGAAGCAGGATAAGAAGTAGTAAAAAACAGAAATTGAATAGAAGTTCTGATCGTGAAGATTTCGGTAGTAGGAGGTTTGATGACACTTTTTTTCCACCTCTAAAGACAGAAGTTCCAGAGATAGATTCTAAAAAAAAGATAAAATTCAGTGGTTCTGCGCATAGGTCTTCAAGAGACATTACAATGACAACTATAAATCAGCCAAAAGGGATACCAGTAGCTCATATACCCTTATCCTCAAATAAAGATGAATCTGCAAATGACATTGACTTATATAATTCCATAATACATGCAATGCTTAGGGAAAGAAAACTTCCAGTTAAATTTGAAAAAGATGATATCAGAATAAGAGTTAGACGTGTGAAAGCCCCTACCCTTTGGGTAATTATATTGGATTCTAGTGGAAGCATGGCTGTAAAGAAAAGAATAAGAATTGCTAAAGGTATTGCAGAAAAACTCATTGAAGATGGATACACAAAAAGATCTAAAATGGCATTTATACTCGCCAAAGGCTTTAAATCAGAAATAGTAGTACCTCCTACAAAAAATTATTGGCAAATTGTAGATGAAATTGAACGAGCCCCCACTGGTGGTAGAACACCATTATCTTCCGCATTACAACAACTTATTTCATTATCTAAAAGAGAAAAGATGAAAGAAGAATCATTAAAAGTAAAAGCATTTATGATAACAGATGGTAGAGCAAATGTTCCACTGACAGATGACATTGAAAAAGAAATGGTAAACTTAGCAAAAAACATTAAAAAAGAAGGTATTGAACTTTACATCTATGATACAAGCGTCTCAGGAATATATTTAGGAGTATCATGTATACCTATTTTAAAAGAGATATGTAATGCAAAAGTACAAAAAGTTTAATTCTCCAAAAAAGAAGTAAAATTTATATTACATTGGAACATAAGAAATGTAATGGTAATTGGTGAATATCTTCTTTTCATGACCTAAAAATTAAAAAATTCATAGTGCCCTGATAGTGTAGCCTGGATATCACGCGGGACTGCGGATCCCGTTACCCGGGTTCAAATCCCGGTCAGGGCACTGACCCTCTTTTCAATTTTTGGTGTTAGGCAGTATGTACTATTTTTATTATATCGCCGTTTTTTAATTTGTAATCATTTGAAATTTTTATTCCCTTTCTAGCATCGATAGCAAAACGAAAATTTTCTCCAATTTCTTCATGTATTTTATAAGCCAAATCAACTGGTGTAGATCCTTTTGGAAGCAAAATTGCATCTGGTAATACATTTCCTTGTGAATCACTCATTTTATTTTCATTTTCTACAGGATAAACAACTATCATCTTAAGAATTTCAAATACAGCTTTATTCAAAGCCTTTTGTACACCTGTACTTCCATATTTTTCTAATATATTCTTTTTGATATAGTTAAGTGCTGAAATTTGTTTTTTATTGAGTTTATCTTTATTTATTATTTTAAAATTGGAACTTCCCGGTGTATATTTTATAAGTCCTGCTTTAGCTGCTTTTCTAAGTGCTAATTCTGCTTCTGCTGAGGCAGGCACTACTCTTGAATATTTATTTTTAATTTTTTTTATGTTTTTTTCTGCGGTTGGGATATCTATCTTGTTGGCAACAATTAACATTGGTTTACAAATGTTTATCAAATATTTTAAAAACTTTAAAAGTTCTTCTTTTCCCCACTTATCAAATCTTGAGCCTACCATATTTTTGGCTTTAACAATGCCTTCAATAGATACTCCAATGCCAGAAAGTTGATCATACACAACTTCTTCAAATTTTAAATTCTCCAACAAAATTTTCCTAACAAGTTTATTCCAATTTTTACCTATAATTCCATAAACCCACATCAATATTTCTTTTTCAAGAAATTTTATATCTTCGAGAGGATCTTGAGTACCTGGTTCTACAATTTTACCTTCTTCATCTGTAGATCCAGATGCATCCACTATATGTATAAACATGTCTGCTTGTCTAAGGTCATCTAAAAATTTGTTACCTAGCCCGCGTCCTTTATATGCTCCAGGAACTAAGCCTGCAACATCGATCAATTCGATAGGTATGTATCTAATACCATTTTTGCATTTAGAATTTCTCGGATTACATTTTAAACCTAATTCCTTGCATGGGCATTGTGTAGTTACATATGCCACAGCACGATTTGGATCAATTGTTGTAAATGGGTATGAAGCCACTTCTACATCTGACAATGTAGCTGCACTGAAAAATGTAGATTTTCCTACATTAGGTTTCCCTGTTACAGCTATTTGTATCATTTTTTGACCTCCTGAAAAAGTTTAAGTAAAATAATTTCAATATTCAAAAAATTTTGTGTTTGAAGATAAAAATATAACATTAAAAATTTTGTTGGGGATAAAAATGCTTTATATTGTAGGAATTGGCCCAGGTTCAAAAGATTTTTTAACACCTATAGCTGAAGAAATTGCAAATACGGTTGATATATTAGTTGGTAGTAAAAGAGCATTAGATTTGTTTCCACAGGCAACAAGAAAAATTGTATTAAATGCCAAAAACATGAATAAAATGTTGGAATATTCTGTAAAACTAGCTCGTAATAATGACGTCTGTATATTATCAACTGGAGATCCTGGATTTTCAGGAGTTTTAAAGCCTGTTAAAAAATTATTGTCTAAATATAAAAATGTAGAACTGGAAGTTATTCCTGGTATAAGTTCTATACAGTTATGCGCTGCTAAACTCAAAATGCCATGGGATAATGTAAATCTATTAACTCTTCATGGAAGAAAAGATTATAAAAAGCTTCTTAAATTTTTAAACGATGACAAACCAATCATGGTTTTGCCCTCTAAAGACGTAAATGATTTAGCCAAATTTTTGTTGAATAATGGAATTAGTGGGGATAAAGAGATAATAATATGTGAGCGTCTTAGCTATCCAGATGAAAAAATTACGAAAATATCATTAAAAGAGGCTGCAGAAAGGAAATTTTCATATATGTGCGTTGTTGTGATAAATTACTCTGAATAGATTTAATGCTCCGGCCGGGATTTGAACCCGGGTCCTCAGCTCGAGAGGCTGAGATGCTTGGCCGGACTACACCACCGGAGCTTATTGACATCACTATTATTATTATTTAAAAAATGTATATAAGTTTTTTTAAATTCTTTATTTTTATACTGAAAAAAAATAAATAATTGAATTGAATCTATTTAATTAAAATCCCTAAAAAATATGGGGGAACTACAGTTGGATAGACCTATCATCGTGTTAAATTTTAAAACATACAAAGAATCTACAGGAGAAAATGCCCTAAAACTAGCAAAAAAATGCGAACAAGTATCTGAGGAATATGGAGTAAAAATAATAGTTGCTCCACAACATATGGACCTAAGATATGTTTCAGAAAATGTTAACATTCCAGTAATAGCACAACATATTGATCCAATAGATGCTGGTGGACACACAGGCAGTGTCTTATTAGAATGTGCAAAAGAAGCAGGTGCTAAAGGTTCGTTGGTAAATCATTCAGAGAAAAGAATGAAATTGGCTGACATATCAAAAGTTGTAAAAAAATTATCAGAGAATGATATGATAAGCATTGTTTGTACAAATAATGTTGAAACTAGTGCAGCTGCAGCTGCATTATCTCCTGATTTTGTAGCAGTTGAACCTCCCGAATTAATAGGATCAGGCATCCCAGTGTCAAAAGCAAAACCAGAAGTTGTTGAAAACACAGTAGAAGCTGTTAAAACTGTGAACCCGGATGTTAGAGTGCTATGTGGTGCAGGAATATCGTCTGGTGAAGATGTAAAAAAGGCAGTAGAATTAGGAACCGAAGGTGTACTTTTAGCTTCTGGTGTAATTCTTGCAAAGGATCAAAAGAAAGCTTTAGAGGAACTTATAACTGAAATGTAGGAGGATGTATTTTTGTTCAAATTCTATACGATGGATGATTTTGATTATTCTGGGAGCAGAGTGCTTGTAAGAGTAGACATTAATTCTCCAGTAGATCCTCATACTGGACGTATACTTGATGATACGAGAATGAGACTACATTCAAAAACACTCAAAGAACTAGTAGATGAAAATGCAAAGGTAGCTATTTTAGCACATCAAAGTAGGCCAGGAAAAAGAGATTTCACAACAATGGAAGAGCATAGTAAAGTATTATCCAATATATTAGATATGCCTGTTACATATGTTGAGGATATATTTGGTTGTGCTGCACGAGAATCAATAAGAAATATGGAAAATGGAGATATCATCCTTTTAGAAAATGTACGTTTTTATTCAGAAGAAGTTTTAAAAAGAGATCCCAAAGTTCAGGCAGAAACACACCTTGTAAGAAAATTATCAAGTGTTGTTGATTATTATATAAATGATGCTTTTGCAGCTGCTCATAGATCACAACCATCATTAGTTGGATTTCCGCTTAAACTACCTTCTGCTGCAGGAAGATTAATGGAAAGAGAAGTTAAAACATTGTATAAAATAATTAAAAACGTTGAAAAGCCATGTGTTTATATTCTTGGAGGTGTTAAAATTGATGATTCAATAATGATAATGAAAAATATTTTAAAAAATGGTTCTGCTGATTATATTCTAACATCTGGTTTGGTGGCAAATGTATTTTTAGAGGCTTCTGGGATAGATATTAAAGAAAAGAACAGAAAAATATTGTATAGAAAAAATTATAAAAAATTTATAAAAATGGCAAAAAAACTTAAAGATAAATATGGGGAGAAGATACTTACCCCTGTTGATGTTGCCATAAATAAAAATGGAAAGAGAATTGATGTACCTATTGATGATATTCCTAACTTTCCAATATATGATATAGGCATGGAAACTATAAAAATATATGCAGAAAAAATAAGAGAGGCAAAAACAATTTTTGCTAATGGACCAGCGGGTGTTTTCGAAGAACAACAATTTAGTATAGGAACTGAAGATTTGTTAAATGCAATAGCATCATCCAACGCATTTTCAGTTATAGCAGGAGGTCATTTAGCAGCGGCTGCAGAAAAAATGGGTATTTCAAATAAAATAAATCATATTAGTAGTGGAGGCGGGGCTTGTATAGCATTTCTTTCTGGCGAAGAGCTCCCTGCAATTAAAGTTCTTGAAGAAGCTAGAAAAAGGAGCGATAAATATATATAGAACTTTTAGTAAAAAAGGAAAGGGGTGAAAAACATGCGCTCTAAAGCGTTAATTTTTATTCTTTGCATATTTGTAGTTGGCGCAATTGGTGCAGGATATTTCCTACAGGGACATAAATCACAAGTGGCTGTAGCAAAAAATAGTATGAGTCAAAATAATATTACAAAAACAGAAAAAATTCAAAATACAACATCAAAAGATACTAACGCTAATAAAACTCATGTATCAACAGAAGATGCAAAAAATATAGCAAGTAAATACATAGAGGAACCTGGAGCATCCCCAGGATCTCCAAAAATTGTTTACATTGATGGAAAACCAGTTTATGTTGTTCCAGTGATCAAAAATGGAAAACAAGTTGGTGAAATATACATAGATGTAAAAACAGGTAAAAACCTTGGAGGAGCAGGCGGCGCTCCCTAGATTTTTTTGTTTATTATTTTTACTAGATTGAAAATGGACTTAAAGTTAAAGTTAAAAAATATATAAAGTTAATATAAAGTAAAGAAATAAAGAAAAATAATATAGATTACTAGATTATTACTATTTTGGAGGATATCTTTATGAATATTATTACTATAGCATGGGAGTTAGGAATTATATCTGTTCTTTTAATATTTGGTGCAAAAATAGGGTTAGCAATAGGATTTGCTGGGTTAAGACGTCGATATGCAGCAGGTATAATAATTGGTTATGGAGTAGGTCTTTATTTATTAATTTGGATTCTAGGGAAAGCAATAGGGAACATATACCCAACACTTAACAAATACATAGTTTATATAACTCTTCTGATGGCCGCAATTTTAATAGCAGCAGGCATTCATACATTACATGAATGGAAACAGAAAAAGAAAAATACCGCGCAGATGACATGTTTAGCAATGGTAGCACCATGTCCATGTTGTTTTGGTGCAGTATTAGCTGCAATAATATTAGCAGCTCCAATGGTGGGTGTTTCATCTTTACTATTAGGAAAGTATTCTGCAATACTTTTATCCGTGTTTATAGCAGTGTTTTATTTGTTTTCAAAAGTAATTGTAGATGCTTTGAATAAACCATATCCCATAATCTTAGGGAATTTTATGTTATTTGTTGGACTTTATTTCTTGATTGCAACTATTTTGATTCCGAATATTAGTGCCTTAGCAAGTAGTAAATTCTCTCCAGTAAATGTTCCTGCACCACATATTTTATTAAGTACTGCATTAGCACTCTTTGCCCTACTAATAGTGGGAGGGTATTATTACAAGAAAAAAAGCGTTTTTGTGAGGTGATAAATTGCCAGCAGTCCCAGGATCAGAAGCACTCCAAGGAATTATGCATGTAGTTTCACAAAGCCTCCTAATCCCAGCAATAGTAACATTGCTGGCATTTGTTGCTTATAGTGTAGTTGCACTTGGAGGATTGATTGCTGAATATGTTGGAAGGGTTAGAGTTGATGTAGATGAAATAAAGGAAGCCATATACAACATCTCAAATCCAGGGGATCCAAAGGAGATAATAGAGATAATAAATAATTCAAAGCTCCCAGAGAGGCAAAAAGAAATATTAACAGATATTGCAAACACAGAGGACTTAGATTCAAGGACAAGAGAAGCACTTGCAAGGAGATATGTTGAAGGAGAAGAACTGAAAGCCATGAAATCTGTTGAAATAACAGATTCAATAACAAGGCTTGGTCCACAGGTAGGACTCCTCGGAACTTTAATTCCAATAGGTCCTGGATTAGTTGCTTTGGGAGCCGGAGACATAACTCAGCTAGCAAATCACTTCTTAGTTGCTTTTGATGCAGCAATACTTGGACTTGCTTCAAGTGCAATCTCTTTCTTTGTATCAAAGGTTAGGAAAAGATGGTTTGAGGAATATCTGGTTAACTTGGAAACTCTGGCTGAGGCTATATTGGAGGTGATGGAGAATGTTGAGGAGGAGAGGGAGAAGGAGATTGAGCGATTATCACCATGAAGAAGATCCACTTAGTGGAGCAATAAATTTTGTTGATTGCATGTTTGTGCTTGCAATGGCATTCGCTGTATTCTTCATCATGGCATGGAACATGCAAAGCCTTGTTTTTGCAAAAATGAGTCTACAAGAAAAAAGAGAATTAATGGAAGCTGTAAAGAAAAGTATTGAAGTTAAACAGGGAAAAGAGCTGAATCAGACTCCTGAGGTATCTAAAGGTAGTGGACAGGGATATGCTGAACTGGGTACAGTATACAAAGATCCTAGAACTGGAAAGCTCATATTGGTTCAAAAATGATAGAAGTAATACCTGTCTTAGATATTAAAGATGGAATTGCAGTAGCTGGCAAATCTGGAAAAAGAGAAACATATACTCCATTAAAAACCATTTATTCAAGATCGCCGGATCCTATAGAGATTGCATTATCATTAAGAAGACAGGGAGCTAGACGAATATATATTGCAGATTTAAATGGAATAGAGAGAACTGGCAATAATCTAGAGATTGCAAAGAAGATAAATTATATTATTCCAACAATGCTTGATTTTGGTGTCAACGATTTTAAAACATTTAAATTTCTTTTAAATTTTTCAAGGCAAGTGATAGTAGCTACAGAAACTTTAGAAAGTTTTGAAGAACTAGAAAAAATTGTTTCAAAATTCCCTACAAGTAGAATTGTTGTTAGTGTAGACATTAAGGATGATAAATTATATTCAAAAAATTTAGATATTTCCCTGATTGATTTTAGAGATAAGCTTTTAGATCTTGGTATATCTTCCGAAATAATATTGTTAGATATTAGTAGAGTAGGTACAGAGAAGGGTATTAATGAAAATATTATAGAAATATTTAAAGATTTAAAGGATAAATTGATTTTAGGAGGAGGTATAACACTCAAAGATGTTCCAAAAATAAAAAATTTCGGAATAAAAAAAATATTAGTAGGCACAGCATTACATAAAGGTGAATTTCCGCTTTATATTTAGAGACCTAGAATTATTGGTAAAATTATAAATGGCAGTAATCCACCCACAAAAAATATAATTAATCCTAAAGAAGTGTACATCGGCTTATCATCCATAACTCCTGTACACATTAATAATATACCTATTAATCCTAATATAAATGGTATAACATGTGAATAAAACACTAAACCAATAGCTCCTTTCATTTTATCACCGCTAATATTTTTTAAGGATTTCATCAACATCCATTCTATCTAATATTGATGTTAGTTTTTTTGGTGTAGAGTAAGTTACAGGATGTTTAGGGACTGCTTTACATATGTCGGGACTTTCACAAGATATTTCATATGTCCCTATTTTTTCAGCTATCTTTCGTATTTCAGTTTTATCCATACCAATAAGTGGACTTAAAATTGGAATTTCAATTCCATAATGTGTTGTAAGTATGTTTGGCAATGTTTGTGATGCAACCTGGCCTAAACTACTTCCATCTACAATTGCATGTGCATTTTTCTTCTTTGCAATTTTTTCTGCAATTTTATACATTAAATGTCTACATACAATACATGTTGATTTTCCTGCAATTTTTTTAATTTTTTTAAGGACATCGCCATATTTTAGAATTAATAATTCGAATTCTCCACTAGAGTATGATTCTAAAACTTCTGAAATTTTTTTAACTTTTTTTATATTTCCATCTATTGTAAAAGGTCGTATATCAAAATGTAATGCAGTTACAGAACATCCTCTTTTCATCATAAGATATAAAGCCACAGGAGAATCAATACCTCCTGATAACAACCCTATTACTTTACCTTGGGTTCCAACAGGCAAGCCACCTGGTCCTTCCACAATTTCATGATATATATATGAGTTCTCATGTCTCACTTCAATGAAAATTTCAATGTCAGGATTGTCTAAATCTACCTTTGCACCAGTTTCTTTAACTACTACATCTCCAGCAAATTCTGCTAGATCCTGACTAGTAAATTCATGATTACCTACCCTACGTGGTCTTATTGCAAATGACATTTTTTTATTTATCCCTAATCTCCGTACATAATCTACTAATTTATTTTTTATTTCATTGAATTCTGCAGATGTTTTGATGGCTGGAGAAAACGATACGATTCCAAATATTCTTTTTAAAGATTTTAAAGCCTTTTTAAAATTTTTTGGATAAATAAATATTCTACCGTCTTCAATATAGATATCTGCATTTAAAGAAGATTTGATATTTTGAACCAATTTATTTTCAAATTTTTTTCGCACTTTTGGACTTTTTATACCAATTTCACCATATCTTGCAATTATAAGATCATAAGTAAAATTCTCCATTTTCTATCCTCTTTTTTAGTTCTAAAGACAATTTTTCTGCTCTCTTTATGTCAGATTGTCTACATGTAACTGGTATTTTAGCTGAATTAAATTCAACAACACCAGTTTTCATCTCAATGGCCTTACAATGATGTGCACATACTGAACAGCCAAAACATTTTTTAAAGTCTATACCTTCTTTAGGTTTAAAGGCATCTGTAGGACAGATTTTTTCAATTTTACATTCTTTACACTTTAAACATTTATCTTTTTTATATTTAGGTCTTTTATCCACACCATTCCAAACATCAGCGTAAGTTATTTTTCCTATTTCTCTCCTATCATTGACATCTAATATTGGTAATGGTATTTTTGAATTTTTTATTAATACGTTGTTTAGAATTTTTTTGTTAAGTATGGGAATTGGAATTGCAATAGTATTAAAAATCTCTGGACCACTGCCGGTTTTAAATCCACCTATATAGTAGCTTTCCATGTCTTTCATTTCTGCCATTATCATCAAGTTTGGTTTCTTAGAACTTCGTGTCCCCAACCCTAATATTATGGCTTCTGATCCATTTAAAAGTGCCTTAGAGCCAACATTTATTACATACATTTCAGGATCATTTTGCAATGGATTTAATTCACCACATCCTGAAAATGATAATTCTTTGAAAGGACCTCTCAATCCAGTAACACTAAATATTGTTTTTTTAATTCCTTTTTTAGAATTTAAAAATGCAGAATAGTTTTGAAATGCCATTCTTGTACCTAACATCTTTGATGTTTCCATATCTTCGATGTTTATTTCTGTTTCTATCTTTCTACCTTCAACCGTTTTTGCTTCAATCTGTATATTTTTTCCTTCGATAATATCTTTGAATAAAAATCCTCCACCATAATTATGATCATAAATGCTTTTAGATGTCCCATAAACAATTAAGTCAACAGAACCAAGATTCTCATTAGGACAAGGGCCTGGAAACCCTGGAACACCATTTAAATAAATTTCTTTTACTTTTCTAAAAGCACCTGGCTCGGAAATTTTAAAATGAAAAATTGCAGAAGTTCCTGACATTATTCCACAAGTACCAGTTGTTACTACATCTACATCTTCCACTGAAACTTTTGACATCTTTTTAATTTCAGAAGCTGTAAATACCTGAACATCTCCTTTTTCAATTTTTTCATTAATTTCCGATATGCTTTTCAACTTATCACTATTCATTTTGATTCTTTTTCAATAATTTTATAAACAAATTCCAGTATATTTCTAATGTTTTCTTTTATAGCACCTCTTGCTATGTTTTCTCTTCCGCCTCCGCCTCCTCCAAATTTTTCAGTTATCTTTTTCATGAATTCATTGGCTTTAATGCCTTTTTCTATAGATTTTTTGGATACCATAATCACTAGATTTTTGTTTTTATTTCCTAATAATACAAAATCTGTTCCATCTTTTATAAACTCTGATGCAATTGTTTCTAATTCTTTCATACTTGCATCTAATTCTTCACAAACAACTTTTAAATCATTGATCTTTTTAATTTTTGATTTTATAGTTTTAATTTTTAATTTTGCGATTTCTTCTTTTAGTCTTTCTATTTCATTTTTAAATTGTTTCCATTCCTCAAAAAATCTTTTACAAGTTTTAGGTAGAATCTGTGGTTCAACTCTGAAGATTTGTGCACTTTTTAATAATAAATCTTCATAATGTTGTACAAAATCTACGGCAGAATCTCCAACAGAAAATTCTAATCTTTCAACACCGTCTTGGATCCTTTCTGTCCTATTAATTTTTATAAAACCTATGTCACCAGTATATTCTACATGAGTGCCTGCACATGCTTGTACATCAACTCCTGGAATTTCAACAACTCTTATTTTTGATCCAGGAATAACCCCACCCTGATATAATATAAAACCATATTTCTTTTCTGCAGCCTGTCTATCCATCCATTTAACATTTACTTTTATATTTTTCCTTACATATTCGTTAGCTAATTTTTCAATTTTTTTTATTTCATCCCTACTTAGGCGTTTATAATGGGATATGTCAAGACGAGAAGCTTTTATACCTTTTTTAGCTCCAGCCTGCCATACATGGTCGCCTAATATTTTTCTAGCAGAAGCTAACAATATATGTGTCGCTGTATGGTTTCTTGTTAATTTTACACGTCTTTCCCAATCAATAATTCCTTCTACATTTTTTCCAACTAAATTTTCAACATTATCTGTGTCTAATTCATGTAAAATAATATTATTAACTTTTGTAACGTTCTTTACATAAAATTTCTTTCCATTGACCACTAAATAGCCTCTATCACTTGGCTGTCCTCCTCCTTCAGGATAAAATAAAGTTTTATCCAATATAACAGAATTTTTATAACTGCCAATGATCTTTGCATTAAATCTTTTTTCTTTAGGTTTTTCATAAAAAAGAAGTTTTGTTTCAGGAAGGTCTAAATCTATCTTTTCACCTTTCTCTTTGGTTTTTTTACCTTCATGTTGCTCAGCAACAAGTGTATAGAAATTATCAGGCAACTCTACAGATATTCCTTCTTTTTTGCAAATTTCTCTAACAAGTTCTGGTGGTACGCCCTTTGAATCATAAAGTTTAATTAAAGTTTTTAAAGGAATTTTATTTTTATTTTTCCGTTTTAAATCATTTATAATTCTTTTGACAGTCTTTTTTCCTTTTGAGATAGTTTTTGAATATCTTTTTTCCTCTAATTCAACTACATTGAGAATATGGTCATAATGTTTTTCTATTTCAGGATAATGTTTAGATAAAATGTCTATTTGTATTTCCATGATTTTTTTAAGAGGCATATTTAAGTTTAGTTCATCCATCAGCCTTATAATTCGCCTTAAAACCAAACGAGCTAGGTAACCTTCTCCCATATTGGAAGGAATAACACCATCACTCAACATAAAAGTTAGGCAACGGGTATGATCAGCAATGGCATATATATTTTCCATTGGACCAATTATATTATTTAACTTGTCAACGGAGATATTAAGTTTATTAGCAACCTTTTTTCTTAATTTCATTAAATCTGATTCCGTTTCTATGTCCATTAATCCTGCTATTCTTGCATTTTCTTTTAATAATCTTTTATCAACGCTTACACCAGTTATATCTTTTAATTTATCTATAAATTGTGGAAAAACCGCATCATAGGCAGTTGGAGTTCCTTGAGATACCCATGCAAATCTTTCTAATCCATAACCTGTGTCTACTATCTTTAAAGGAATATCTTCCAATTTACCATTTGTTTTAAACTGAATAAAAACTAGAGTTGCTAATTCTACACCATCTACACATACCTCATAACAAGGGCCAGCATTTCCTCCTCCTTCCCACCATGATTCAATAAAGGTTATCTTCTTAGGAGAAATACCAAGAGTCTGTAAAAACTCATAACAATATTTTATTGTTTCATTTTTCCAATATATAATCTTATCTTCTTTATTAAATGCATGATGACCTCCCATAGTAAAACATGTGAAATGCCTTCCAGTTCTACCTACATTATCTATATCATTTAAACGTATAGATGGTTGTGAAACAACTAATGGATTTGCTGGTGGGTCTACAATTCCTGACGTTACCCATGGCTGAAAGTTATAAATAGAAGCCCCAACAAGAAAAACGTCATCTCTCCACCGTTTAGCTACTACTGGATAACGAGGTATAATTTTATGTCCTTTTTTTTCGAAAAATTTTAAAAATAATTTCTCTAATTCATATAAATCATAATTTTTTTTTGTTGGAGGGTTATCTATAAACCTATATTCATCACAAGGAGCGTCACCACATGTTTCACGATATTCTAATGACCAAAAGTAATTGCCACAACTTTTGCATTTAAACCTTTTATAACCTAGTTTTTCTAATTCCATAAAAATCACGTTAAAAAATAAGAAAAATAAGGAGGAGTTTTTATCCAAATAATGCTCCTAATCCTGCAGCTGCTTCTTCTTCTTTCTCTTCTTCCTCTTCTTCCTCTTCTTCCTCCTCCTCTTTTTCTTCCTTCTCCTCTTCCTCTTCTTCTTTCTCTTCTTTTACTTCTCCTGCTGGTGCAGGAGCCACTGCTGCTTTTTCAATGGCTTCATCAATGTCAACTTCTTCTAATGCAGCCACCAATGCTTTTACTCTAGCTTCATCTACTTCAGCGCCTGCTGCTTCTAATACTTTCTTTACATTTTCTTCGTTAATTTCTTTTCCAATGCTGTGTAACAACATAGCTGCATATATATATTCCATGAGACATCACCCCTCTTTGTTTTATCCAAATAATGCTCCTAATCCTGCAGCTGCTTCTTCTTCTTTCTCTTCTTCCTCCTCCTCTTTTTCTTCTTTTTCTTTCTTTTTGGTTTTCTTTTTAGTGACTTTACCTTTACGTTTTATTCTTTTACTTAAATCCTCATCTAAAGCTTCGGCTTTTATTTTACTTATTGTTGATGCCAATGATACCATCTGATTATATGCTTTTGAAAGTAATAAAGGTATTGTCTTGGAAGTTATTATGCCAGCATTTACTGATAAGTTAAATGCTTTAGCAGCTGCATTCTGTAATATGTAAGGCATTGTTTCCTTTACATATATTGGAGCATTTACTGATAAGTTAAATGCATGCCTATATGCTTTTTGTATATCGGAAATTGTTTTCTCTTCATCAATACTTAAGATATCTGCTGTGTAAATATCTCCATCTTCATAAACAGCTATTAAATCTACTCCAATTTCTAATGGTTGAATATCTAACCTGTTTAATATTTCCGCGATTTTAGGTGGTATTTCTTCTCCAGCTTTTACAACTACCGTCTCATCTGTTATAACTATTTTACCACCTTCAATTTTAGCAGGAATTCCTGCTTGTTGTAATTCTCCTAATATTGGACCTGGATCAAGTCCGGTATTACACTTAGGCACTACTATATCATTAGGTGCTATCGCTCCAGGTTTAGCTGGTGCAGGAGTTTTGCTTTCATCAAGTAATTTATATAATTTAAATGGATTCATCTTTGTAAGTATGAGTGCTACCTGACCTTCCATATATTTACTTAAATCTTTAACACCATCTTTATTACTTTTTTCTAATGCAATTTTTATCAATGTCTTTTTAGATACTCTGATTACAGCTTCGCCTCTTAGTTTATTTCTTATCTGTTGTAGTTGTTTGGCTGGAATACCTACTAAATTAGCAATACCAATTACAGGATATTGATCAATTAAATTTTTAAGTTCTTCAACCTCTCTTATTTTCCATTCAGCTACATGGGCCATCTACATCACCTTTACTGTTGGTCCCATAGTTGTTTTAATATACACTGACCCTATTTGTGATTCTCCTTTTTCTAAATTACGTTTTATTGCATTAAGCACTGCTTTTACATTCTCAGCTAAATCCTCACTGTCCATATCTCTAGTTCCTACAACTGTATGCACTACTGGCTGATCTTTCACTCTGATTCTCACAGTATTTCTTAATCTTTTTATTATCGGCTCTATATCTACATTGGGTGGCACGGGTTTTGGCATTTTATTTCGTGGTCCAAGTACTGGTCCAAGGAATCTACCTACCCTTGGCATTAAATCTGCTTGTGCAAGGAAGAATTCATATTTTTTTGCAATTTTTTTCGCCTTTCTACGATTTTTTCCTAATTCTTCCAACATTTCTTTATCTATTACTAAATCTGCTCCAGCATTTTTAGCATTTATAGCTAATTCACCATCTGCTATAACGGCAATTTTAATTTTTTTTCCGCGACCCTTTGGCAAAACAACTTCTTCGTTAAATCTTTTCTCAGGATCACTCACGTCCACATCTTTAAGATTTACAATTAAATCCATAGATTCTTTAAAATTTCTTTTTTTACTTATCTTTTTTGCTTCTTTTATTGCATTTACGATGTTATCGTTATCCATCTTAATTCACCACTGGTAATATTACTCCTCAAAGAATTCATCATATTTTCCTTCGTCAATTTCTTTTTGGACCTCTCTAGGATCTTTACCTTCAACCGTTACTCCCATGCTTAAACATGTTCCTAATATTTCTTTTGCAGCAGCTTTATAATCTTTAGCTAATAATGAATCAAATTTCATTTTTGCTATTTTTATAACTTGTTTAATTGACAAGTCACCGACCTTTTCTGCTCCTGGATCTGAAGATCCTTTTTCAATATTTAATTCATTCATTATAAGTGCACTTGTTGGTGGTGTACCTACCTTAATTTCAAATTCTCTTGTTTCAGTGTCTATTATAACTTTCACAGGCACTTTCATTCCTTTAAAGTCAGCAGTCTTCTTATTTATCTCATCGACAACTTCTTTTATATTAACTCCATATGGGCCTAATGAAGGTCCAAGAGGAGGTCCTGGCGTTGCTTTTCCACCTTCTATTAAAACTTCGACTGTTTCTTTAGGCATCAGTCTGCCTCCTTCTGTACTATTCTAACTTGATCAGCCTTAACAGTTACTGGTATTGGCACAGCGGCCTCTATAAGTTCTAAAACTACTTCTTCCTTAGATTCATCAACTCTGATAACTTTTGCTCTTTCTCCTTTAAAAGGACCAGCAATAAGTTCCACTATACTACCTCTCTTAATTGATGTAACTATAGGTTCTGGTTTTAAAAATTTTTCTATTTCTTTAAACTTCACAGAACCTTCAACAATGCCTCTTAGGTGAGGCATTCGAAATATTGGGTTTCTCATGTCTAATTTTGAAGATGATTCAACTAATATATATCCTTTTAATGATTCTGACACTAAAATGGCTGAAATATCTATATCACTATTTTTTACTTTTTTAGTTAACATTCTTGCAACATTTTTTTCCTGTCCTGCTGAAGTCTTGAGAGCATATATTTTTGATTTCATTGACACAGCCTCTCTATATAAATTTTAACCACCCATGAGAGCAACAATCATATTTATAATAAAACCTATTACTCCTATTATTATTATTCCAAGTCCTGTTACTTTGGCGACACTTAAATATTCCTCTTTTCTAGGTTTTCTTGAGACATATAAAACTCTTTTTGCATCTTTGGTAAATTTTAAAACCACTTCTTTGATATTCATGAAATCACCTAAAAGAATCAAAAAAATAGCTATGATATTTTTTCTGTATAGTAATTTCTTTATATATAAATTTTTGGTTTTTTAGATATTTAACGTGCCTTAGTTTTAAAGACTTTGTTTAAGAGAAAATCATCTCTTTCTTTTGCAGTGAGTTTAGTTACATAAAGATTTCCATCTCCATCAATACATTGAACTATAAATTTTCCTCTGTCAGCAAAAATTCTTATACTCCAAGATTTACCTAGAGATTCTCCAAAAACGATGAAAGGTTTGTTACACGGAGTGTCAAGAACTAATTTAGGTTTAAAATCTTCTAAAATTTTTTTAGCATCCATTATTAACATCTCCAATCACAACATATTCAAATAAATATTTGGTAATTAAACAATATAAAGTTTTTAAAACCAAATTTAATTGTTTTATCCAATTATTTTATCCAAATTATTTAAAAAAATCAGTGCATGTGTTACTTTGTCTTCATACTCTCCAGGAGTAGTCGCATTTAAATTTACTTTTTTATATTTTATCCATAATTTCTCTGGTTCACAATATCCCCACTCTAGTATAACTATCGGTATTTTATTTTTTGCAATAGGCATTTCAACCCAATAACTTACGCATTCTTTATTTTCTGAACAATTTCCAAGTATTTTTATCCAATTGATATTTTTTGTAATATTTGTAGCTAAAGATTTCCCTTCTTTTGTAGGTGGATGAAGTATAAACCATTTTGGCCTTCCATAATAAGGCCATCCTTCCCATCCACTATGTATATCAAAAATAGCTGAATATCTTTCTTTTTTTATCATTGGCACTAAATATTTGTTTGCAGCTCTATTTCCAAAATCTCTTCCAGCTTTCCAATTTTTAGCATATTGATCAGGAACATGAATCCAATAAACATCTATTTCTCCTTTAAATTTTTGAGACGATGTATATTTTTTTATTGCATCATAAAATGCCTTATGGGCTTCCCATTCATATGGATGAATTCCAAGTATAAATGCAACTTTTGGCCCTTCTTTATCACTCTTAAATTTATAAACATCTATTTTCGTTTCTCCATAAATTTGCGTGTAATGTGTTGCCCCACTACTCTTCTCTCTAATGATGTGGGAACTTTTGTAGAAAAATAATAAAATTGCAAATAATAAAATTATGATAAAGATTTTCCATTTCATGTTTCAAAGTGAGGATATTTCTTTTGCGGAAATTGTCGGTATATTAGCTTTATTTAAAGCTTCTAATCCTTTATCAATGTCATCTATTCTTATTACTACAATTGCTTTTTCACCTTTTTTCTCTACAAATGCATATAAATATTCAACATTTATTTTGGCATCTTCAAGTATTTTTAATACGGAGTCAAGTCCACCAGGTTCATCTGGTACTTCAACAGCTATTACATCGTTTAATTTAGCAACAAAATTGTTTTTTTCAAGAACTTCTTTTGCCAATTTTGGTTTTGTAACTATCATCCTTAAAATTCCAAATTCTGAAGTATCTGCTATTGATAACGCTCTTATATTTATATTAGCTTTAGCTAATGCATGAACTGCTTTCCTTAATCTACCTCTTTTATTTTCCAAAAATACTGATACTTGCTTTAATGTCATGGTTAAAATGTTTTATATATTCTTTATATAAATTTCACTATGAAATCTAAAAGTATGTTGCAGCATAAAAAAGAAGCTCCTAAGAAGGTAACTTGCGCTGTTATAACATTAAGTGATAGTATAAAAAACAAAAAACAAGATAAGTCTGGTAAAATATTGATAAATGCTTTGAATGAAAAACATATTGTAAAAGAATACCATATAATCCCAGATGATTCAAAAATGTTAAAATCTTTAATAAAAAAATTAGCCAATGACGTTGATGTCATTTTTACAACTGGAGGAACAGGAATTAGTAATAGAGATATTACAATAGAAACTTTAAGGGAAATTTTTGAGAAAGAATTAGAAGGTTTTGGAGAAATATTTAGATATGAATCTTACAAACGATTGGGTAGTGGTGTAATACTTACACGTTCAACCGCTGGTATTTACAACAAAACTCTCATTTTTGCATTACCTGGTTCACCAAATGCTGTAAAACTTGGTGTAAACCTTATAATAGATGAATTAGGACATTTTGTCAAGCATGTGAGAGAATAATATTAATCCATAAGCTCATCAGCTGTTAAAATAACATCCAATTTGATGCCTTCTTTTTTAAATTTCTCTATTGCACCTTCACCACGATCTACAACAACTATTGCTCTTTCAACTTTAGCTCCTGCATCTTCAATAATCCTAATAGACCTCAATAATGAATTTCCTGTGGTTGTTACATCTTCAATCACTACAACTTTATCATTCTTACTTAGATCTCCTTCCACAAGTTTAGATGTTCCATATTTCTTTTTTTTCTTTCTTATAATAACAAATGGTATATTTGCCTTCAATGATACTGCAGTAATTATTGGAATCGCACCAACTGCTGGTCCGGCTATTTTTTGGATATCTAAATCTTTTATTTTCTTTACTATAATGTTTGTTAAAATTTTTAAAATTTTTGGATAAGTGATTGCTCCTTTTACATTTATATAATAGTTACTTTTTTTTCCAGAAGATAATGTGAAATTTCCAAATTTAACAACGTTTTTTTCTTTAAATAAATTTATTAACATGTCTTTATCATTTATATTTTTGATTCTTCTACCTGGTTTTTTGTAGCATATTCTACAAAGTCCTGCTGCAGGTATGTAACATTCCCCACATACAAGTCTTCCACACAACCTACAGGTATGAAGTATTCCTACATTTCCACAAATGTTGCAAATACCTTTTACTTCCACACAGAATCCCTCAAAAAATTAAAAAATAAATGGGAAAAATTTTTATTTCAATGTTCCTTTTAACAATATCTTATCACCAATTTTATCAACCATTTCATATGGCACTATTGTCTCATTCTTAGATAACCCTAATCCTTCAGATATACTACCTTTCCCAAGTATCAATGCATCAACCGTATTTGTTTCAATATCTATTTCAACATCTTTAACTTTACCTATTACTGTCGCAGAATCATCTAGAACCTCTTTACCTATTATCTCTTCCACTACTCTCATATTATATTACCTCCTAAATAAAATATTTGTGTCGAAACTACATAAAAGAGATTTATAAAGATTATCATAATTAAATTTTTGGGAGAGTGTCCATTGTGGCTTGGAAATATGAAGTAGAATTTATGGAAAGAGAGGAACTTGAAGAATTACAGTTGAAAAGACTTGAAGAAACTTTAGTTAGAGTTTATGAAAATGTTCCATATTACAAAGATAAATTTGATAGTTTAGGGATAGAACCTGAAGATATTGAAACATTAGATGATCTAGAAAAATTACCTTTCACAACAAAAGAGGATCTTCGCAAGGCATATCCATTTGGAATGTTTGCAGTTCCAAAAAAGGAAATTGTTGAAATACATACAACATCTGGTACAACAGGTAAGCCAACAGTAGCTGGTTATACTGAGAAAGACATTGAAATATGGTCTGAAGTAATGGCAAGAGCATTATCTATGGCATCAGTCACAAGCAAAGACTTAATACAAAATGCATATGGATATGGATTGTTTACAGGTGGCTTAGGGGTTCACTATGGTGCCCAAAAGATAGGAGCAATGGTAATTCCAATATCTACAGGTAATACAAAACGACAAATTGAAGTTATGCGAGATTTTGGGACAACTGTGCTTACCTGTACACCATCCTATGCGTTATATTTAGCTGAGACTTTAAAAAAAGAAGGTTTAAGTTTAGATGATATAAACTTAAGAATTGGAATATTTGGAGCTGAAATGTGGACAGAAGAAATGAGAAAAAAAATTGAAAATCGTTTAGGTTTGACAGCACTTAATATATATGGTTTGACAGAAATTATAGGTCCAGGGGTTGCACAAGAATGCATGCAAAAAACAGGTCTTCATATATTTGAAGATCATTTTTATCCAGAAATAATAGATCCAAAAACTGGGAAAAGACTACCACCTGGAGAAAAAGGAGAATTGGTTATTACAACATTGACAAAAGAGGCAATGCCAATGATAAGATTTAGAACAAGAGATATAACTTCATTGCTTGATGATGAATGTAAATGTGGAAGGACATTGAGAAGAATAGGTAGAATAACTGGAAGAACTGATGACATGATAAAGGTAAGAGGTGTAATGGTATTCCCATCACAAATTGAGAAAGCACTTTTAAAGGTGGATGGCCTGGAACCTCATTATCAAATTGTGATAACTAGGCCCCATTATTTAGATGAAATGGAAATTCGCGTTGAAACATCTCCTGAATTGTTTTCAGATGAAGTTAAAGAAATGGAAAAAATTAAGAAAAAAATTGAAAAAGTTGTACATGAAGAGATAGGGTTACGAGTAAATGTAACATTAGTAGAACCAGGAACTTTACCAAGAAGTGAAGGTAAGGCCGTAAGAGTTATTGATAAGAGAAAATTCAATTCATAGAGAGGTGATAAATATGGCAAGGGTAAGGAGACGAAGAGCAAGAGACACATGGAAAGAGAAAAAATGGTATACTATTCTCAGTCCAAAATATTTTGGAGAAAAAGAAATAGGATTAACACCTGCTAGGTCTCCAGATTTAGTTGTTAACAGAACTGTAGAAGCAACTGTAAGAGAATTAACAGGTGATTTTTCAAAACAATACATGAAGTTAAAATTTAGAATAAACGATGTTACAGGAGATGTTGCAAAAACAAAATACATTGGACATGAAATGACAACTGACTATGTAAGAAGTTTAATTAGAAGGGGAACAAGTAGGGTCGATGCACCAGTGATTGTTAATACCAAAGATGGATACAAGATAAAAGTTTATACTTTAATAATAACAGCAAGACGTACTAAAACTTCACAACAAAGAGAAATTAGACGTATTGCACAAGAAAAAGTGTTAGAGTTAGCCGCTGAAAGAACACTAGAAGAGTTTATTAAAGATATGATAGATGGTAAAATATCTTCCGAAGTACAGGAAAGTGCTAAAGTCATATATCCAATTAGGAGAGTAGAAATTATAAAAACGAAGGTTTTAAGCGAACCTGAAGAAAAATAGGGAATTGTAATGTGGGATATATTCTTTTGTATTAGCATTGGCATCATAACATATATAAGAAAAGATTTAGACTTAGCAGGTTCTGTGTTAATGGTAGTTTTGGGACTCTTAATTCTGTTTGCTGCAGGATTTAATTGGCTTTTAATTTTATTTATTTTTTTAATTTTAGGAATAATTTCGACAAAATATCAAAAAGAATACAAGAAAAAATTAGGTATATATGAGAAGAAAAGATCTATGAAAAATGTTTTATCCAATGGAATCGTACCAGTTGCAATGGCAATACTTGGCAGATATGATAGGTTCGTAGGTGGATTTATAGGATCTATAGCAGCTGCTACTGCAGACACGATGGCAAGTGAAATAGGTATCATACAAAAACCAAGACTTATAACAAATTTGAAGAAAGTGCCTCCAGGTACTGATGGAGGAGTATCTATACTGGGCACTGTTATTGGAATTGTTGGAGCAGCAATAATAGGAATTTCTGCATATTTTCTTAATGTCTGTCCAAATATTTTATTGTCTTTAAAAGTAGCAATAATTTCTGGAATAATAGGGTCTTTCACAGATAGTTTTTTAGGAGCTACATTCGAAAGAAAAAATTTTTAACAAATGAAGAAGTTAATTTTCTTGCTACTTTAGTTGGTGCAATTACCGGAATAATGCTCATGTAATTTTTTTCCTTCTAAAGTGTAAAAAAGGTGTTGAAGAATGAAGTGCATAATATTAATAATTGATGGAATGGCAGATCGACCTACAAAAGAAAATGATTATAAAACACCGCTTCAAGCTGCAAAAACACCCAATATGGATAAAATTGCTGAAGAGGGAATAAATGGTATAATGGACCCAATATCACCAGGTATACGTGTAGGAAGTGATACAGCGCATCTTTCAATATTGGGTTATGATCCATATAAAGTTTATACAGGCAGGGGACCATTTGAGGCAGCTGGAGTAGGAGTTGATGTAAAACCGGGAGATATTGCATTTAGATGTAATTTTGCTACAGTAGATGAAAATTTTGTTGTATTAGATAGAAGAGCTGATAGAATAAGAGAAGGCACTGACAAATTAGCTGAAACTATCAATTCCATGAAATTAGAAGAAGATGTAGAGATAATATTTAAAGAATCAACTGGACATAGAGCAGTTTTAGTTTTACGTGGAGAAAATTTATCTGATAAAATTACTGATGCAGATCCAAAAGTTGAAAATAAACGCGTGAAAGATGTAAAACCATTGGATGATTCATTTGAAGCAAAATTTACAGCTTCAATACTAAACAAATTTGTTAAAAATTCTTATAAGTTGCTTGAGAAGCATCCAATAAATTTAAAACGAATAAAGGAAGGAAAAAAACCTGCTAATATAATATTGCCTAGGGGTGGAGGAAAGGTACCTTCATTAGAAAACTTTTGTGAAAAGTATAATCTTAAGGCCGCCTGTATTGCAGAGACTGGTCTTATTATGGGGATTGCCAGGTTAGCAGGTATGGATGTTATTGAAGTTCCTACAGCAACAGGAGGTACAGATACGGATTTAAATTCTATCGTAAAAACTATACTCAGTACTTTAGATAAATATGATTTTCTACTGGTTAATATTGATGGAGCTGATGAAGCTGGACATGATGGAAATTTTGAAGAGAAAAAAGAATTTATAGAGAGAATTGATGAAGTTGTAATTAGTAAAATTTTAAATTGTGAGGATATATGTTTGGTACTTACCGCAGACCACACAACTCCAGTTTCTGTAAAAGATCATACTGGAGATCCTGTTCCAATAGTTATAAGATGTCCTGGTGTAAGGATTGACGATGTCAAAAGATTTGATGAAATTTCTGCATCTAAAGGTGGTTTGGGCAGAATCAAAGGTTCAGATATAATGAACATAATTTTAGATTTAACCAATAGAAGTGAAAAGTTTGGGGCATGAGCATGTCATTATTTGGAACCTCTGGAATAAGAGGGAAGATTAGATCAAAAATCACGTCTGAATTAGCACTAAAGGTCGGAAAAGCAATTGCAACTTATGTTGGTGGAGGTAAAATTGTAATTGGACATGATCCAAGGACTTCAAGTGAAATGCTAGTTAGTGCTGTCGCAGCAGGCTTAATGGAATGTGGATCTAAAGTTATAAGAATTGGAATGGTACCTACACCAGCATTAGGATATGCTGTCAAAAAACTTAATGCAGATACTGGTGTCATGATAACTGCTTCCCATAACCCACCAGAATATAATGGCATAAAGGCCTGGAATGCCAATGGAATGGCTTATACACCTTCACAAGAAGATGAAATTGAAAGAATAATTCATGATAATGATTTTGATGAAAAAGAATGGGATAAAATTGGCAATATTAAAGATGCAAAGATAATAGAAGATTATAAAACTGATTTAATAAATTCTATAGATATAAAAAACGAGTTAAAAGTTGTAGTGGATGCTGGTTGTGGAGCTGCATCTTATGTAACCCCTTATGTCTTAAGAGAACTTGGATGTGAAGTAATTACTTTAAATTGTCAGCCAGATGGATTTTTCCCAGGTAGAAATCCAGAGCCTACAGAAGAAAATTTAAAAGATTTAATGGAGACTGTTAAGGCAGTTGGAGCAGATATTGGAATTGCACATGATGGGGACGCTGATAGAGCAGTTATAGTAACTGATGAAGGAAAAATTGCAGATTTTGATAAATTGTTAGCTTTAGTTTCCAAAAAATATGGAGGAACCATAGTTACAACAGTTGATGCATCATTGTGCATTGAAGAATGTATGGAAGAAATTGGTGGAAAGGTTATCAGAACCAAAGTTGGAGATGTAAATGTTGCTAATGAAATAATGAAGCATAATGCAAGCTTTGGTGGTGAACCATCTGGCACATGGATACATCCTACTTTTTCTCTTACTCCGGATGGTATTTTTTCTGCACTACGCGTTGTTGAAGTTATAGACAAAGAAGGGAATTTATCTGATTTACTAGCAGAGATTCCATCATATCCTAATATTAGAGACAAAATACAATGTCCTGACATGCATAAAAAAGAAGTTATGAAAATAATAGAACCAAAACTAAAGAATGAATTTCCAAAAGCTAAAATAGACAAAATCGATGGAATCAGAATAACTTTGAAAGATAAAAGTTGGATATTAGTTAGACCGTCTGGTACAGAACCTTACATCAGAATTAGAGCTGAAAGTAGGGACAAAAATAAATTAAAAAACATATATAATAAGGTTCATTCTATCGTAAAAAAAGCAATAAATACGGTGGTTTCATGCAAGCAATGATATTAACGGCTGGAGAAGGAACTAGAATGCGACCACTAACATTGACACGTCCTAAAACAATGTTGCCAATTTCTGGGAAACCAATACTTCAATATAATATTGAATCTATAAGAGACGCAGGGATCGACGAAATATTTTTAGTTGTAGGTTATAAAAAAAATGTAATAAAGAAGTATTTTGCGGATGGTAAAGAATTTGGTGTAAAATTATCATATTTGATTCAAGAAAAACAATTAGGTACTGCTCATGCTATTGGAAAAGGAAAAAATGTAATTGATGAGGAATTTATAGTTGTAAATGGTGATGTAATAACAGACCCAAATTTAATTAAAGAAGTTATCAATTATTATGAAAGAAATACGCCTGATACTCTTCTTCTTTTAACAAAAGTCAAAGATCCTAGTTCTTTTGGCATTGTAGAATTAGAAGATGACAAAGTTAAGAATATAATTGAAAAGCCAAAACCTGAAGAGGCACCAAGTGATCTTGCAAATGCAGGAATATATATTTTTAATCCTATAATTTTCAATTATATTGAAAAAACTCAGAAATCTCCACGTGGTGAATATGAGATAACTGACAGTATTATGATGGAAATCAAAGATGGGATAGATGTTAGGGGTTTTGTATCTAAAAAAAGATGGATAGATATAGGTAGACCATGGGAACTCCTCAATGCTAATGAGGAAATGATGAAAAATATTAAAACAAAAATTGAAGGTGAAGTCGAAGAGAATGTACATATTAAAGGTCCAGTAGTGATAGGCCGAGGTACAATTGTTAGATCTGGCACTTATATACAAGGACCTGTTTATATAGGAAAAAATTGTGATATTGGGCCAAATTGTTATATAAGAGCATATACTTGTATATATGATGGTGTAAGTATTGGGAATGCTGTAGAAATAAAGAATTCAATAATAATGGAAAATACAAATATTAATCATCTCTCTTATGTTGGAGATTCTATAATCGGTGCTAATTGTAATTTTGGAGCTGGAACTAATATTGCCAATCTTAAATTCAATGACAAACCTGTTAAAATGAATGTAAAAGGTGAAAGAGTATCTACTTCCCGTAGAAAATTAGGAGCTGTTTTTGGTGATAATGTAAAAACAGGCATAAATTCTGGATTTAATCCCGGGGTTAAGATAGGCATGGATTCAGTTATATGGCCTAATGCATTAATAGATGAAGACGTTGATTCTAATAAGGCAGTTATAGTACAACAAGAAAAGCAAATAGTTGACAATTTCTTAAAAAGTGATTCTTCATGGTCAAAAAAAGAAAAATAATAGAGAAAATAAATCCATACGTTCCTGGAAAATCTATAGAAGAAATAGCTAAAAAATATGGGTTGAAAAAAAACGATATTATAAAATTAGGGTCAAATGAAAATCCATTAGGACCTTCTCCAAAAGTTATTGATGCTATAAAACAAAATCTTCATGAGATTCATAGATATCCAGAATCAAATATAAATGATCTCAAAAAGGCCATTGCTTCATATTCAGGTGTATCAGAAAATGAGATTATAGTGGGTGGAGATGGAGCAGATGAGATAATTGATTTGCTTGGTAAAACTTTTATAGAGCCAGGAGATGAATTTATTGTGCCACTACCTTCTTACACATATTATGAATATGCTTTAAAACCTTATGGTGCAAAACTTGTACCTGCATCTTGGGATATTAAAAAAAATAAATTGAATGTAGATTCTGTCCTTGAAAAAATCACAAATAAAACAAAATTGATATTCTTGTGTTCTCCCAATAATCCAACTGGTGGCTTAATAGATAAAAAAGAAATAAAAAAAATTCTTGAGTCAACTTCAGCATTGGTCATTGTAGATGAAGCATATTTTGAGTTTGCAGGTATTAGCAATGTAGATTTGTTAGAAAAATATCCAAATATTTTAATTTTACGTACATTTTCTAAAGTTCTTGGCTTAGCAGGAATGCGCGTAGGTTATGGAATATCAAACCCTGAAATAATTAGTGACATGCATAAAGTTAAGCCAATATTTAGTCTTACAAGACTTTCCTACATAGCAGCTCTCACAGTTTTGAAAGATAAAAAATATATTCGAAACTCTATAAACTACATAATAAAGAGTAGAGAATACTTATATAAGGAGTTGTCTAAATTTAAAGAATTTAAGCCTTTAAAGTCTCATGCTAATTTTATATTAGTTGATATTAGAGATAGCGGAATGACTTCAACAGAAATTTGTGAAAAATTATTAAAAAGAGGTATAATTGTACGTGATTGTAGTTCATTTAGAGGTTTAGATGAATATTGGATTAGAATAACTGTTGGTAAGATCGAAGAAAATAAAAAACTTATAGATACTCTTAAAGAAATATTACATTAGGTGCAAGACAATGAAATTTGGAGGATCTTTAATTTCATCAATAGATTTTCCAGAGAAGATATCACTTGTAATCTTTTTTGCTGGATGTCCTTTGCGTTGTCCATATTGTCATAACCCAGAATTGTTAAAAAATGGAAAAGATATTGATGTTGAATCAATAAAGAGAAAAATTTCTTCTTCAAAAGATTTTATAGATGCTGTAGTTTTAAGTGGAGGTGAGCCTCTTTTTCAAGAAAAAGAAGTAGAAGAAATACTAAAACATGCATATTCTCTGGGTTTAAAAACAAAACTTGACACAAATGGTATATATCCCAAGAAATTAAATAGTATCATCAAGTATTTAGATTATGTAAGTTTGGATGTTAAAGCCCCTTTCACTAAATATAAAGAAATTATTGGCAAAAATGTAGGATCTGAAGTTAAAGAGAGCATGAAGATATTAAATAAATCAAAAGTGTATTTAGAATGTAGGACTACATATGTTCCTAAACTTATGACAAAAAATGACATAGTGAAGATCGCAAAAGAAATAGATTGTGACTTATATACCTTACAGCAGTTTAGAAATGAAACAGTTTTAGATCCATATCTAAAAAATATTGAACCTCCAAAGGTTGAGGAGTTAAAAAAAATAGCAAAAACTGTTAAAAACATTGTAAAAAAAGTAAAGATTAAAACAATTGAAGGAGAATACACAATTTAGTTTTTAATAAAAATGGAATAATTTATATAACGAAAAAACCGTATGATCCAACAAGGAGGTGTAGAGAAATGGTTAGACCTTACACCCGTAAAGAATATATCAAGCGTATACCTGCTCCAAAAATAAGACAATTTGACATGGGAGATCCAAATGGAGATTTCGAATTATCTTTAAGCCTTGTAGTTAAAAGACCTGCACAAATATCTCATAATGCTTTAGAAGCTGCTAGAGTCGCTGCAAATAGATATATACAAAGAAAAGCCGGAAGAACAGGATACCATTTGAAAATAAGAGTATATCCACACCATATTGTACGTGAAAATCCAATGGCTGTTGGTGCGGGGGCTGACAGAGTCCAAGATGGAATGAGAAAGGCTTTTGGAAAACCTGTAAGTTTGGAAGCAATAGTAAAGAAAAATCAAAAAGTTGCAACTATTCGAACTAATAAAAGGAATTTTAAAGATGCTAAAGAAGCTCTCAGAAGAGCTGCAATGAAATTGCCTGCCCCATGCAAGATAGTAGTTGATAAAGGCGCTGAACTTGTGAAAGGGGAGATATAATGACATACGTAGCATTTTTTGATGAAATTACAAAAGATGATTTAGAGTTAGCTGGAGGTAAAGGTGCAAATTTAGGTGAAATGTCAAAAGCCGGTATTCCCGTCCCACCAGGATTTATTGTTACTGCTGAAAGTTATCGTAAATTTATAGAAGAAACAGGTTTAGATAGTAAAATAAGAACTTTGTTGGAAGATGTTGATGTAAATAATACTGCAGAACTTCAAAAAGTATCTAAAGAGATAAAAGATAGTATAATGAGTGTTGAAATGCCTGAACATATTAAGACATTAATAATTGAATCTTATAATGCATTATGTCAACAAGTAGGTGAAGATGAGGTATATGTTGCCGTGAGATCTTCTGCTACTGCAGAAGATTTACCTGAAGCGTCTTTTGCTGGGCAACAGGAAACATATTTAAATGTAAAAGGTGCTAAGAACGTTGTACATAATGTTCAAAAATGTTGGGCATCTTTATTTGAAGCTAGAGCTATATTTTATCGAGAACAAAATAATATAGATCATTTTAAAGTTTCTATTGCGGTTGTAGTACAAAAAATGGTAGATGCTGAAAAATCTGGTGTAATGTTTACTGCGCATCCTTCAACTGGTGAAGATGTAATGGTAATAGAAGCATCTTGGGGACTTGGAGAAGGGGTTGTTTCAGGTGCTGTAATTCCTGACACTATTGTAGTTGATAAAAAAACTGGTGAGATATTAGACTACAAAGTATCTAAGAAAAAAGTAATGTTTGTTAGAGAAAATGGAGGAACTGTGAAAAAGAAAGTACCTAAAGAATTACAAAATGAAAGAGTGCTGGATGATAAAGAGATAGAAGAATTAATGAAGATTGGAAATAAAATACAAGAGCATTATGGATTTCCACAAGATATAGAATGGGCAATCGAAAATGGCAATGTTTACATTTTACAAAGCCGTCCTATAACCACATTGAAAAAAGAAAAACCAAAAGTTAAGGAAGAAGGTAAAAAAGTTAGAGAGATATTAGTTAAAGGTTTGGGTGCAAGTCCTGGACTAGCCTCTGGTAAAGTAAGAATTGTGAAGAGTATGGAACATTTGAATAAAGTGAAACATGGTGACATATTGGTCACTGAAATGACAACTCCTGACATGGTTCCTGTTATGAAAAAAGCAAGTGCAATTGTCACAGATGAAGGTGGAGTAACATGCCATGCAGCTATAGTTTCAAGGGAATTAGGGATTCCATGTGTTGTAGGTACTGGAAACGCTACTAAAACACTGAAAGATGGAGAAGAAGTAGTGGTTGATGGAAAAAAAGGTATTGTATACAAAGGAAAACTTAAAAAGGAAGAAGCTAAAGAAAAAGAAGTTGAAAAAGTTGTTACAAAAACACCGCCTATTACTGCCACTGAAGTAAAAGTAAATATAAGTATACCAGAAGCAGCTAAAAAAGCTGCTGCAACTGGTGCAGATGGTGTAGGACTCCTAAGAACAGAACATATGATACTATCGATGGGTGTCCATCCTAAAAAGTTTATAATGGAAGGGAAAGAAGAGGAACTCATTGAAGAATTAGCCAAAAACATATTGAAGGTTGTGGATGCATTTTATCCAAAACCAGTATGGTACAGGACATTAGATGCACCAACAGATGAATTCAGAGAGTTGGAAGGTGGAGAAGACGAACCTTTTGAACACAACCCAATGCTTGGATGGAGAGGCATCAGAAGGGATTTAGATGAGCCAGAAATTTTAAAAGCTGAATTTAAAGCTATTAAAAAGCTATGTGAGCAAGGATATGACAACATCGGCGTCATGTTACCTCTTGTCCAACATCCTGATGAAGTAATTGCTGCTAAAAAAATTGCTAGAGAAGTTGGACTTGAACCACACAAAGATGTAGAATTTGGAATAATGGTGGAAACACCATCTGCAGCATTGATTATAGATGATTTCATTAAAGCAGGCATTGATTTTGTAAGTTTAGGGACAAACGACTTGACACAATACGTACTAGCAATTGATCGTAATAATGAACTTGTGTCACATCTATACAGTGAGGAACATCCGGCTGTAATGAAACTAGTAAAAAATGTAATTAAAAAATGTAAGAAGGCCAGTGTTAAAACAAGTATTTGTGGTCAGGCAGGAAGTACACCTCACATAGTAGAGAAATTGGTGGAATATGGGATAGACAGTGTATCTGCAAATATAGATTCAGTTGAAGAAATTAGAGATGTTGTTGCTAGACAAGAAAAGAAATTAGTATTAAAAGCTGCTAGAAAAATGCTTGAAAATGATGGAAAAAGGTCTCAGTGAAAAACAAGTGCTCAAAGAATTAAAAAATTATAAAAAATTAGATTGCAGTTATTCTTCAGGTAAAATATTAGGTTCAATGTGTACAGAGCCACATCCATTTGCAAAAAAAGTATATTATGAATTTTTAACAACCAACTTGGGAGATCCTGGATTATTTAGAGGAACCTCTATTTTAGAAAAAGAAACAATACAGATGCTCTCATCTCTATTAAATGCAGAAAAAGCATATGGTAATATAGTTACAGGAGGTACAGAAGCTAACTTAATGGCTATGAGGGCTGCAAGGAATATCAGTAACATTGAGAAACCAGAAATTATTGTGCCTGCATCAGCACATTTTTCGTTTAATAAAGCTTCTGAAATTTTAAATTTAAAATTAAAAATTGCAAAATTGGATGAAGAATATAAAGTTAATGTAGAATCTGTTAAAGACAAAATAACTTCAAACACTGTAGCTATTGTAGGTATAGCCGGTACTACAGAACTTGGAAAAGTTGATCCAATACCAGAACTCTCAAAATTATGTGAAGATGAAAATATATATTTACATGTTGATGCTGCATTTGGAGGTTTTGTAATACCTTTTTTGAAAGATATTGGCTACAAATTACCAGACTTTGATTTTAAGTTGGGAGGTGTATCTTCAATAACTATAGATCCCCACAAAATGGGATTAGTTCCAGTGCCTGCAGGTGGTATTTTATTTAGAAAAAAGGAATACATCGATGTTCAAAGTGTGTACACACCTTATTTAACTGAAGAACGACAATCTACAATTGTAGGTACGAGAACTGGCGCATCTGTAGCAGCTACTTGGGCAATGCTGAAATATATGGGTAGAGAAGGTTATAGAAAAGTTGTTAGGGAATGCATGGAAACAACAAAATTTCTTGCTAAAAAAATCTCTAAAATCGGCCTTGATTTAATTACAAAACCTGAGCTAAATATCGTGGCATTTGATCCTGGAGATACTTATGAAGTTGCAAAAAAACTAGAAAATCTTGGATGGTTAGTCTCCGTTTCTAAAAATTTAGATGCAATTAGGATTGTTGTAATGCCACATATAACTAAAGATCATGTGAAAAAATTTATTGAAGATTTGGAGGATGTTATTTGATAATAAACACACCTGTAAAGAAAAAAGACATCAAAAAATTAAAAGTTGGTGACAAAGTATCAATTTATGGATATATTTACACAGGAAGGGATGCAGCGCTTCCTAAGCTTGTCAAATATCTTAAAAATAAAAAGGAATTGTTTAATATTGAGGGATCTGTAATAATGCATACAGCTGTAACGCCTGCCGGTATAGGTCCAACAAGCAGTAACAAAAAAGAGATTGAAGAAAATATTCCGTATTTAGTAAAAAAAGGTGCTAGAATACACATAGGTAAAGGATACCTCAAAAAAGAAACTGTAGATGCAATAAATAGATATTGTGGTGCATTTGTTATTACACCTCCAATTTCTGCATATTTAACTGATAAAATAATATCAAAAGAAGTTGTTGCTTTTCCTGAAGAAGGGATGGAAGCCATATTTAAACTTAAAGTGGAGGGAATACCTGGAATTGTTGCAGTTGCTAATGGAAAGTCTTTATTTTAATTCTATAATCTTTTTACCTTTTTTAGATGGTATTATTTTTATTTTTGCATTTTTAAATTTCTTTTCTAATTCAGAACCTTCAAAAAACATGTGTAAAAAAACTGCAAGCGATGATACCTCTGAGTGAGGTTGATTTGTAACTGCTACATTCCAATCAGCAAGCTCAAAGACTTCTCCAGGTACTTTTGAACTACCAACTACAATTAGTTTATCTTTATCGTTTTTCAATTTGTCAATGACTTTTTGAACTGGCAACCCATACATTGTTAAATGAATTACTTCACCACCTTTTGATTTCCAATTTTTAATTACTTTTCTCCAATTTTTACAATATTCAATACTAAATGGTCCTCCCCATCTTTCAACAACGTCTTCAACATTTTTTATAAGTTTTTCATCCTTTTCGCCACTTAATATTATTTTTGATGCACCAAATGCCCTTGCAGCGAGGCATACATGGGTAGTTACTCTAGCATCTCTCTTTTTCCTATGACCTAATCTTAATACTGCTATCATGTAAGGCCCTCTAAATTCATAAACATTAAAGAAACCATTCTTGCAATTTCATTGGATGCTCCTAAGACATCGCCTGTGGCCCACCTAAAATAAATTCTACTATATATCCCTACTACTATGCCAGCAATTATTCCACCCACTACTCCTAAAATACCAGTATATCTCAATATAGCAAATGCTATTAATATAGTTAATGTTATTGACAAGAAAAATTTTCTTGCATTCATGTTTTTTATGAAATGACGTCCTGTTCCATTAATATATGGCCTAGAAATTGTACAGCAAGAAACTATACCTAATTTTGCACTCATTTCAGAAACAACTAGGCATTGAAAAATTTTACTAAACGGTATCGGATAAATTGATAAAATCGTCATTATCCCAATTAAAAAGAACAGTGAAATACCACCCACGCCAACTTTTAGATCTCTCATAACTTCTATTCTTTTTTCTGGAGTAGAATGAACCATCATTGCATCGCCTACGTCAATTAAACCATCTAAATGATGAAACCCTGTGAACCATAGGGTAAATGCATAAGTTATGGCTGCAGAAAGTAAAGGATGAAATAAAAATCTTGAAAAATATCCTACAACTCCAACAAATACTCCTATCATGCAACCTATCACTGGCCAAAACCATGTATAGACTGCTATATCACTAGCAGGTAAATGCACGCCTGTAGGTATTTTTGTTGAAAATGATATTAAACCAAGAAGTCTTTTCATGGTTTCACCTATTCTTCAAATATTTTTGACATGCAACCTGCAATTAAACCAGCTACAACATCGTCCATTAATGGTGGTAATTTGGATATTATTCCTGGTTTTTCTTCATCATATCTTTTAAAATTAAAAATTGCTTTTGTTCCTGCAATTTGATTTGCTATAGCCATTCCAAAAACTTCATCTGTATATAAGTATGCAGGATCATCATCAATATTAAAACCTTCAATTCTGTAAAAATGGAAATCTTCTTCCACCCGCATAGCAGCCATAATTAATGTTACTACATTTATATCATCCAATGCCTTATTTATTTGATGTTTTAGTTTATTACGTAATTTTTCAGTAGTTTCAACGCCTACACAAAGTTCCATACCAGCATCTACCAATTTTTCAATACTTATTCCAAAATCTTTGAGATATTCATGTATTTTCTTCGTTTTAACTTTTCTTAAAACTTTTTTAAAGACATCCTCAGCTATATCTTCTAATTTTGAAAAGATTTTATCTGTAGTAATTTTCTGCATCTTAACCGGTGATATTATCAATATATTCCTAATTTCAAAATCCTTTTCCTTTAAAATATTTTTCAATGTTTCCACAGTTATTTTAAAACATTTTATCATCTCTCGCTTGTCTAAGGTTTTGTTTAGTATTAACATGACATCAAAAATAGGTTCTTCTTCATTGAAGAAAACTATAAAATTAAAATTTTTTGTAGTTTCTAAACAATAATTGTTAAAACCCCTTAAACACCCTTTTGTATTTTTATCTACGCTCAATTTACTTTTTCTTGTATAGATAACTTTCTTAACATTTTCAATGTCCATGTTTAAGTCACAGACTCCAATTGTTGAAAATCCTTTGTCTCTATATAAATATATCGTTCTTTTTGTTTTTTTGATCCATGGGATAGCATCTATATCTTTACACACTTTTATCACCGAAATAAATTTAGGTTTGAAAAATCCTCCAAAAAATATTTTTTTATTAATAAAAGTGGAAATTTTATAATATTAATGTTGTTGGGTTTGGAGGATAATGAAATGTTAAAGGATGAAACTGTCAGAAGGTTAATATCTGATCTTAAAAGCAAAGATGAATATGTTAGGACCCAAGCAATGGAATTGCTTGAGGAAATTGGAAATGGTGCAGTTGCACATTTAATTGATGCACTATCAGATGAAAATAAGTATATAAGAGCAGGGGCAGCGCGAGTTCTTGGCAATATTGGGGATACCAAGGCTATAGAACCTCTAATAAATGCATTAAGAGACGAAAGCAAGATTGTGAGAAGAGAAGCAAGTACTGCATTATGTAAGATTGGGAAAAATGCTGGTAAAAAATTAGCAAAGTTATTAGATGATGAAGATTGGAGAGTTAGAGGAGCAGCTGCATGGATAATTGGTGAAATAAAATATAAACCTGCAGTTAAAAGATTGGTTGAATTGCTTGATGATAAAAGTGGATTTGTAAGAACAGGTGCTGCATGGGCCCTTATGAATATTGGAGGGAAGGAAGTTGAGGAAAATATGAAAAAAATAATGAAAAATGGATCTGAATTTGCTAAACGCATTGCAAAACATTATTTAAGTAAAAAATAGATTTTAAATTAATGAGTAATTTAAAACTCTAAAAACAATTACATCAACATTTTTAATCTCTTCTCTATGGAATTCATATATGCATGGAATTGGAAATGTATATTGAAAAACATGGGTCACTTTGCCTCCATGCTTTTCAAAATATTTTTTGATAAATGATCCACTGCCTTTTGCATGAAATGAATATATTACTTTAGATAATTCCAATGCCTTTTTTATGAATTTTTTGTCCATTCCTTTTTTAGCAGATTTTTGTATACCGAATGGTGGGTTTTGAATTAAGGTATCTACTTCACCCACAATTTGAAATATTTCTTTTTTTGAAATTTTTAATACATTTTTTTTCAAAAACAAAATATTTTTTAATTTAAGTTCTCTAGACAATGATTCTGCAGTTTTAATAACATCTTCGTCTATGTCTATACCTAATACTTTTTTTGCACCTAATAATGAAGATCCTATAGAAAATATCCCGGTACCACAACCTAAATCCACCACAACTTTTTTATTTATGTCCCCTAAAATTTTAGCATTCCATAATAAATCTGCAGCTATGTTGGCGGGGGTTAAATATTGTTCTAACTCTGGTTTTGGATTTGATGGTTGTGGAACTTTTTGGAGTATCATTTCAAGTTGTTTTTTACGGTATATTTCTACAGGAATGTTCTCTTTTCCTGACATGCTTTTCACACTAATCTTCTATTTAATGATTCTATCTTAACTAATAACGAGCTTGTTAAATTCCTCCTTATTATTTTTAGTTTTTTCGTAGGTTTTATATTTACAGTATTAAAATTAAAATTTAAAGCAATGTTCTAACATTAATTAGTAAATGTTAAATTTGACATCGAAAATTATAAATAAGAGCAACTATAACTTCCCTTTGTATAAATAAAGGATGTGTCTAAAAATGAAGTCTAAAGCTGTATTAATCCTCTCAACATTGCTAGTTCTGTTGGCAATTTCTCAAGCATATGGAGTTAAAGAAGTTTATCCTGAGAATGGCACTTTTAAAGATGTAATAAAATACTCTAATCCTGGAGAAACAATATTTCTGCATAATGGGACATATTATGCTTCAGGAATTGTGATAGATAAGAATTTAACTATTGTAGGTGAAGATAAGGATGGAGTTGTAATTGATGCTCAGAGGGAAGGCCCTATATTCATAATTTCCAGCGGTGCAAATGTAAGGTTGATAAATTTAACATTGACCAATGGAAAAGGAGAATATGGTGGTGCAATAGATAATAATGGATATTTAGAGGTTGAGAACTGTAAATTTAAGGATAATTATGCTAGTGAAGAAGGGGGAGCAATCTACAACAATGGCTACCTGGAAATATCAAATAGTGAGTTTATGGGCAATGGAGATGCAATTGCTAATCATTGTATTCTAAACATAACAAGAAGTACATTTAGTGACAATGAAGGAAGTGCAATCATTAATAAAAGAATAGCCTCTATTAAAGAAAGTATATTTAGGAATAATCTAGCATGTCTTGGAGGAGCAATCTACAATGAAGGTTACATGGATTTAACTAAATGTTTATTTACAGGGAACAGAGGAGTCAAATATGATGGTGGTGCCATTTATAATGAATACAATGGTAATTTAACAATTGATAAATGTAAGTTTGAGAATAATAGTGCTGGTTACTGGGGCGGCGCCATTCATAATGCCGGTAATTTAAAAATAACAAATTCTATATTTAATAAAAATATGGCAAATAAAAAAGGTGGCGCCATTGATAATGGTTGGCCTGGTAATCTAATAATAGACAATTGTATATTTGATAGTAATATTGCTACTGAAGATGGTGGCGCTATTGTCACTGATGGTGATTTAATAATTACAAATTCTATATTTAAGTACAATGAGGCTGGAAAAGATGGAGGAGCTATCTATATTCTTGCATTTTACACTATGGAGCATCTGTACCCTAGTGTCAGTGTAGATTATTCAAATGTTTTCTTTAATAATATACCAAATAATATACACTATGAATCATTCAATTACAATATAACCCTCACAAATTTAGGAGCATCGACAATAACCATAAAATATTACATCACAGTTTACACAAATCCTGTTAATGGAAAGAAAGTTGGCTATAAGGAAGTAACAATAACTCTAAAGCCAAAAGAAAGGAAAACAATAAATCTTGGTAAATATCCGGCAGGATATGCAGTATCTGGAACAATGATTGTTAAAAATCCATCAAAGAATGGAATTCTATTGAATCTTAGAATAAAATATGAAATTGAGCGCTTTAATCTACAAATGAGAGAGATAAATAAATATATAGCCCCAAAAAAGGAATTCAAGTACAAAGTTAGATATACAGGGAATGAAGATAGATTTATTGATATTTGGTGATTCTTTTTTATATTATCTTATTTTTTTTACAAACACAATTTTCGTTAAAAAAAATGAAAAGAAAATAGCAATCATAAAAAAAGATCTTATTTCTATCAGGGATGAAATAAGAAAAGTATTTATATAGATGAAGTACAAAACTAACACTTATTCTAAAAAAATATACACAACTCTCTCTTACTCCTTCTTTTTCCTCTCCAAAAATACTCTATAAATTAAGAAAACTATATATCAATCCATTACTTTTCTTCATGAATATACCTATGCGTTGAAGATTTAAGGATAAGGATAAGAAATATGGCTAGAAATCATGAGCTTGGAAAGAAGGTTCTAGATGGATAATTAAGAAGGTAAATCCAAGAGAAACATCGAAAGGATTAATATATAAGAGAAATTATATATTAGCATGTAGAATACTGTTGAGGGGATGGGACAGCTCTTATAGTCTCAGGTAAGTTTTCTTGATGAAGCAGGAAGCTCCATGGGGAATACTCCATTATAGTTTTTGAGGTAGGAGGATGTATTCTCATGTTCGAAAAAGTACTTGTAGCAAACCGTGGAGAAATAGCCATACGGGTTATGAGAGCCTGTAGAGAATTAGATATTAACACTGTTGCTGTTTATTCTGATGCAGACAAAAAAGCTCTCTTCACTAATTATGCAGATGAAGCTTATCATATAGGTGGTTCTCATCCATCTCAAAGTTATTTAAATGTCGAAAAAATTGTTTCTGTAGCTGAAGAAGCAGGTGCAGACGCTATTCATCCAGGATACGGTTTTCTAGCTGAAAATCCTAAATTACCAAAAGAATGTGAAAAGCGTGGTATAAAATTTATTGGTCCATCTGCATCAATAATGAAAACTATGGGAGATAAAATAGCTGCAAAAAAATTAATGAGTAAAGTTGGGGTACCTACCATCCCTGGAACTGAGAAAGGTGTGAAAAGCGTAAAGAAAGCTTTAAAAATAGCAGATGAAATAGGGTATCCTGTGATAATAAAAGCTGCTGCAGGTGGTGGCGGGGTAGGAATGAGAACAGTATATGAAGAAGATGAAATGGAAAGAGCCATGGAGTCTGCTAAATCTCTTGCAAAATCTGTATTTGGAGATTCTAGAGTCTACATTGAAAAATATTTTGAGAAACCAAGACATATTGAATTTCAAGTACTTGCAGATGAACATGGGAATGCTATACATTTAGGAGATAGAGAATGCTCTATACAGAGAAGACATCAAAAATTGATAGAAGAGGCACCATCCCCTATAGTAAATAAAGAATTAAGGGAAAAAATAGGATCTATGGTTGTCAATGCTACAAAAGAAATTGGATATACAAATGCAGGAACCTTTGAGTTTTTGTATGCAGATGGTAATTTTTATTTTCTTGAAATGAATACAAGAATACAAGTTGAACATCCAGTAACTGAAGCCGTTACAGGAATTGACATCGTAAAAGAACAAATAAAAATAGCTGCTGGAGAAGAATTGAATATAACACAAAAAGATGTTAAAATTAATGGTCATGCAATCGAATGCAGAATAAATGCAGAAGATCCTTTATCAGATTTTCAACCATGTCCTGGGAAAATAACAGGTTATAGGTCTCCTGGAGGAATTGGAGTAAGAGTTGATAGTGGAGTTTATATGGGTTATGAAATACCCAGTTTTTATGATTCAATGATATCAAAACTTATAGTGTGGGGTAGAAATCGAAAAGAAGCAATTGTTAGGATGAGAAGAGCATTAAGTGAATACATAATAATCGGTGTTAAAACAACAATACCCTTTCATAAAGCTATGATGGTAGATCCTTTATTTGTAAAAGGAGAATTACACACGCAATTTGTGGATCAACATAAAAAGAGAATTGAAGAGGAAATGAAAAAGATAATAGAGAAAGATCGTGAAAGAGTTTCTAGACAAGTTTCAACGTTTTTACCACCAAAAAAAGTGGCTGCTATTACAGCAGCAATTGGTAGCTATATTGCACATATTCAGAAGAAAGGTGAAAATAAATGAAAGAAAAGGTTTTAAATTTTTTATATGAAAAAAAAGAAGTTTCAAAGAAAGACATAGTTTCTGAATTAGGCATAGATGAAAAAGAATTTGACAAAATCATAGAAAAATTAAAAAATTATTTAAAAATACATAAAGATAAATATAAACTTAAAAATTCTCATAATTTACTTTTACCATCATTGATAAAATCTAAATTAAAAACAAATTACATTGGAAGAAATATTTATTATTTTGACATAGTTGATTCAACAAACCTCACAGCAAAAAAATTAGCTGAGAAAGGTGAAGAAGAAGGCACAATAGTACTAGCTCAGGTCCAAACCAGAGGAAGAGGAAGAGAAAACAAAGAATGGATATCTCCCAAAGGAGGAATTTGGACATCGATAATATTAAAACCAGACATTCCAGCTGTCAATGCTCCACAAATAACTTTAATGACTGCAGTTGCGGTTGCCAAAACTTTGAAAAAATTATTTAAAAATTTAGATGTTGGAATCAAATGGCCAAACGACGTGTTGATAGGTAATAAAAAAGTTTGTGGCATATTAACAGAATCATATTCTAGAAATGAATCTCTTGAATATGTCATTGTAGGAGTTGGAATAGACATAAATGTAGATATAAATTCTTTCCCTATAGAACTTCAAGAAGGTGCAACATCTATAAAAGAAGAATTAGGTAAAGAAGTACCTTTAGTAGATGTTTTATGTGAGTTTTTATATGAATTTGAAAAAGTATATGAAAAATTCAAAGCTGGAAAATTTCAAGAAATACTTAAGGAATGGAGAGCCTTATCTAAAACAATAGGAAGTTACGTAGAAATCAGGAAAAAATTTGGTAAGAGAATAAGAGGAGAAGCTGTTGGTGTAACAAAAGATGGTGCTTTAATTTTAGAACTAGATGATGGAAGACTTAAAAAAATTTTTTCTGGTGCATGTATACACTTAAGTTGAAATTGTAGTAATTTTTCCTAAACCATTTTCTATTTTTAACTCCTTTCCAAGAATTTTTTTAACAACGTAAACATTTGTGTGTGCATGTAATGTAAATTCAGCAGTCCTGACCTTGGAATTTTCTGTTAGTGAAATATAAGGTATTATTTGATCACCCATATATTTATCTAGAGGAGCCCCAGAATTTAAAAAATTCAATAATTCTTTAGCAGCTTCTTTGCCAACTATTTCAGCTCTTTTACCTCTTTCTCCTAATGAACTACTACCAATCCTTGTGTTTCCTTTTGCCCATAAAACAATGCCTGAACCTGGAGACAAAGATTCATTATCATGCCTTACATCTATATCTATATCTAAACCAGTTTTTTTGAGTATATTATAAGCAGACTTTGCTTGTCTATCTGCAACATGTTTTGGAAGGTTACTAGCATAAGATATTCCTTCTATAGATTCTATTTCACTTTCTATAAGTTTTAATGGCTTTAATTTTTTTATAGGTTTAATTTCTGCTATAACCTTTCCTCCACCTTTAGGATAATATCCTCTCCTTAAAAGAGATATTTTTCCTTTGTAACCCATTTTTTTCAATATAGGTAATGTAACATTAGAAATGTAATCTATAGGGGGGGCCCATTTTACATCAGTTCCCCCAGTGATGGTTATCTTAGTTTTTGATTCTGAAAATGCTGCAGGAATCATCAAAGCTTGTAATACTAACCCAATGCTTCCAGCCGTTCCAATATTAACATTTAAAGATCCTCCTTCTAATTCTTTTGGAGAAAAAATAATTGTGGTTGATCCTAATTTTAGTCCATCAACTTCTGCATTACATAATTTTGAAACAGCTTCGATTGCATTCAAATGTTGGTGTGATAAACCTTTTCTTGGACGATTTGCCCTAATATTGTCTATTCTTATTGTTTTTTTTGTTAATGCTGATAATGCTGTTGCTACCCTTACTAATGCACCGCCACCTTCGCCATATGATCCATCAATTTTGATCATTTTTGGCACCGTAAATTATTTCTTTGCATCTTTCAGGTGACTTGACAATATCTTTCAATTTTGAAAAGGCATCTAAAAAGATCGTCTTGAGTTCTTCTAACTTAATTCTCTCTGCATCCTTTGATGATAAATCTAATCTTATTGTAGTAGATGCACCTGGCATTCCTACTGCAGGGATTGTTATAATACCTGAACGAAGTAAAATCATTGAAAATAAAAATGCCAAATCCTTTGAACTTAAGTCAGTCTTTATTTTTTGTTTTAAATATTCAGGTTCGATTTTTATACCAGTGGGTGTTTCTTCAACTCCCTCAAAGTCTTTTTCAAGCAATTTCCTAAGTTTTCTTTTTCTTTTAATTGATTTTTTTAATAAATTTGGATTAAATTCTTCTAAAGCCCTTACCATTCCTGCCATTAATGGTGGTTGTGCTTCTAAACCTAACTGATGGGCAGTAGATTTAATTTTATTGATTAATTCTTTTTTACCTGACATTAAACCTCCACGAGGGCCATTCATTAATTTATCAGTGCTTGTTATAACTAAATCAGCTCCTAATTCAATTGCAGTTGGTTGTCCATACAATACTGTTCTCACTCTAGCTCCAGAAGCATCGTCAACAAACACAGGTATATCTCCAGACATTTTAACAATTTTTTCAAAATTTTCAGTTGGCATTACATCTAAATCCATAGTAGCTCCAGTTATAATAATCAAAGACGTATTATCTGGAAAATCTTTTACATCATAATATTCTAAGTATTTTGCTCCAGCTAATTTAACGCTTTTTGGTATTGATGGATGAGATGGTGGCTTGGGTAAGTAATGAACAACATATGTTCCAACCTTTGCAAAAGTTAATATCGTTGCTAATATACCGCTAGTGGTCCTGTTAAAAGCTAAAACTTTTTCTCCACCCAAGTGCTTTTTACCAAGTTCTTGTAATTTTTCTTCAAAAATTGCAGGTCCTACATATGTCTCCAAAATTTTTATATCTTCTTCTTTAATTGGATATCCGCCTGATAATCCTGTTAAGTCAAAAAGAGATTCTCTACCTTTCTTTTTGATCATTGATCTGATGATTCTAAGTGCATTTTCTCTTTTTTTGGTTTCATCAACCTGAGTTTTTACTATCCTCATCTTCATTTCCTTCTTTTTTACTTCTTAATATAATAGTATGGTCTGCTGCATTTTTTAAAGCAACGCTAAAGCCTGGTTCAGCACCAATTACTATAGTTTCTTTCCCATTTTCTTTTGCCTTGTTTATTATGGGTAGAAAATCAGCATCACGTGTCATTAATGCGATAATATCTATGTTAGGATTATATATTAATTCCATGGCCTCAATGGCCATATAAACATCAGTATCTCCAGCAACAACTATAGGTGAAAAACCTTGGTTTGAAATTGCCTCAATTAGTTTATCGGAAGCATATTGATTTAAAAGAACTTTCCCAACCTTTAAATTACCATACTCAGATAAAATTTCTTTAACTTGCTCTAAGTTCAACTTAAATTCTTTTCTAAGCATGTTAGGACCATCGACCAGTAATCCAATGTTTCCTGCTCCTTCTTTTTTCTTTTTCCTCTTAATTGGAATATATTCCTTTAAACTAGATATTTTGTCAAGAGGTGGCATTACCAATCCTCCAAAAATTTAACTTTCATGTTTCAGCTATTATTGACCTTGCAGCTATTATTCCAGTTACTGCAGCTCCAACTATGCCTCTAGATACTCCAGCACCATCTCCCACGGCATATAATCCTTCTATTTTTGTTCTCATTTTAGAATCAGTCATGACTCTCATTGCATATAATTTAATTTCAGGTGCATAAAGTAATGTTGAATCAGATGCCACGCCTGGAACAACATTGTCAAGCATTTCTAATCCTTCTATTATATTTTTGATTATCCTATATGGATATGCCATGGCTATATCTCCAGGTGTTACATGTTTCAAAGTAGGATTTACATTACTCCTTTTTATTCTTTTCCATGTAGACCTTCTGCCTTTTCTCAGATCACCCAATCTTTGTATAAGAGGTTTTCCTCCACCGAGAGTAGTTGAAGTTCTTGCTATTGAAGATGCATAAGCTGATGTATTCTCTATAGGTTCTGTAAGTTTAACATTCACTAAAAATGCAAAATTAGTGTTCTCAGATTTTTTATGCTGCATTGAATGTCCATTTACACCTATAAAATTATCATAAACTTCTTCTACCACAAAACCTCTATTGCATACACAAAAAGTTCTTACAAAATCATCATAAGTTTTTGTTATTATATGAAATTTTGGATCCCAAGTAACTGAAGTTACAGGATCCATAACGATATGTGGTACTTCGACCCTAACACCTATATCAACAGGATTATGCTTAACAGGTATTCCTAGATTTTTTAATTCTTTTGAAAACCATCTCATGCCACCTCTACCAGGAGCTGCTATTAAATACTTACATTCTATCTCAAACTTTTTATTTCCTTTTCTTACTAATACACCTTTAACTTTATTTTTATCACAAATAATTTTTAACACTTCGGTTTCTAAAATAAATTTTACTCCTCTACTTTCTAAGTCATTTTTAATAGATTTAATGACTTTTTGTGTCCTATCAGACCCTATATGTCTTTGTACAATAGGTATAAATTTTATTCCATGAGCTGCAGCTTTTTTTGAAATTTCTAAAGCTTTATCTTCATTGGGGATATATAATTTTTTTGGAGCACCATGCTTTACAAAAAATTCATCCACTTCTCTTATGAGTTCCATAGCCTCTTTTTTTGATACAAATTCTGTCAAATTTCCACCAATATTAGGATCTAAATTTAGTTTTCCATCAGATAGTCCTCCAGCACCACCCATGCCACTCATTATATTGCATGGTGAACATCTTCTACATTTACCATCTTTTAATGCTAAACAAACCCTTTTATCAATGTCTTTTCCTTTATCAATGACAATTACATTAAAATAATCACTTAATTCATTAGCTGCAAGAAGTCCTGCAGGACCTGCACCAATTATTACAACATCGGTTTTCATAAACATATTATTTGTAAAAAAGAAAAATATAAAAGTATGGAATTATATCCGATAGGCATCGTAAAATCTCAATATAATAAAAGAAAAGAAGCCCCAAGACAAGGGAGACGTAGTGAAAATAAAAGCATTATAAAAATATTTAAAAAATATAGGGATGGATTAAAAGGCATCGAAAAATATAAATACCTTATCGTGCTTTATTGGATGGATAGAGGAAATAGAGATGTTTTGGTGGTTAAAAGAGGAGGAGTGTTTGCAACAAGGTCTCCAGACAGACCAAATCCAATTGGCATGTGTTTAGTTAAATTAGAAAAAGTGGAGGGAAATAAACTAATTGTTAAATGGTTAGATGCATTAAATGGATCACCAATAATAGACATAAAACCATACTTTAAAGATCTTGATTCGATTTAATTTTTTCTACGATTGCTTGATGCATTCTTTTTATAAATTCTCTTCTTTCATCATATTTTAGTACATCTAAATAACTTTGTGCAACAATGTTAAAGGCAAATGGAGATGGTATTTTGGTATTTATTTCTTTTATTTGTATATCACCATTATTTATCCATTTAACAACTTTTGTTGCATTTTTAACATCCATATAATCTTCTATGACTTCTCTTTTTGCTTCTTTTAAAATTGGAAAATCGGGGTCTAATCTTTTAATAAATTTCAACAATATCCTACTTTTGACTTGTTGTCTACCAACTGATTTTTCCCTACCTTTGTATCTTCTTAATATCATCAATGATCGCCCAGCACAATGTCTAAAACGATTTACCAATATTTCAGTTTTGTCAATAGCTTTCAATAATATATCTCTAAAATTACTTGGTTTTAATTTTTTGAGAGCCTTCATAACCCTTAATTTACCATCTGAGCGTAAATAAAATCCGTTGTCTAATATAGACATTGCTACATCCTTTTTATATTCTTTTGATACTAAATACGCAATTGCCCTCGATAAAGCTTCATTAACACGTCTACCAAATAAACTATGGAATATTACAAATTTTTTACCACCAAAACCTTCATAATATTCTATTAATAATTTTTTTGCATGCGGAATTTCTGCATAAAGATATTGTTCTTGGAAATAGCGATATATTGAATATGCAGCATTTTTATCTACATATAGAAATTTTTGTATGAAATTTAAGATTTCATCTTTACTTTTTCCCATCCTAAATTTTGTTTCCATCATTGCCCTGAAATATTGAATTTTCATTGCTAAATCAAAAGACAATGGTAGTTGTTCTGAAAACCATGAAGGTATTGTGGGTAAAGCATCAGCAGGAGTTACATTAACAGTCATTCCTCTTGCATAATTGAATCTGTAAACTTTTCCTCCAAGTACAAAAGTGTCACCTTTATGTAACCTTTCCATAAATTCTTCTTCAATACGTCCAACAATTTTTCCTTTACATTTAACAACTACAGAACTAGTATCAGGAATTGTTCCAACATTTGTAGAATATAACATTCTTGCTAATTTTCCACGCCTACCAAATCTGTTTTCTTCATAATTTAACCAGATTTTTGCATATACATCTTTTTGTTCTAGATCAGAATACTCCCCTGCTAAATATTTTAAAACACGCATATAATCTTTTTTACTTAAATTTCTGTAACAATAACTATTTTTTATTACATGAAATGCATGATCAATATCCCATGGATGCTCAATGGCCATACCATAAATATGCTGAGCTAATACGTCAAGACAATTTTTAGGTATGTGTATTTTATCAATTTTACCTTCTAACGCATTCTTAAGCAATAATGAACATTCAACTAAATCATCCCTATCTACAACAAGTATTCTGCCTTTAGATTTTTCATGTAACTTATGTCCACTTCTTCCTATCCTTTGAAGTGCACGTGACACAGATTTTGGAGAAGTGACTAAAATAACAAGATCAATGTAACCTATATCAATACCTAATTCAAGGGATGTAGATGAAACTACAGCTTTTAATTCACCATTCTTAAGTTTTTCTTCAACTTTATGCCTAACTTCTCTAGAAAGGGAAGAATGGTGAGCCATTATATTTTCATCGGAATATTTTTCTGGAAATCTTTTTTTCAAATTATATACTATAGCCTCAGTTCCACTTCTTGTATTTGTAAAGATTAAAGTAGTTTTATGTTGACTTATCAATTCATCAAGCTTTTCATAGAGAGATTTGTTCACTTCTTCAGGGTCTGCAGCAACGATGTCTTTAACTGGTGATATAACTTCAATATCTAATTTTTTTCTATAATCCACATCCACGATTACACAATCTCTAGATCTTTCACCTTCATAACCAACTAAAAACTTAGCAATTTCTTTTAAAGGATTCACAGTGGCTGATAATCCTATACGTGTGAAATTCCCTGCTATTTGTTGAAGTCTTTCTAAAGAAAGAGATAAATGTACTCCTCTTTTATTTTCAGCTAAAGCATGTATTTCATCCACTATAACCCATTTAACTTCAGAAAGTTTATTTCGAAATTTAGGAGCTGTAAGTAATATTGCCAGGGTTTCAGGAGTAGTTATTAAAATATGTGGAGGATTTCTAAGCATTGCTGACCGTTTAGATTGTGGTGTATCACCAGTACGTACAGCTTTTCTTATATTTAAATCATGATTATCTTTTTTAGCAATTTTTTTAATTTCTTCTAAAGGTTTTTCAAGATTTTTTTCTATATCATTGTCTAAAGCTCTCAATGGAGAAATATATATACAATATACCTTATCTTTTAACTTTCCACGCTCTGATAACCTACATAATTCACTTATTACAGATAAAAATGCAGTTAAAGTTTTTCCAGATCCTGTGGGTGAAGAAACTAAAACATTTTTTCCCTTATGGATTTCTGGTACAGCTAATCTTTGTGACTGTGTAAATGTTTTAAATGTTTTTTTAAACCACTTACTTACCCAAGGGTGCAGTATATTATGAATTTCTGCATCTGAATATTTTCTTTCTTGTTTCACAATCATAGTTCATCTGCCTGTAATTTTATTATATCTTTAACTTTACCAAATTCAAATACTTCAAAATCTTCAACAACATAAACATTGCATTCATCTACATCAATTTTTTTGAGAAATGGTGATAAAAAATTACTTTGGAGAATATCAGATCCTTCTGTAACAAAATTAAATGAAGGCATTACAATGAGATTCCTATTTTTAAATTTGCATTTAAGAAAACATTTAACTTTCTCTACTCTTCCTCCATGTCTGAGACCTATACATGGATGTTCATGTCCTATTATAATATTTGGTGCTAATTTTTCTGGTATTTCATGGCCATGAACTATAAGGTAATCTTTTATTTTTATACTATCAACAATCTTCAGGTCTATATTTAAATACGGAAGTAATGGGTCATGATTTCCTTTAACCAAAACAATTTTCTTAAATTTATCTTTTGCATATTTTAGAAAATTTTCTAATTCTGTTGATTCTTGAAAACTTAACTTTCCAAATTCATGTTTCAAATCACCGTTTATGATAAGTTTTTTTGATTTTGTGATTTTTCTTATTCTTTCTATCCTGTCGATTATTAAATCTATTTGGAAGTTAGGTATAAACATCCCAGTATTACGCAAATATTCCTCATATCCCAAATGTAAATCTGCTATTACTATGTAATCATCAATTTTTAAACTGAGATCAACTATTTCAACTTTAGGAAGTATTTTCATAGTGATCTCCAAAATAGTCTAAATTAATCAAAAATTTAATGTTGTTTACTATGTTAAAGATAAAAAAATTAAAATATTTTTTGTATTTAAAAAAGTAAATTTAAAGTATGAAAAAGAAAGTTGTTTGTAAATTTAATAATGAAGATATAAAAGCTTTAAATGAAATTAAAAAATTTTATTATGAAAAATCTGGTCTTAAATTAACCTATTCAGAAATAATAAAAATTGCAATAAAGTCTTATGCGAAAAAATTAAAGGAAGAAAAGTAGGATGATGATGCAACCAACCACTGATTATCGAATGATGATTTCAAATTATCTGACTACATTCTAAAAGAAGGTGATTATATTGTTTAAAATTTTTAAAAGGAAAAAAAGAAAAAAGGAAATTTTAGAATTGGAACTTGAGGAACCTGTTGACTGTATTGCAGACTTTACATATAATTTTTATTGGCAACATAAAGGTAAGTATCTTAAACCAGAGGACACTATTCCTGGAACAGAGTATAGATATAAAGATGTTGTGGAGCACCTAAAAAAAGGAAACGATGTTAAAATTATTGGAGATGTTGGGCATAGATTATGTTCTAGTATGGGCGTTGATCTCAAATATTTTGGTGGAACAGGGGGAGCTATCGATGTTGGCAATGTAATAGTTGATGGAAATGTAGATACCAGAATGGGAATAAGCATGCTAAGAGGATCTATTTATGTAAAAGGAAAAGTTAAAGAGCCTATTGGAAACCTTGTTGAAGTTAAATCTGATATGAAAGGTTATAAAAAATTTAGATCAATTACAGATATTGTAACAAATGGATTAGGTGAAGATGAACTTATAGGCGCTGAATTAAAAGGAAATAGATTAACAATAAATGATGGACGCATAAGAGATACCATTGGTGCACGTTTAGATGTTGAAGCTGAAATAATACACAAAGGAGATGTGGATTTATCAACAGGAATATTGATGAAAAAAGGTGTGGTCATTGTTAAAGGAGATGCAGGTAAAAATACTGGTGCTCTTCTAAGTGGAGGAACTGTAATAATAGATGGTAACACAGGAGATTTCTCTGGTATAGACATGAAAGATGGAATATTAATAATAAATGGAGATGCGGGCAAATTTTTAGGAGCTCAAATGAAAGGTGGAAAAATATTTGTTAAAAGTGGAAAACCTTTGCCTAACATATCTAAAGCTAATTTAAATAACAAAGACAAAACAATACTTGCTAAATATGGATTTAAACCTTATAATTTCAAAAAATTTATTGTAAAAAAATAATCACTTAATTAAATTTTTTATAAAATATTCATGAATTGATGTATCAACTAATTCTGGATGAAATGCTAATGCTAAATTTTTTCCTTGTTTAACAGCGATTATTTTATCATCAAGCTTTGATAAAACTTCTACATCAGGTCCAACTTCAAGAACTATTGGTGCTCTTATAAATACTCCTGTAATTTCTTTACCTAAAATTTTTATTTTTTCCTCGAATGATTCTCTCTGTCTACCAAATGCATTTCTCTTAACCTTCATATCTATTATACCAAGTAATGGTTGTGGGTAATCTGTTTCCTTTGCCAGCAATATCATACCTGCGCATGTACCCATTACTGGTATCTTTTTCTTTAATATTGTCTCTTTTATACTGGTTTTTTCCATAAGTTTACCAATTACAGTACTTTCTCCACCAGGTATAATTAATCCATCACAAGATTCTACTTCTTCTTTGGTTTTGACTTTTACAACCTCTGCATCAATTTTTAAATTTTTAACAGCTTTCTTTGTCATTTCAAAATGCTCAGAAACATCACCCTGAAGGGCTAATATACCTATCCTCATGATATCACCTAAAAAATGGTTAGTTAAGATAAAGTCACATATTTTTTTATGGCTTCGGCCACGCCACTACCATATGGTTTTTTAGTCACATAATCAGCAATTTCTTTAAGTTCTTTATTTGCATTTGCTACTGCCACTTTAACACCTGCCACATCTAAAAATTCTAAGTCATTTTCACTGTCACCGATTGCAATTGTTTTTTCTAAATCTATACCAAGTTTTTTTGTGAGAATTTTTAAGGATGATCCCTTATCAACTTTGGGATCTGTGAGATGTATAGCAAATTTTGTATCATATACCTCAACATCAAAATCTTTTAATGCATCCTTAATTATTTCGACAGGAATTGTTCTTTTTATAGCTATTTCTGAGACCCTTAATTCAGAAAATTGTACTTTTTCAACAGGGTATATAGATTTTAAATAATTATATGCTTTTTTAGCTTTTTTTATGTCACCAAGAACATTTACTTCATCGTTGACATAAATTACTCCTCCATTTTCAGCTACTACACCTCCTGATAATCCTATTAATGTAGATGTAGCATATGCATAGCATAAAATATTTCCAGTTACAAGGGTTACTTTTATTCCTAGTTTTTCTGCATCTCTAAGGGCCTTTATTGCATCTATACAAAGTCTACGTTTTGTATCTGTAATTGTTCCATCAATATCTACAGCTATTGCTTCTATTTTCATTTTGATCCATACCTATAAGCTATATTACAAGTTCCTTCTCTTGATACCATACAGGCCCCTATAGGATTCATAGGAGTACAAACTTTTCTAAATAATGGACAATCTTCAGGTCTAGCAACTCCTCTAAGTATTTCACCACAAATACAACCACTTTTATCTTCCTTACTCTCAACCTCAATATCATATTTTTCTCTTGCATTATATTCAGAAAATTCTTTTTTTAATTCAAGTACAGAATTTGGAACTTTTGGAAATCCTCTCCAACTTTTTGTAACTACTTTAAAGACTTCTTTCATGACTTTTTGTGCCCTTATATTCCCTTCTCTTTTTACAACCCTTGAATATTCATTTTCTACTTCGGCCCTACCCTCATTTATTTGTTTAAGTATCATATACACAGCCATAAGTACGTCTAGTGGATTAAAACCTGCAATAACCTGTGGTATTTTATATTTTTCAGATATAGGTACATAAGGTTCCATACCGATGATTGTAGAAACATGACCAGGTTCTATAAGTCCATCTAATTTAACTTCACCCGAACTTATAAGAAAATCTAAAACAGGCGGTATTAAACGATGACAACACAAGATTGAAAAATTTTCAGGGGGCTCTGTAAGTATTTCTGAAGCTGTGGTAGGTGCAGTAGTTTCAAAACCTACAGCCATGAACACTACATCATTGTCAATATTTTTTGCAATTTCAACTGCATTATTTATACCATAAACAATTCTAACGTCAGCTCCTTCAGCTTTTGCGTCAGCAAGTGATCCTTTAGATCCTGGAACTCTAAACATGTCGCCAAAAGTTGTCACTGTTACTCCTTGCTTTGCAAGTTCTACACATTCATCAATTTCCTCAATTGGTACACAACAAACAGGGCAGCCAGGACCTGCAATAACTTCAACTTCATCAGGTAAAAGAGACCGTATCCCATACTGCATTATTGTATGTTCATGTGACCCACAAACATGCATTATTTTAACAGGCCTTGATATTTCATTTATCATTGAAGTTATCTTCTTAGACAAATTTTCCATCCTATCACCTAAAATTTTTCCAATGATTTTTCCTGAATAAATTTTATTTTAAAAAATGAGAAAATTATTTTTGTTATTGTTTTTAATTTTCCACAACTTTAACTACAAATTTTTATTGGTTAAATAATTAAGTTTATTAAACAAAAAGATAAGTAATGCATGATCAAGGATCCACATTAATTTTTTTAACATTTATTTAAGACAATATTTTAATTTTTTGGAGGATAAAAAATGTATAGGGCGATATACAAAGGTATGTGCCCCAACTGTGGTAAAGAAATAGACGATTCACGATTAAACGCTAAAAATCCTTGTAAATCGTGTGTTGAAAAAAAATTGCAGTGTGAAGATTATCATGAATTATTAGAAAAAATTGAAGAATACTTAAAAGAGAATAATAATCTTTATGGTTGGAAAGAAATATATGAGCTACATAGAGACCTCAAAGATATAGAAAATCTTTTTGAAAAAGCCACTAATTCAAAATTTTGGAATATTCAAAAAACATGGTTTATTCGTTTAATAAAAGGCGAAAGTTTTCCTATAATAGCTCCAACCGGTGTAGGTAAGAGTATTTTTGGAATATTCGCATCACTATATTATGCATTAAAAAATAAAAAATCATACATAATTGTACCTACAACATCTTTAGTGTTACAAACTGTTGAAAAGATCAAAAAGTTCATGGAAAAAACACAAATAAAAGTAAATCTTGCATTTTATCATGGCAAATTAAAAGAAAAAGAAAAAATGAAAAATAAAATAGAAAATGATGATTTTGATATTCTGGTTACGACTTCACAATATTTAGCAATTAATTTTGACATTTTAAAGAATAAAAAATTTGATTTTATCTTTATAGATGATGTAGATGCATTTTTAAAATCTTCCAGGAATATAGATAGATCACTGATACTTCTAGGATTTTCAGAAGAAATAATTGAGAAAGGATGGGAACTAATAAAATTAAAAGAACGAGGACCTAAAAGAAATTCTGAACAAATAAAAAAAATTGAAAATAAAATAAAAGAATTTAAGGAAAAAAATAAAATTGGAAACTTGGTTGTTGCTTCTGCAACCATAAAGGTAAAAAATAAAAGAATAAAAATTTATAGAGAGTTACTTAATTTTGAAATTACGGGTGAAGTACCTACAATCAGGAACATGGTAGATAGCTATATCAAAACAGATGAAAAAATTGAAAAACATTTGGTAAAACTTTTAAATATTTTAGGAAATGGTGGAATAATATTTGTACCTACAGATCAGGGCATAGAAAAAGCAAAAAAAATAGAAAACTACTTAAAAAACAATGGATTCAAAGTAAAATTGGTATCATCAGCCGATAAAACAGGAATCAAAGAATTTAAAGAAGGCAAAATTGATTATTTAGTTGGTGTAGCAACATATTATGGAGTCCTTGTCAGAGGTTTAGATATCCCAGAAAGAGTAAGGTACACAATATTTACAGGTGTTCCAAAACATAGATTTGTTATAAATCTTGATTCTCCAAGACTATATTCTATTATAATTTTATTAAGAGTACTTATAGATGTTTTGAAAGGTAATTATAAAAGGAAGGCTGAATCTCTATACACAAAATTACAGAAAATTCCAAAATATAAGATAAAAGAAATAGAAAAAAAACTAGAAAATGGACATGCTGATTCTAGAATTACAAAAATTTATGATGATAGTGTAAAATTTGTGAGAAAAATATTTAAAAAGGAAGAAATCCGGAAAAAAATATTTTCAAACGAATTTTTAAGCATGGAAATCCAAAACAATAAACTTTGTATAAAATTCCCTGATTTAAGAACTTATATACAAGCTAGCGGGCGTGCATCAAGATTATTTGCTGGTGGAATTACTCACGGATTAAGTGTTGTGATAATTGATGATGAAAAGGTTTTTGAAGGTTTAAAAAGACAATATAAATGGCAATTCCAAAAACATGAGTTTAAGGCATTTGAAAAATTAAAACTAAAGAAGATATTAAATAAAATAGATGAAGATAGAAAAAAAGTTAAGGCAATTAAAAAACATGGTAAGTTTGAAATAAAAAATATAGTTAAATCTGCATTGTTTATTGTTGAGTCTCCAAATAAAGCAAGAACTATAGCAAACATGTTTGGAAATATAGGTAAAAGACGTATAGGTAGGTTAACTGTTTATGAGACCAATATAGGTAACCGTATTCTTATGATAGTTGCAACCGGTGGACATATATTCGATTTGGTGAATGATGAGGGATTTCATGGTATAAAAATAGAAAATGGCCACTTTATACCAATATATGATACTATAAAACGATGTAGAGAATGTGGCAATCAATTTGTGAATAATAATGGTTCTACATGTCCAAAATGTAAATCTAATGACATAATTGATACTTTTGAAAATATTTTGGTGATGAGAGAATTAGCACAAGAAGTGGATGAAGTACTTATAGGTACAGATCCAGATGTTGAAGGTGAAAAAATAGCATGGGATGTAATGAATGTTCTCTCCCCTTATACTTCTAATTTAAAACGTGTCGAGTTCCATGAGGTTACAAGATCTGCTATTTTAAAAGCCATAAAAGAAGCTTCAAAAATAAATATAAAAAGGGTTGAAGCCCAAATAGTTAGAAGAATAGAAGATAGATGGATAGGTTTTGAATTAAGTCAGAAGTTATGGGAAGAATTTGATAACACATATTTATCTGCTGGTAGGGTTCAAACACCTGTGTTAGGTTGGATTATAAAAAGGTATAATGACTTTAGAAAAAGTGAAACATATTTCACGAAACTAACTTTGGAAAATAGAATGGAAATAATACTTGAGGGTAAAAAAGAGACAGATTATTTAGAAGTTAAAAAAGTAAATAAAGAGGAGAAAGATATTAATCCCAATCCACCGTATACAACTGATACATTACTCACGGATGCATCCAGAATACTAGGATTTCCAACAACAAAAACTATGAGGTTAGCACAGGATTTATTTGAAATGGGGTTTGTCACCTATATAAGGACAGATGCTACTTATGTGAGCGATGTTGGTAATATCATAGCAAGGGATTATATAAAAAATGAAATAGGGGAGAAGTATTTCAAAGCAAGAAAATGGGGTAAAGAAGGAGCACATGAGTGTATAAGACCAACAAGGCCAATTGACAGTGAGAAAATTATCCAATTAATAAGAAATAATGTTATCAGGACTACAAAAAAATTAACTTCTGATCATTTACGACTTTACAATTTAATATTTAAAAGATTTATGGCTTCACAAATGACACCAGTTAATTTACATTATCAGAAAATAGTTTTAGGTATCGACGATGAAGAAATAGAAATTGAAGGATATACAGATATTATAGATCCTGGATGGACAAAAATTGTAAGATTACCTATGAAAAAACTTCCTGAAGTTAAAGAAGGTCAGAAAATAAAGATTAAAGAAATAAAAACTTGGAAAGCACCAAAGATTTCTTTATTTACAGAAGGAGATGTAATTGAAAAAATGAAAAAATCAGGTATAGGTAGGCCATCTACATATTCCAAAATTGTTAATACTCTTTTAGATAGACGTTATGTAATAAAAACAAAATTAAAGAAAAAATTGTTGCCAACAAAGCTTGGAGTTAATGTATATAATTATTTAATACATACATATGAAAAGTTGGTTTCTGAAGAAAGAACTAGAGAGCTTGAAAAAGTAATGGACGAAATTGAAGAAGGCTCAAGAAATTATCAAGAAGTTCTTAATAGTATTTATGAAGAAATAAAGCAATTTGTCTAAAACATGTCAGAGACGCTGGCCTTCATCATCAATTCAGAAAAATTTTTCATCATCATTAATATCTATACTATAATCAAAATTTGAGATTTTTGTATAGAAAGTTCCAAAAAATATATATACCTGCGTTTTTAAAAGAAAGATGTGAATAAAGTGTCCAGGGAGGTAGAGTGATGGCAGAAGAAATGACAGAGGAAGAAGTTGGAAACGTAGTATATGTCGGTAACAAACCTGTTATGAATTATGTACTTGCTGTGGTTACTCAAATGAACGGCGGTGCAGAAGTTGTATCTTTAAAAGCCCGTGGAAGAGCTATAAGTCGAGCTGTCGATGTAGCAGAAATCGTCAGAAACAGATTTATGCCAAATGTAGAAATTGAGGATATAAACATCTCTACTGAAGAAATTGTTGGAAACGATGGAACCACAACAAATGTGTCTGCAATTGAAATACGATTAAAAAATCCTAATCCAAAATAAAGGGGGTTTCTCCCCTTTATATAAATTTTTTTTGAATAGCTTCTCTAAAATATTTTGGTACTATTTTTCGGTAGTCTTTAGCATTTAATATAGTATTTATAGAGCTATCTAGAATATAAGTTACACACCAATCATCTTTAGCTCTCATACCACGTCCATATTCTTGTACAAGAGTCATAACAGTTTTATATGCATACCAATTTGGATCTCTTTCAGCTCTTATTCGTACTTGCTTGTCACCTAAATATGGAAAAGGTATTTTATATATTACCTGAAATGTACAATTTTCATAAGGTAAGTCTACACCTTCACCCATAGAAGGACTCACTAATACGAGTGGTTCCTTACTTCTCTTAAATTTATATAAAATTTCTTCTCTATTCCTGTTATTGTGATATATTAATCTTGGATTATTTATATTCCTGGTTATATACTTTTGAAATTCATAACTATTGGTATGTATTAATCCTTTTTCATCTTCATGTTTTTTCAAAATTTTTTTGAGAATGGGGATGGTCCTTGGCATGGTAATTTTTTTATATCGTTTTGACAATCTTCCTGCAAGTTTTAAAACTATAGGTCTTTTTTCTTTTTCAAAAGGAGATTCTTTTTTTAAATAATAACATTCTTTAGGATCGATACCAATATCTTTACAAAACTGATTGACATCTATGATTGTAGCACTCATAAAAAGATGTTTATTCCCTTTAAACAAAAGGTCAGAGGTATTTCCACTTACATAAATAGGCTTAAAAACAACTTTATTTTCATATATATCTATAATCCAATTGTCTGGATTTTTCCTAATGGTTTTTGTTTAATATTTCTAATTTTTTTATGCGTTTTTCCATTCTAACAGTTTTTCTCAGTAGTTCGTCATTTTGATTATTTTTTATTTGTTTTTTTAATTTCTTCAGCCTCTTTTTATATTTCTCCAATATGTATGCTATATAATCAATCCATTTTTCCAAATTTTTGTAATTAGGTAATCTTTCACCTATATCCTTATAAAGAAGTTGATTATTTAATGTATAGCTTACATGCTTCATGACAATGTCTTCTATATTATGGGCCTCATCAAAAACCATTAAATATCTTTTATCAAAAAATCTTGTATAATTAAAAGCCATTATAGCATACTGATAATTTAAAATTGTTATATTGGATATATAACCAATATAAACTTGTTTTCTGTAATCACATATATCTCCATCCATATACATTTGAATTTTTTTGGCATCTGAAGTATTTAATTCAGATTTTAAATTATCAAGTTCCTTTTTATCTAAAGGATCATGGGGGCAATTCAATTTTAATATTCTACAAGGTCCTTCATCACATGTTAAATTTTTATTGATCTTACACTTGAAATTGTTCCTTCCTTTGACTATTGGGAATCTAAAATCATGAAAATATTGTTTTTGCAGTTGTTTTGTCATCGTTAAAATATAAGCTGAATTATAGATTTTTGCAAGAGTAGCTGCAATACCTGATTTTCCAATACCTGTGCCAGCTTCTAATACAACATAATCATAACTTTCAAATGCTTCATATATTTTATCTATTAACTCTAGTTGCTCTTTTCTTGGTTTTTTGTATGGAAAATTTTCAATGATCTCTTTTGAAACCACATGACTCACCTAAAGGTCTAACTAACATATTGTAACTCTTTTAACTCCATTTATATCTAAAAATTTTCTAAATAATTTTCCTGGAATTGGTATTTCAGTAATTATTGTCAATTTCGGATTTCCTTCTATTTTAGGGTCCTCAGCATAAGCCTGTCTTATACTTATATTCTCAGATGCTAATATTTTAGCGGCCTCTGCAAGAATTCCTGGATTATCTGCATTTGCTTCAATTTCTATTAAACCTAAGTTTAAATCTTTAACAAGATTTTTTAATAAAAACCCTGCTGGAATTATATTTCTGAAAATTTTTGACAGCTCCTTATCATTTAATAATTCTTTAACAGTTGCTTTTACAGTTCTCCTATCTACATCAGTTGCTTTAGCAATGGCTGTGTAACTAATTTCAACATCTTTACAGTAAATTTTTTCATCCTCAGATATTCTCAATCCCAATTCAAGTAATTTTTTAGCTACTTTTTCTCTTTTTGGATTATCTTTAAATTTTTTACTAATTCTTCTCCACATTTATACCACCATGTATAATATTATACACACAAGATTTAAATATAACTTTATAGTATATAAATTTTCGGAGGTGTCGATATCAACGTAAAAGTAAAGAATCCAAAAATTATCAAATTAAAATACAGAGATCCCTTTAAGGTATTTGAGAGAATATATGAAGAATATGAAAATTGTTTTTTGTTAGAATCCAAAGGAGAAAGTGATTCAAGTTTATCAAGATACTCATTTATTGGATTTGATCCTAAATACATTATAAGATCTTACGGTAAGAGTGTAGAGATAGATGATGGTAGCATTGAAAAATTTAGGACAAATAATCCATTCAATGATATAAAAAAAATTTTAAAAAGTAATTTTAATGGCCACATATTTTCAGGGGGATTAGTTGGATATGTATCTTATCCTGCTGCAAGGTTTTTCCTACCACTTGACTTAAAAAGGGGTAGTTTCCCTGATTACGAATTTGGTCTTTTTTTGGATTCTATCATTTTTAACCATTTAAACAAAAAATGTTACTACGTTACAATAAATGATAATAGAATCGAAGAAGTGAAGAAAATAATAAATGAAGAACCAACACACGATAGATTTTCATTTAAAAATAAAGGAAAATTTTACTCAAAAAAAGAATTTGAGGACATGGTCAGAAAAGTTAAACATAAAATAAAAAAAGGTGAAATATTCCAAGGCGTCATTTCCAATGCTTACGAATATGAACTAAAAGGTAGCAAAATAGAATTTTATAAAATTTTAAGGAAGATAAATCCTTCACCATATATGTACCATTTGAAATTTAAAAAAAGAGAAATAATTGGATCTAGTCCTGAAATGCTCGTAAGAATCGAAAATAATAAAATAAAGACTTTTCCAATCGCAGGAACTAGACCAAGAGGAAGAAACTCAAAAGAAGATAAAAAATTGGAAAAAGAATTGTTGAACGATGAAAAAGAGTTAGCAGAACATTTGATGTTGGTAGATTTAGCTAGAAACGATGTTGGCATGGTTAGTGAAATAGGGACTGTGAAAGTTCCAGAATTCATGATTGTGAAGAAGTTTTCTCATGTTCAACATATTGTGTCTAAAGTCGTTGGTAAATTATCAAAAGACAAAACAGCTGTTGACGCATTTTTATCAATGTTTCCTGCAGGAACTGTTAGTGGTGCTCCAAAAATAAGAGCTATGGAAATAATAGAAGAAATTGAAAAGAAACCTAGAGATGTATATGCTGGAGCTGTAGGATACTTTTCATTGAATGGAAATGCAGATTTTGCAATAGCAATAAGAACCTTAATATCTCAAAATTCATATGGAAGAATACAGGCTGGAGCTGGAATAGTTCATGATTCTATACCAGAGAATGAATATTTAGAATGTGAAAACAAAGCTAGAGCATTAATAGATTCACTGCACTTGGTGGAAAATCATGATACTAATAATAGATAATTATGATTCCTTCACTTACAATCTTTACCAGAGAATCGGAGAAATTATCAAAGAAAGTGGTAAAAAAGTTAAAATACAAGTCATCCGAAACGATGAATTAGAAATAGACGAAATAAAAAATTTGAACCCAGAAAAAATTATAATTTCTCCAGGACCAGGGAATCCAACTAATAAAAGAGATTTTGGTATTTGTAGTGAGGTAATACAGAAATTCCATAAAAAAATACCTATTTTAGGAATTTGTTTAGGTCACCAAGGTATTTTTGTTGAATTTGGTGGGAAATTAAAATATTCAACTCCAGTACATGGGAAAATAAGCATGATAAAGCATAATGGTTCTGAAATATTCAAAGGTGTTAAAAATCCATTTAGAGCTACACGTTATCACTCAATAATATGTGACCCAAAAACAATTCCTGATTGTATTGAAGTTACAGCCATGTCAAAGGATGTAATAATGGGTATAAAACATAAAAAATATCCTGTCTTTGGTCTTCAATTTCATCCTGAGTCTATTGGTACTAAAGAAGGGAAAACAATACTTAAAAATTTCCTAATGGTGGATTAAATGTATAACAAAATTGTAAAACAAAGATTAAAAGATTTAAAAAATAGAATGAATAAAAAACCAATTAAAAAGTTAAAATATGAGTTAAAAGATGCTAAACCTCCTAAAGATTTTAAAAAATTTTTAAAAGGTAAATTTTCGTTAATATGTGAATACAAGAGAGCATCACCATCTAAAGGTCAAATTTCACGTAAAAGTTTAGAATATTGTGTGAAGGCATTTGAAAAGGGAGGATGTGACGCTATATCAATATTAACTGAAGAAAGATATTTTGATGGCAGTATTGAATATTTAAGAAAAGCATCCTCACTTGTTGACTTACCAATTTTAAGAAAAGATTTTATAATTGATGAATATCAAATTTATGAAGCAAGAGTTAATGGTGCTAGTTCTGTACTTTTGATAGCAGATCTCTATCCTGATTTGGCCTCAGGGATAGAATTGTGTAGGTCTCTAGGTATGGAACCTTTAGTAGAATGTAAAAATTCTAAAGAAATTGAGAGAGCATTGGATGCAGGTGCAGAGATTATTGGTATAAACAACAGAGATTTAAGAACTTTTGAAATTGATTTAGAACGTACAAAAAAATTGGCACCTTTTGTTAAAGATGCAATTTTAGTTTCTGAAAGTGGTGTAAGTTCTCCAGCAGATGTTAAAAAACTATATGAGTACGGAGCAGATGCTGTACTTGTTGGAACATATGTAATGTCATGTAAAAATATTGAAAATTGTGTAAAAAATTTAAAAAATATAGTTATGGAGGATTCTTGTGGAAGTTAAAATATGTGGAATAACAAGAGTCTCAGACCTTAAAGTAGCTGAAAAATATGGTGCTGATTATATAGGATTTATAAATGTCAAAAGGTCACCAAGATTTGTAAATATTGAAAAGATCAAACATTTGCTTTCACATCTAAAAAATAAAAATAAAGCTGTGTTAGTTTTAGAACCAAAAACAGTTAAAGAGGTTATTGATAAATACAAGCAGACAGGTATTAAAAATATACAGTTACATTCTTTGTCACCGAAAGATATCGAGAATTTAAAAGAATATGATTTGAGGATAATAAGAGCTATAGGAATTTCAAATAACATTTCAAAAAAATTAAAAAATGAAATAATAAAATTTTCAAAATTGTGTGATGCTTTACTTCTGGATTATAAATTGAAAGGAAAAACAGGCGGAACAGGCATTGAAATTCCATTTAATTTAGCAAAAAAAGCATCTAAAATTGCTAAAAATGCCAATAAAAATTTAAAAGTTTATATAGCTGGTGGAATGTCGCCAGAAAAGGTTAAAAGCAAACAAAATATTTTTAAAATGTTTTTTGATGGTGTAGATTTCAATTCTTCTTTGGAATCTTCCCCAGGTATTAAAATTCATAAAAAGATAATAGAGGCAATAAACAGTGCGAAAAAATGCTAAAGGTGGTCAAATGATTCTCAATACAAAATTTGGGAAATATGGAGGAGTATTTGCACCTGAATTATTGATTCCAGCATTAGAGGAATTAGAAGAAGCATTTTTACGATATAAAGATAATAAAAAGTTCAATAAGGAACTTAATTATTATTTAAGAGAATATGCTGGGCGGCCAACTCCTCTCTACTATGCGGAAAATCTTTCAAAAAAATTAGGCTGTAAAATTTATTTAAAAAGAGAAGATTTACTACATACGGGTGCACATAAAATAAATAATACACTTGGGCAAGGATTACTTGCAAAATATATGGGTAAAAGCAGATTAATAGCTGAAACTGGTGCTGGACAACATGGAATAGCCACTGCAACTGTAGGTGCTCTCCTTGGAATGTCGGTGGATATATATATGGGTTCTGAAGACGTTGAAAGACAAAAATTAAATGTATTTAGGATGGAAGTAACAGGTGCAAGAGTTATACCTGTCGATTCTGGATCAAGAACATTAAAAGACGCAATAAATGAAGCGATGAGAGATTGGATTGCGAATGTTGAAGATACACATTATCTTATTGGGTCTTCTGTAGGACCCCACCCATATCCCACGATGGTTAAGCATTTCCAGAGTGTTATTGGTAAGGAATGTAAAGAACAAATACTTAAAAAAGAGGGAGAACTACCTGATGTGATTATTGCGTGTGTTGGTGGAGGTAGTAATTCTATTGGAATATTTGCTCCATTCATTGATGAAGATGTTGAACTTATTGGTGTTGAAGCTGGTGGAAAAGGTTTAAATACAGGAAAACATGGAGCTACTCTTTGTGCAGGTAAAGAAGGAATACTTCATGGTTCTCTATCTTATATATTACAGGATGAAGACGGACAGATAAAGGAGACATATTCCATAGCTCCTGGTTTAGATTATCCAGGAGTAGGACCAGAACACGCATATTTAAAGGATATTGGCAGAGTGAAATATGTATCAGTCAATGATGATGAAGCTTTAAGAGGTTTTAAACTTTTATCAAAATATGAAGGAATAATGCCAGCACTTGAAAGTGCACATGCAGTAGCTTTAGCTGAAAAATATGCAAAGAAGCCAGAGAACAAGGGCAAAACAATAGTCATAAACCTTTCTGGAAGAGGAGATAAAGACATGTTTATCGTAGCTAAAGCTTTGGGAGTGGAAAAATGAGATATGAAGATTATCCTGAGATGTTTGAAAGGTTAAAGAAAAAAAATGAAGGCGCACTGATGCCATTTATAGTTGCTGGATACCCTGATTTAAAAACTTCAATCAAAATTGCAAGAACTTTGGTTGAAAGCGGTGCAGATGCATTAGAGATAGGTTTTCCATTTTCTGATCCTATAGCAGATGGTGCTACAATACAGAATGCAAATGTACAAGCTTTAAAGAATAAAATGACTGTAGAAAAAGGATTTAAGCTTGTATCAAAAATTCGTAAGCATGTTAAAGTTCCAATAGGTTTATTGTTATATTATAATTTAGTTTATCAAAAAGGAATTTATAATTTTTATAAAAAAGCTAAAAATTGTGGTGTAAATGGAATATTAATAGCTGATTTGCCACCAGAAGAAGCTTCAGATGCTGTAAAAGCTGCTAGAAAATATAAACTACATCAAATATTTCTAATAGCTCAAACGACTAGTAATAAAAGATTAAAGATGATTTCTAAATATTCTTCTGGCTTTCATTATTTAGTATCTGTTATGGGAGTCACAGGAGCTAGGAAAAAAATAAAGAAGGAAACTATAGATTTAATTAAGCGCGTGAAATCAGTTAGTCCTCTCCCTGTCTTAGTTGGTTTTGGAATTTCAAAACCTTGGCATGTAAGAGAAGTAATTAATGCTGGTGCAGATGGAGCAATTGTTGGAAGTGCTTTAATTGATTTAATAGGTAAGAATATAGGAAATCCTGAATTGTTAAATATAATATCAAGATGGATTAAAGAAATGAAAAACGCAACAAGGAGTGCCATCCATGAGAAAGTACCTTAAGAAAATAGTTTCAAATAAATCTCTAACAGAAAGTGAGGCATATGAGTGCATGCTACAAATTTTGTCTGGAAAATCAGATGATATCTTAATAGCAGCATTTTTAGCTAGTTTAGCAACAAAAGGAGAATCTTCAAATGAAATATCAGGATTTGCAAAAGCCATGAGAGAACAATCCATACCTATAAAAATACCTAATAATTTAAAAGTCGTTGATAGTTGTGGAACAGGTGGAGATAGATTCAAAACATTTAATATAAGTACTGCAGCTGCTATAGTAGCCTCTGCAGCCGGTGTTCCAATTGCAAAACATGGTAATAGAAGTGTCACAAGTAAATGTGGCAGTGCTGATATATTAGAAGCTGCTGGAGTAAAACTAAACCTACCACCTGAAAAAGTGTCTAAATGTATCGAAAAAATAGGGATAGGATTTATTTTTGCTCAAGAATACCATCCTGCAATGAAAAATGTAATGCCAATAAGACAAAAACTAGGGATAAGAACCGTATTTAATATTTTAGGCCCACTTACATCTCCTGCAAGAGCCCCTATTCAACTTTTAGGAGTTTTTGATCCAAAATATGTAGAAAAAATTGCTAATGCATTGAAAAAATTAGGCTCAGAAAGATCAATGGTTATACATGGTTTTGATGAAAACGGAAATCCGGCTATAGATGAAATTTCTAATGCAGGCTTGACACTTGCGGCAATTTTAGATGATGGAAAAATTAAAATTAAAGAATTATATCCTGAAGATTTTGGTGTAGAAAGAAGAGAAATAAAATTAATAGAAGCTCCAAATAGTATTGATAAAAGTTTAAAAATATTTTATGATGTATTAAAAGGAAAAGATGACACTGAAAAAGAAAAAGCAAGATTAGAAGTTACGTTAATAAATACAAGTGCTTTACTTTATTTAGCAGGGACTGTAAAAGATTTTGAAGAGGGTACAGAAATTGCAAGAGAAATAGTTAAAGAAGGCAAAGCATTGAAAAAATTAAAAGAATTTGTAAAATTTACCAACGAAATTTAAAATGTTAGTGGGCCCGCTGGGATTTGAACCCAGGACCTCACGGTTATCAGCCGTGCGCTCTAACCAGGCTGAGCCACGGGCCCTCATTATCACATCTTACATTTCTCATATATATCTTTTTCTTTTTCTATAACCCATGCCATTTCCTTAACAGACTCCTCAAGTTTAATATTTTTTAATATATATAACTTACTTCCAAGCATTGAAGAACATATGATCATTGAAATTCTTAATATATTTATATGTTCCTTTAAAGTCTTTAATGTATCTTTTATCCTCATTTTTGTGTCTGTTTTCCTCTGTAACAATATTTGGCCAGGTTCTGATTCAACCAATATTATTAATTTTGGAACAATATAATTGATTGGTAATGAAATTATATAACCTATTGGCGATTGGTCAACTCCATGTAGGTCAATCATCGCTGCATCTATTTTCCTAATTCTAATAGCAGCTTCTTCCCATATTTTACGTTGTGTATCAATGTCCAAACTAAAAAGTTCTTTATCGTCCCCTGCTAATTTTTTTCTTTTTGCGATTTCTAACATTAGATCTCCATAATTTATATATGGTAGATTTATTTTTTTTGAAACTTTCTTACAGATAGTAGTTTTGCCAACTCCAGGTACTCCAACAACAGCCACATAAAAATTATTCTTTATTGACCATTTCGTTGATGACATCGCTCATTAAATGGCCAGTGACTATTATTTCTGCTTTATCGACACCTTCAACATTTTCAACCATTTGTTTTGCATCCATTGCCATTTTTGCAGCGCTCATGCATGCAGGATTCGTAGGTTTTATTGTGACCTTTGCAATAGTTTTATTGTCTTTTATTATTTCTATATTCTCTATAAGCCCCATATCTACTATATTAATCCCCATGTGAGGGTCTGCAACTTTTGTTAATGCCTCTCTGACTCTATCCTTTAAATTTGACATGACATCACCAACTCTGTTTAAATTTTAATTTCTATTCAAAAAGATAAAAATTTATTGATACTTATTGCTTTTTTGTTTTTTGATTTATAATAAATTAACAATAAAATTATTATAACTTGGAAATTTATGTTGAACATAACATATATTTTTAAAGGATATATAATTTTAATTGAAAACTTTTTGAGTTTTTTTAGGAGGATTTTGAAATGCTCACATCTATACAAAAAGAAATTCTTCAAACATTAGTACAATTATATCATGATTCAAAAGGTAGATCCATTAAGGGTGAGGAAATAGCATCAAAATTAAATCGTAATCCTGGAACAATAAGGAATCAAATGCAAGCTTTACGTAGTTTAGGATTGGTTAAAGGAGTTCCTGGACCTAGGGGTGGTTATAAACCAACTATAAAAGCTTATTATGAATTAAATATTCCTGTAATTGAGAAGGGTGTAAAAGTACCAATTTACAAAAATGGTAGAGAAGTTGAGAACTTATCAGTGTTAAAAATTGAATTTACAAGTATACCACATCCTGGCGAATGTGAAGCTGTTATAAAAGTAATGGGAGATATAAAAAAATTAGAACTTGGAGATAAAATTAGAGTAGGACCAACACCTGTAAATAAATTAACAATAGATGGAATTGTTGTAGGCAGAGATGACTTAGACAATGTAATATTATTAGACACTGAGAGTATCAGAAGTATTCCAAAGAAAAAAGTTATTGAGGTAGGATCACAAAAATTAATAACATTAAAACCAGAAATGGATGTAAGAACTGCTGCAAAAATTTTATCAGAGAATAAAATAGATGGTGCTCCAGTTGTATCAAAAGGCAAGGTAGTAGGTATAGTAACATTGACAGACATTGTTAATTCGGTGGCAAAGAAAAAAGAAAAATGTAAAATCTCAGAAATAATGTCTAAAAGAGTTATAACAGTTGAAAAAGATACGAACATCTATGATGCAATAAATATAATGACTGAAAATAATATTGGAAGACTCATTATTGTAGATAATGGAAAACCTGTTGGCATTGTAACCCGAACTGATATATTAACATTGATAGCCGGTCTTAAGTCATAATGGAGGCAAGTACTTGCGAATTACACATATGAAAATTTTTCCTAAAATGAAAGTTTCTGATTTAATTAATGAAATGGGTAAGTCTCGTGTTCTGGGTGCCGGAAAGGTTTATAAAGCCGCAAAAATTTTGCGTAAGATGTTTAATGATAAAGACATGAATGTATTTTTAAGTTTAGCTGGTCCACTTGTTCCTGGAGGCATGAGACAAATAATAGCTGATCTTGTAAAACAAGGAAAAATAGATGTAATTATAAGTAGTGGTGCAAACCTGACTCACGATCTTCTTGAGGCATTTGGCGGTGCACACTATCGTGGTAAAGGTTTTGATGATAAAAAATTAAGAAAAAAAAGCATAGGGAGAATAGGTGATATATATACAAAATCAGATGATTTTGAAATTTTTGAAGAAAAAATAAACATTATATTCAAAAAAATAGCAAAAAAGAAAAAAATAATATCAATTAGAGAATTGTTGTATGAGATAGGGAAATATCTGGATGATAAAAATTCAATAATAAAAAATGCCACAGAAAAAAATGTTCCAATTTATTCTCCAGGTATAATTGACAGCATGATTGGACTTCAACTGTGGATGTTCACACAAGAAAATGAGTTACATCTAGATGCTGTGGCTGATATGCATCACCTTTCAGATGTTGTATTCAGTTCTAAAAAAATAGGAGCAATAATACTTGGTGGAGGACTTCCAAAACATTATACAATAGCTTCAACAATATTAAGAGGCGGTATAGATGCAGGAATACAAATAACAACTGATAGAGGTGAAGGAGGTAGTCTTAGCGGTGCACCATTAGAAGAAGCAATATCCTGGGGTAAAGCAAGGGCAAATGCAGATTTGGTTACAGTAGTTGGAGATGTAACGATAATATTTCCTCTATTGGTTGCTGCAGCAATTGACGAGGGTTAACATTGATGTTGATAGAAGCATTGATTTACCCTATAAGTGGTTTTTTAATGAAAATTTCTGATGATGCTTGGGACATGCATAGGAATTATGATGTGAGTATAATTGCTGGAATAATCTGTGGAATATTATTAGGAATTTTGGTCACTGTGAGCAGTGATGCAGCTCAAATTTTTTTTGGCATATTTCTGGGTACACTTCTCGCAGGTAAAGTAGATTCACCTCCACATTTTTTCACAGCCATAATATTTTTATTAGTTGTATTTATACTTGGCATGCCTTCATTAAGCATTTTCATGTTAATTTGTGCATTAGCAGCATATATGGATGAAATATGGCATGAAAATTCAGTGTATTTTAAAAACATTCTCATTAAAAAATTATTTGAATATAGATGTGTATTAAAAATAGTTGTAGGGATCCTGGCTTTCATCAATGTTTTCCAGCTTGAAACATTTTTTTACTTTTTATTATTTGAAATATCTTATGAAATAGCTAAATTTATATGATTAATTAATTTTTTTGTGGTTGTCATTGGATCTTTTGATTGGTAGATACTCCTACCCACTATAATTGCATCAGCAAATTTTAATGTTTTTTTTATTTCACCTCCCTGTACTCCTATCCCAGGAGATATTACAAATGCTTCATCTCCAAGAATTTTACGTATTTCTAATCCAATTTTTGGTTTTGTAGATGGTAAAACATAATTTTTTATTCCTAATTCTAATCCTATTTTAGCTATTTCTTTAGAGTTTTTTTCTAAAAACTGTCTTGATCCTGGATGTGACATGTCAACAACTAAAAATAATTCTTTATTCATTTTTTTTGCAATGTCTTTACACGCCTTCACACTATCTTTACCAACAAAACCATGGACAATTATAGCATCCGCACCTTTTTCAAAAGTTATTTTACATATTTTTTTATTTGTTGCTGGGATATCTGCCACCTTGAAATCTGCAATTACATTATAACCTAAATTTTTAAATTTGGATATACATTCTATACCTTCTGATAAAACTAATGGATATCCAATTTTTACAGTGTTAATTAAATTTGATATTTGATTTAAAATGTTATTTACTTCATCTAAATTATCCAAATCAGCTGCAAATATGAGTTTATTTTTTATTTTCAATTTTATCACCAAAATTTTTTGAATGATTACATTTAGCTAAGTTATAAATAATTGTTTTTTAGTAAAATAAATAATGTAGAATGATGAATCCTTTCTCTGAATTTTGTTATGATGAAGGAGGTGAAATCTGATTAATTTATTCTATGAGAAAAATGATGACAAATGTGTCTGATGGTTTTAGAATGATGAAGGCGTTCTACTCTGATTCAATTTGTAATAATATAATAAAATTTTTTAATGATGAGTAATTAACAATGTTTATATGTTCTTTTTTTAAAATTTTAAATTATGGAAAGCGAAATAATTGAATGCGACGTCTTAATTATAGGTTCCGGAGGAGCAGGGTGCAGAGCAGCCATAGAAGTATCAGAAAATGGTTTAGAACCATTAATAGTATCTAAAGGATTATCATTTAAATCAGGATGTACAGGAATGGCTGAAGGTGGTTACAACGCAGTATTAGGCACTGTAGATCCAGATGATAGTTTTGAAGCTCATTATATAGATACAATAAAAGGAGGAAGTTTTTTAAATGATTCTAAGCTTGTTGAAATACTTGTAAAAGAAGCTCCAAAACGTTTGATAGATCTTGAAAATTATGGTGCAATATTTGACCGTAAAGAATCAGGTGAAATTGACCAAAGACCATTTGGAGGACAAAGCTATAGAAGAACATGTTATCATGGAGATAGAACCGGATTAGAAATAATAACTGCATTAAAAGAAGAAATAATAAGACGTGAAATTCAAACAATGGATGAAATAATGATAACATCGTTAATAGTTGAAGATGGGGTTGCCAAAGGTGTGTTAGGATTAAATTTAAAAAATTCAGAGACTATTGCTTTTAAATCGAAATCTATAATTTTAGCTACCGGTGGAGCAGGAAATCTGTATCCAATAACTTCAAACCCTGTTCAAAAATGTGGTGATGGCTATGCACTCGCTTGGAATGCTGGAGCAGATTTATTAGACATGGAACAAGTTCAATTTCATCCAACAGGCATGGTTTATCCAGAATCTATGCGTGGAGTTCTTGTTACTGAAGCTGTAAGGGCTGAAGGAGGAATACTTCTCAATAAAAATGGTGAAAGATTTATGAAAAAATATGATCAAAGAATGGAGTTGGCAACAAGAGATGTTGTTTCAAGGGCCATCTATACTGAGATTATGGAAGGACGAGGTACAGAACATGGTGGGGTTTATCTCGATGTTACGCATCTTCCAGCAAAAGTCATTGAGGAAAAATTAGAAAGCATGTTTATTCAATTCAAAGATGTTGGTATAGATATTCGTGAGGAACCTATGGAGGTTGCTCCAACAGCACACCATTTTATGGGTGGAGTTAGAATCGATGAATGGTGTCGAACAAATATAAAAAATCTTTTTGCTGCAGGTGAAGTTGCTGGAGGAGTACATGGTGCCAACAGGCTTGGTGGAAATGCACTAGCTGAAACACAAGTCTTTGGTAAAAGAGCTGGTGAAGCAGCTGCAAAGAATGCAATAAAAAATGATACAAATCTAAATAAAACACAAATTGAGGAAGAAGAATACAAAATTAAATCAATGGTTAAAGATGGTAATATATCTCCAACTAAATTAAAAGAAAAATTACAGAAGACTATGTGGGAAAATGTTTCTATAATAAGAAATAAAGATGGTCTTAAATCAGCATTAAAAGATATAAATGAAATTCAAATTAAAATGGACGATGTTTATGTACCTGAAACTTCTGGTTTCAATAAATATTTACAAGAAGTAATTGAATTAAGAAATATGATTACAGTGGCTAAATTAGTGATAAAATCTGCACTCATAAGGAAAGAGAGCCGTGGTGCGCATTTTAGAGAAGATTATCCTCAAAGAAAAGATAATTGGCAAAAAAGTATTGTTATGAATAAAAACTATGGTGTTAAATTTATAAAGAGAAAATTTAAAAAATTTACCTAGAATCTAATGGGATGAAAAAAATGAGAACTGTGTATGGTCCTGTGCCTTCCTGGAGATTAGGAAGATCGTTAGGTGTAGATCCTATCTGCCAAAATGCATGTTCTTTTGATTGTATTTATTGTCAGATAGGACCTACGATTAAAAAAACATATAAAAGGGATGTATTTGTAGATACTAAAAGAATTAAGAGAGATCTTAAGGAAATAATGCCTATTGATGCAGATATAGTAACTTTCTCTAGTTGTGGTGAACCAACGCTCGCAAAGAATCTTGATGAGATCCTTGAGGTCGTGAGAGATATTGTAGATCTGCCAGTTGCAATCTTAACAAATTCTTCCACTTTGCCAATATCAAAAGTTAGGAGAATATTAAGAAATTTTGACAAGGTGATTGCAAAGGTAGATGCTCCAAACGATAAAATATTTAATGAAATAAATAGACCCATTAAAGGTATCCATCTTGGAAATATAATATCTGGGATAAAAAAATTTAGAAAAATATATGATGGAGAATTAGAAATACAAACAATGTTTGTTGAAAAAAATAAACAATATTCCAAAGAATTAGCCGAATTAATAAAATCATTAGATCCAGACCTCGTTTATATAAATACACCTTTAAGGCCATCTCTTGTCGAACCATTATCAGAAAAAGAAATAAAAAGAATAACTAAAGATTTTGAAGATCTTAAGTTTCGTTCAGTTTATGAATATAGATATAGAGGAGATGTATCACCATTAGATAAAGAAGCATTGAGAAGACGGCCCGCCCAATGATGAATGATTACATTCTGAAAAAATGATGAACTCACGACGGTCTGAGAATAAAATTAAATCCATAAGATAAACAGCAAAATATATATATTAGTAGTTATACACAAAATTATTGGTAAAAAGGAAGATAAATTCCCTGAGCGGCGTTAGTCCAGCCTGGTTAAGACGCTGGCCTGCCACGCCAGTGACCCGGGTTCAAATCCCGGACGCCGCATGCGGTTGTGGTCTAGCCTGGTTAGGACGCGGGCCTTCCAAGCCCGCAGCCCGGGTTCAAATCCCGGCAACCGCACTATTTCTTGAATTATTTTTTTACATAAATTTTATATTTTTTAATTACAATCTACTTTTTAGGATTAATTTTTTAAGAAGTGATAGATATGGTTGGAATAGTTGGTTATGGAGTTTATATACCAATTTACAGAATAAAGACATCAGAAATTGCTAGAGTATGGGGAGATGATCCAAAAGCAATATCTCGTGGATTATTGGTAGAAGAAAAGTCTGTACCTGGCATTGACGAAGATACGGCTACAATATCTGTTGAAGCTGCCAGAAATGCACTAAAAATGGCTAAAATAAATCCTAAAGATATTGGTGCAATATATGTCGGATCAGAATCACATCCTTATGCTGTTAAACCAACAGCAACAATTGTTGCAGAAGCCATTGGATCTACCCCAACATTGACTGCGGCGGATCTTGAATTTGCATGTAAGGCAGGTACTGCAGGCATACAATTATGTATGGGATTAGTTAAATCTGGAATTATAAAATATGGAGTTGCTATTGGAGCTGATACCGCACAAGGGGCTCCAGGCGATGCTTTAGAATATACAGCCGCAGCAGGCGGCGCTGCATATATCATCGGGAATGATGGCTGTTTAGCAAATATTATAGATACCTATAGTTATACAACAGATACGCCAGATTTTTATCGAAGAGAAGGCAGTCCGTATCCAAAACATGGAGGTAGATTTACTGGAGAACCAGCATATTTCAAACATATAATTTCTGCAGCTAAGGGTATAATGGAAAAAACAGGGACAAAACCATCTGATTATGATTATGCTGTCTTCCACCAGCCTAACGGTAAATTTTATCTTAAAGTAGCCAAAAAATTGGGTTTTGATCGAGAACAAGTTGAGACAGGACTTCTAGTTCCTAAAATAGGTAATACATATTCTGGATCTACATTGTTAGGCTTGGCAGCAATATTAGATGTTTCAAAACCTGGTGAAAGAATATTAGCTGTATCTTATGGATCTGGGGCTGGAAGTGATGCATTTATAATTGAAGTAACAGACAAAATAGAAGAAAAAAGAGAATTAACTCCTAAAGTAAAAGAATTTATAGAAAGGAAAGAATATATTGATTATGCTTTATATGCAAAATTTAAAAAGAAATTAAAAATATTTTGAGGTATTTTTATGAGAGATGTAGCAATTATTGGAGCATTTCAGACGAAGTTTGGTGAACTTTGGGATTCATCACTTAGAGATTTAGTAGTTGAAGCCGGAATAGGTGCACTAGAAGATGCCGACATTAGTGGAGCAGATATTGATGCATTATACATTGGAAACATGTCTTCAGGATTATTTATACAACAAGAACATGTAGCATCCTTAATTGCAGATTATGCAGGTTTAACACCGACACCATGTGTTAGAGTAGAAGCAGCTTGTGCATCTGGAGGATTAGCATTAAGAAATGCCATAATGTCCGTAGCATCTGGTTATCATGATATAGTGGTTGCTGCAGGTGTAGAAAAAATGACTGATGTAACAGACCCAACTTTAGCAATTTCAACAGCGTCTGATCAGGAATGGGAAGCTAGATCTGGTGTGACATTTCCTTCTTTGTATGCTATGATAGCCCGTAGACATATGCATGAATATGGTACCACAAGAGAGCAATTGGCATTAGTTTCAGTCATAAATCATAAACATGCATCAATGAACCCCAAGGCACAATTTCCATTTAAAGTAACTGTTGATCAAGTATTAAATTCCACAATGGTTGCAGATCCATTGAGACTTTTAGATTGTTCTCCAATATCTGATGGTGCAGCAGCTGTTGTTTTATGTCCAGCAGAAAAAGCTAAAGAATACACTGATACTCCAATATATGTAAAAGCATCTTCTCAGGCATCTGATACCATTGCTCTCCATGATAGAGATGATATAACTACTCTCAGGGCTACAGTGCATGCAGCTAAAAAAGCATACAAACAAGCTAAATTATCTCCAAATGACATTGATCTAGTTGAAGTACATGATTGTTTCAGTATAAGTGGTATTTTGGCACTTGAAGATTTAGGTTTTGTTGAAAAAGGAGAAGGTGGAGTTGCATTTGAAGAAGGTATAGTGGAACTTGATGGAGATGTGGCATTTAATCCATCTGGAGGTTTAAAAGCACGTGGTCATCCATTAGGTGCAACTGGCATAGCACAAGTTGTTGAAGCTGTGTATCAATTAAGAGGAGAAGCTGGTAAAAGACAAGTAGATGGTGCAGAAACAGCGTTAACACATAATATTGGAGGAACTGGAGGAACTGCAGTAGTACATATATTTACAAATAAAAAATAGAAAAAAGAAGTCAAAATTTACATGCTGGGCATTTCTCCGCCCATTCCTTCAGGTCCTTCACCCTCACCTTCACCTTCTTCTTCTGGAGATGCCGCAATTACATCATCAATTCTTAATATCATTTCTGCTGCTTCCGCTGCTGATTGTACTGCTTGCTTTTTAACTCTGTATGGCTCTATAACTCCTGCTTCTAACATGTCAACTACTTTTCCTTCGAACACATCTAGTCCCATAGTTGTTGATTCTTCATGTGCAGTTCTTAAATCTACTAATGCATCAATACTATCCATACCTGCATTCTCTGCCAATGTCTTTGGAATTATTTCTAATGCATCTGCAAATGCTTGAATTGCTAATTGCTCTCTTCCACTTACTGTTTCTGCATAATCTCTTAATCTCTTTGCAAGCTCAACTTCAGGAGCTCCTCCACCAGCGACTATTTTCTTATCTTCTATGACTGCAGACACAACGCCTATAGCATCTTCTATTGCTCTTTCAACTTCACTTACTACATGTTCAGTTGACCCTCTTGCTAATATTGTAACAGCTTTTGGTTCTTTGCAGTCTTCCACATATATCATTTCTTCTCCTGCTACTTTCTTTTCAATTACTCTGCCAGCTTCTCCTAAATCATCTGGTGATAAATCTTTAACATTTGTTACTATTGAACCACCGGTTGCTTTGGATAATTTTTCCATGTCTGATTTTTTAACTCTTCTAACTGCTAATACTCCTTCCTTAGCTAAATAGTGTTGTGCTAAATCATCAATGCCTTTTTGACAGAATACGACATTTGCACCTGTGTCCACTATTGTCTTTACCATCTCTTTTATCATTTCCTCTTCTTGCTCTACAAATTTTTGCATTTGTGATGGATCTGTAATTCTAATTTCAGCGTCCACTTCAGTTTCCTTAACTTCTAGTGGACAGTTTAATAAAGCAATTTTAGCATTTTTCACTTCTTTTGGCATTCCTGGGTGTACTCTTTCTTTATCTATGATAACTCCCTGTACAAGTTCTGAATCGTCGGCTGATCCACCTTCTTTTTTCTCAATTTTTATATGATCTTTATCAACTTCTCCATTCTCTTCCACTTGTTTTACAGCTTTAACAACTAACTCTGCTAGTGGTTTTCTAGCTTTCTCTGAACCTTTTCCAGTCATTGCTGTCATTGCAACCTTTAACAATGTTTCTTCATCATCTGCAGTTATTGCAATATCATCTAATATCTCCTGAGCTTTTTTAGCTGCTTTTCTGTAACCCATTGATATTATTGTAGGATGTATATCCATATCTAGTAAATCTTCTGCTTTCTTGAGTAACTCTCCAGCTAAAACAACGGCTGTTGTTGTACCGTCTCCAACCTCATCCTCTTGAGTTTTAGCAACCTCAACGAGCATTTTTGCTGCAGGATGCTCAATATCCATTTCCTTTAAAATTGTTACACCGTCATTTGTGACAACTATGTCTCCTAGAGAATCAACAAGCATCTTGTCCATTCCTTTAGGTCCTAATGTTGTCCTTATGGTCTCTCCTAATACTTTTCCTGCTAAAATGTTCATTCTTTGTGCGTCTCTACCTATGTATCTTCTTGTATCTTCAGGTAAAATTAGCACTGGTTGTTGTAATTGTGCTCCTCTTTCTCCTACCATGACATCACCTCAAAATTTTCTTCACATTATCACTGGGTTTGTAATTATATAAATATTTTTCGGTTAAAAATATCAAATAAGAAACAAAATAGAAAGTCTAGTAATGATGAAATGCACCTCCCCTGACTACCAAAAGAATGATGAAGGCGGACTTAGCTGATTAAATGATGAATCCCACCGGATCTGATAATTAAATATTACATACTACTTGGTGCTTTTATTCCAAGAAGTTTTAAACAATTATTTATGGTTATCTTACACTTCTCTACAAGAACTAATCTATTTTTTTCATGTTCTGAACCTATTACTGGAACATGTTTATAAAATCTATTAAAAGCATTTGCAAGTTCTTGTGCATATTGTGCAGCCATGTGTATTTTCCTAGTTTTAGCAGCAGTTTCCACAATTTTTGGAAATTTAGATAAAATTCTTATCAAATCAATCTCTAAATCATTTAATGGCCACTTATCAATTTCATATTCTTTTTCTTTATATTTCGCTTTTTTGAGTAGTTTACATGCCCTGGCATGTGCATACTGAATTGATGCACAACCTTTTTCAAAATCTAATACATCCTCCCATTTAAATGTGAGATGTTTTTCTGGTGACAATTTTGCTATATAATATCTTATTGCACCTATACTCACAATTTCAGCTATTTTTTCCATTTCACTTTCGCTTATATCTTTTCTTCTCTTTTTTATTTCTTCTATTGCCCTTTTTTTACTTTCTTCTATTAATTCATCTACTGACACAAAAGTTCCTTTTCTTGTTGACATAGATCCATTTGGAAGTGTTATAAATTCATAGAATATTATTTCTGGTTGTTTAGACTTTAAAATTTTCATCACTGTTTTTACTTGTTCTGCAGTAAGTTTATGGTCTGAACCTAATACATCAATTACAATGTCAGCATTCTGAGATTTCATAAAATGATAAGCAATATCTCTGGTAGCATAAAGAGATGTTCCATCAGACCTTTTTAATATAAGTTCTTTTTCAATGCCAAATTTTTCTAAATTAAGACAAATTGCACCCTCTGATTCATAAAAATACTCTGTGTTTTTCAATTTTTCAATGATTTTTTCAATGCTACTGTCTCTCACAAAGTCACTTTCCCATACAAATTTGTCATGTTCGATGTTCAAATTTTTCAATGTTTCTTTAATTCCTTCTAAACATTTTTTCACTATATTCTTGAAAATTTTCCTGGTTTTTTTATCTCCTTCTTCATATTTCTTCATCAGTTTATTTACTTCATTTTCTATTTTTGGATCATTTTCAAGTGCTTTATTAGCTAGGTAATAAATTTTTCCAATTTCATGATCTTTTTTTACCTTTTCTTTTTTAAATTCTAAATTTAGTGCTCCCCAAACTACCATTGCAACTTGCCTTCCCATATCATTAACATAATAATGTGTCTCTACATCGTACCCTGCTGCCCTCATAATTCTAGCTAAAGAATCTCCAATTATGGCATTTCTCAAATGTCCCACATGTAATGGACCATTTGGATTGGCTGATGTATGTTCAAGTATTACCTTTTTATTTTTTGATTTTAAATTACCATAATTTTCATCAATTTTTTTTAGAAGTTTTGGTGCAAATGCGTCATAATCTATGAAAAAATTTATGTAAGGCCCTTTTGTTTCTACTTTTGAAATATATTTTGGAGTTTCCATGGCGTTTACAATGTTATTTGCAATATCTACAGGATTCATGCCTAAATCAGATGCTAGCTTAAAAGATAAATTTGTAGACAAATCCCCTAAATCTTTACTTGGAGGTTCTTCTAAATTTATGTCCACAACAGGATAATTTAAATCTTTTAAAGCATTTACAATGGAATTTTTTATTTTTTCTTCGATTTCCATGAACATGATCTCACATTCCCTTGAGCCATAATGTTATATAACCAATTTTTGGGATATACACAGGCTTGTCATTGAATTCTATAACTTTAGATACTACTTGGGATGGATAAACTGGTAATGGGTCTGGAGCTGGGTTATTGTCACCTTTTGTTATATAAAATTTTTCACCATCTTTTGTTACACCTACATAAATAATCCTGTGGATGACAGGTTCTGGGAACCAACTAGCTCTATAAACAATAATGTCACCTTTATGTAAATTTTCAGGATTAAATTCATGTATACCAAAGAAATCTGCCTTCTGAACTAATACTATGTCTCCCCTATAAAAAGTAGGTTCCATACTACCTGATACAACTACGTTCATATGCTGAGACAGAATAATTGCCACTATGATTAAACATACATATATTGCGTCTTCTACTGACTTTTTCAATTTCAACACCTTAAAATTGCACCTTTATCAGCAGATGTTGCGAATTTTTGATATCTTGCTAACCAACCTTTTACTTCTTTTTTAGGTTTAGTAATAGATTTAAGTCTTTTTAATATTTCTTCTTTTTTCAGTTTAACCTCAAGCCTACGATTTGGTATATCTATGCTTATGATATCACCATCTCTTATAGCAGCTATAGGTCCATTTTCAGCGGCTTCAGGTGAAACATGGCCTATACATGGCCCTCTTGTACCTCCAGAAAATCTTCCATCAGTAACAAGTGCAACACGTTTTAATCCACTTCCAACAATGGCAGAAGTTGGTCTTAACATTTCACGCATTCCTGGACCACCTTTAGGTCCCTCATATCTTATAACAACTACATCTCCTTCTTTTATTTTAAAATTGCGAATGGCCTTAACACATTCTTCTTCACTATCAAAAACTCTTGCAGGACCTTCATGTTTTAACATGTCTTTTTTTACAGCATTTTGTTTGACTACTGCACCATTTGGAGCTAAATTACCTTTTAATATTGCTATTCCACCTTCTTTATGTATAGGTTTTTCAATGGGTCTTATGACTTTCCTATCTTTCACTTTAAAATCTCTCAGGATTTCTCTCCAAGTTTTACCAGTACACGTAACAGTATCTAAATTTATTTTGTCTTTTAATGTTTTCATTATAGCAGGTACTCCACCTGCTCTATCTAAATCAATCATTCTATGCTTTCCAGCCGGTGAAATTGAAGTTATGTTAGGTATTTTTCTCCCTATCTCATCAAACGTGTCCAAAGTTATTTCCACATTAGATTCATTTGCTATCGCCAATAAATGTAAAACTGTATTTGTAGATCCCCCTAATGCAAGGTCAACAGCTATTGCATTTTCAAATGCACTTCTTGTCATTATGTCTCTAGGCTTCATATTATTTTTTACCATTTTTACAATTTTCTGACCAGATAATTTAGCTATATGCATTTTTTTTGAAGTTACGGCATGAGCTGTTGCACAACCTGGAAGACTCATGCCAAGGGCTTCAGTAACACAAGCCATAGTATTTGCTGTGAATAATCCTGCACATGAGCCAGGGCCAGGGCATGCAACCTCTTCTAATTTATATAATTCCTCTTTTTTCATTTTTTTAGAATTCACAGCTCCTATTCCTTCAAATACATCTATCAAATCTACAACTTTACCATTAAATTCTCCAGGTAACATAGGACCTCCTGTTATAACTATAGATGGGATGTTTAATCTTGCTGCAGCCATTAGCATTCCTGGTATTATTTTATCACATGAAGACAATAACACTAATCCATCAAAGCAATGAGCTTTAGCCATGCTTTCAATACTGTCAGCTATAAGTTCTCTAGATGCAAGAGAATATTTCATTCCTTCATGATTCATAGCTATACCATCACATATTGCTATTGTATTGAATTCAAAAGGCACTCCACCTGCTTGGCTAATTCCCAACTTAACAAATTTAGATAATTTTTTAAGGTGTATATGACCTGGTACTATTTCTGTAAAACTATTGGCAATTCCTATAAAGGGTTTATCAAAATCTGAATCTGTGACACCGCACGCCCTAAGCAATGCCCTATGTGGACTCCTTTCTACACCTTTTTTTATTTCGTCGCTTATCAATTTTAGACCTCCAGAAAATTATCTTCAATCATTATTAATGACAATTTTCATTTAAATTCTATCGGCGAGAAATCTCCATGCGAACGTGTGGAGGTGAGAGCTGAAAAGCATTTATAGTTATTCAATAATATATAACTTAAGATAAGAAGAAATATAGTTAAAAAATCATAATTTACTCAAATTTTTGGATGCCTTTCGGTAAATTCCTTCACTTATTAATACAAAGCTAAAAGCCAGTATTCGGAAGTAAATCCAAAAGAAACGTTATAACGCTAAGCCATGAAAAATAAGATAGAGATTATTAAATATATCAATATGTGAATAAAAATGAGAGGGAGAGACAGCCTTAATAATCTGTCTGGATAATACCTCTGCCCAAGGCTATCTTCTACAAATTAGATAGCCTCAGACAAGTTTCCTCGATGAGGTAGAAACTTTGTGGAATAGTTTACTTATCAAAACACGATTACAATATAATTATACCAAAGCTAAGGAGGATAAAAATGGGTGAAACTAAAAAAATGATATGCTTAGTAGATGGTGAACATTATTTTCCTGTAGTTAAAGATTCTATTGAAATATTGGATGATCTTGAACATATAGACGTTGTAGCTGTAGTATTCATTGGGGGAACTGAAAAACTCCAAATTGAAGATCCTAAAGAATATTCTGAAAAATTAGGAAAACCAGTTTTTTTTGGGCCTGATCCAAAAAAAATACCATATGATGTAATAAAAAAATGTGTAAAAAAATATAATGCTGATATAGTTATGGATTTAAGTGATGAACCTGTTGTAGATTATACAAAAAGATTTAGAATAGCATCCATAGTTCTAAAAGAAGGCGCTGTATATCAGGGCGCTGATTTTAAATTTGAACCACTTACAGAATATGATGTGTTAGAAAAGCCATCGATTAAAATTATAGGAACTGGAAAAAGAATAGGAAAAACTGCGGTATCTGCATATGCTGCAAGAGTCATTCATAAACATAAATACAATCCATGTGTAGTTGCGATGGGTCGTGGAGGACCACGAGAACCTGAAATAGTAGAAGGAAATAAAATAGAAATAACAGCTGAATATTTATTAGAACAAGCTGATAAAGGTGTACATGCAGCATCAGATCATTGGGAAGATGCATTAATGAGTAGAATTCTTACAGTCGGATGTAGAAGATGTGGCGGTGGAATGCTTGGTGATACATTCATAACAAATGTGAAAAGAGGTGCTGAAATTGCCAATAAATTAGATTCTGACTTTGTTATAATGGAAGGTAGTGGAGCAGCAATACCTCCTGTTAAAACAAATAGGCAAATAGTTACAGTTGGTGCAAATCAGCCAATGATAAATATTAACAATTTCTTTGGACCATTTAGGATAGGATTAGCAGATCTTGTCATAATAACAATGTGTGAAGAACCTATGGCAACTACAGAAAAAATTAAAAAGGTAGAAAAATTTATAAAAGAAATAAATCCATCAGCAAATGTTATTCCTACTGTATTTAGACCTAAACCAGTAGGCAATGTTGAAGGTAAAAAAGTGTTATTTGCAACTACAGCACCAAAAGTTGTTGTAGGGAAATTAGTTAATTATCTAGAAAGTAAATATGGATGCGATGTGGTAGGTGTCACACCACATTTATCAAATCGTCCATTATTACGTAGAGATTTAAAAAAATATATAAACAAGGCAGATTTAATGTTGACGGAATTAAAGGCTGCAGCTGTTGACGTTGCAACTAGGGTAGCTATAGAAGCTGGTCTAGATGTTGTATATTGTGATAATATTCCTGTAGTTATAGATGAGAGTTATGGAAACATCGATGATGCAATTATTGAAGTTGTAGAAATGGCAATAGATGATTTTAAAAACAATAGGTGATATATTGAAAGTTTCTAATATTAAAAAAATGTTAAAATTTGCTGTGGAAGAAAAAAGAATAATAGAAGAACTTAATATTCCCAAAGAAAGTTTCTTACCTCTTATTTTTTCTATTCGTTTTGGTGGAGACTGGAGTGTCGTAAAAAATTCTGAAAGTTCTATAGCTGTGAAGGAAAAAGTGACTCGTTATGATGAAAATAAAAAAATAGGATATACTTTAGAAAAAATCTATTTATTCCTAAATCCAAAAATATTAAGTAAAGAAGGCACAGTTTATCGTCTAGAAAAATGTGGAAATGAAAAAGAAAGAAAATTAGTTAAAAGACCCTACAAAATTACTATAGACGGTAAAACAATAATAAAAGCTGAGTTAGATCCTATGAGTAATGAAATAAGAATAAAAAAATTAAGAGGTCCATTAACCTTTAAAGGCCCTGTAGCATATGGTATTTCTCATGAAATGGAGCATTTAAAACCATCTAAAGAAGAAGAAAAATATTTTTGGGAATTTAAGTGGAATTTGTTAACAGATGCAAAAAACAAAAGTTTTATATAGAAAGAGCTAGCATCCAAATAACATAAAGATCTAACATCAAATTTTTTTAGATTTATTGAGAAATTATTAAAACAATTCACAAAAAAGGAAAGGTGATCTTTTGAGAGGACTAAATACACCCATATATATTTTACCTGCAAAAACAAAAAGATACATAGGTAGAGACGCACAAAGAATGAACATTTTAGCAGGAAAAGTATTAGGAGAGACCATAAGGACAACATTAGGACCTAAAGGAATGGACAAGATGCTTGTTGATTCTCTAGGAGACATAGTTGTCACAAATGACGGTGTAACAATTTTAAAGGAAATGGATATTGAGCATCCTGCAGCAAAAATGCTCGTTGAGGTTGCTAAAACTCAAGAGGATGAGGTTGGAGACGGTACAACAACAGCCGTTGTTTTAGCTGGAGAGTTACTCAAGAAAGCAGAAGATTTACTAGATATGGATATACATCCTACAATAATATCAATGGGTTACAGAAAAGCAGCTAAAAAAGCTCAGGAGATATTAGATGATATTGCAATAACTGCAGATGATGAAGAAACATTGTTAAAGGTTGCAATGACAGCAATGACTGGAAAAGGTTCAGAGAAAGCTAGAAAACCACTAGCAGAGTTAGTTGTTAAAGCTGTAAAACAAGTGGAAGAGAATGGAGAAGTTGATAAAGATTATATTCACATCCAAAGAATAGCTGGAGCATCAGTTGATGATTCCCAAATTGTAGACGGTCTTGCAATTGATAAAGGAAGGGTATCTCCATTGATGCCTAAAAAAATTGAAAATGCAAAAATAGCATTGTTAAAATATCCTTTAGAAGTTAAGGAGACAGAGATCGATGCAAAAATTAGAATTACAGATCCATCACAAATGCAAAAATTCATTGAACAAGAAGAGGAAATGATAAAAGAGATGGTTCAAAAAATAGTAGATGTTGGTGCAAATGTTGTATTCTGTCAAAAAGGCATTGATGATTTAGCACAACACTATTTAGCTAGAGAAGGAATATATGCACTCAAAAGAGTTAAAAATACAGATATGAAACGCTTAGAGAAAGCTACTGGTGGAAAAATAGTAATGGACATTCGAGATTTAACAGAAGATGATTTAGGCGAAGCAGAAGTTGTTTATGAAAAGAAAATATTTGATGAAATATTAACATTTGTTGAAGGTTGTAAAAATCCAAAAGCTGTTTCTATAATTCTTAGAGGTAGCACTAAACATGTAGTAAGTGAAGTTGAAAGAGCAGTGGAAGATGCTATAGGCGTTGTGTCTGCAGTCATAGAAGATAAGAAAATAGTCGCTGGTGGAGGAGCTCCTGAAGTTGAGCTTGCAAAGAGATTAAGAGATTATGCAGAAACAGTAAGTGGAAGAGAGCAATTAGCAATTCAAGCATTTGCAGATGCATTAGAAATAATTCCAAAGACATTGGCAGAGAATGCAGGTATGGATAGTATTGATGTACTAGTTGATTTGAGAGCTGCACATGAAGAATCAACAACTATGGGAATTGATGTTTTCAGTGGTGAAGTTATAGACATGCTTGAAATGGGCGTAATAGAACCATACAGAGTTAAAAAGCAAGCAGTACAATCAGCAGCGGAAGCAGCAGAAATGATATTAAGAATTGACGATGTAATTGCGGCAAGTGAAACATTTAAATCAAAGGGAGAAGAGGAATCTTCCTAATTTTATTTTTTCTTAATTAGTATTACATTTTAATTTTATTTTCATAATTATCATAATTAATATATATCAATTTTCAATAGAAATAAAAATGGTGGAAAGTATGAAAGAAAATTTTGAAGACATGATAATAGAACCACCAGAAGAAATTGTAAAAAGAGCACATGTAAAGGATTGGGAAAAAGAGATTGAAAAAGGAAAAGACATTGAAGAATATTGGAAGAAAAAGGCTAAAGATTTTAAATGGTTTAAAAAATGGGACATGGTATTGGATGACAGCAATAAACCTTTTTATAAATGGTTTGTGAATGGTAAAACAAATATCACATATAATGCTGTAGACAGATGGATAAAAACTGGAAAAAGAAACAAAGTTGCAATTATTTACACTAGTGAAAAAGAAAAAGAACGGAAACTAACGTATTATGAGTTATACACAGAAGTAAATAAAATGGCAAATGCCTTAAAAAGACTTGGTGTGAAAAAAGGCGATGTAGTTTGTTTATATCTACCAATGTGCCCTGAATTAGTTATATCGATGTTAGCTTGTGCAAAGATAGGTGCAATTCATACAGTAGTGTTTTCAGGATTAAGTGTAGGAGCATTAGAAGAAAGAATAAGAGAAACAAATGCAAAAGTAGTAATAACTGCTGATGCTACATTTAGACGAGGAAGGATTATAAAACTTAAAGATAATGTGGATGAAGCTGTAGCAAAATGTCCTAGTGTTGAAACCATAGTAGTTGTAAATCATGCTAATGTACCTGTAAAAATCTCAGAATTAACAGGTAGGGAATTTTTCTATGATAAATTAATAGAAGGTGAAGATTCAGAATGTCCTCCAGAAAAAATGGATGCAGAGGATCCATTGTTTATCCTCTATACTTCAGGAAGCACTGGTAAACCAAAGGGTGTTCTACATACAGTCGGTGGATATATGGTAGGTGTAAGCAGCACACTCAAAATGGTATTTGATATTCATGATGATGATCTCTATTTCTGTACAGCAGACATAGGATGGATAACAGGGCATAGTTATATAGTATATGGTCCTTTACTACTTGGAACAACAACTATAATATATGAAGGAGCACCTGATTATCCAGATCCTGCAATATGGTGGAGAATAATTGAAAAATACGGTGTAACAAAATTTTATACAGCTCCAACAGCATTGAGACATCTTCGAAGGTTTGGTGATAGGCATCCAAAAAAATACAATCTTTCTACTTTAAAAATTCTTGGCACTGTTGGAGAACCCATTGATCCTGAAACTTGGTTATGGTATTACAAAGTTATTGGTAATGAAAGATGTCCAATAATGGATACTTGGTGGCAAACAGAAACAGGAATGCACATGATATCTCCATTGCCAACTGCACCATTAAAACCAGGATCTGTAACAAAACCTCTTCCTGGCATTGATGCAGACATTGTAAATAAGAATGGCGATCCTGTGAAACCTGGAGAAAAAGGTTATGTTGTCATAAAAAAGCCTTGGCCAGCAATGATGAGAACCATTTATAAAGACGAAAAAAGGTATAGAGAATATTGGGAAACTATTCCAGGTTATTATTTGGCAACAGATGTGGGGAAAAAAGATAAAGATAGTTACTTCTGGATTTTAGGAAGGTCAGATGATGTTATAAATATTTCTGGACATAGAATTGGAACTGCAGAAGTCGAATCTGCGTTAATTTCACATCCTGATGTTGCAGAGGCTGCAGTAATTGGTAAACCTGATCCAATTAAGGGCAATGTCATCAAAGCATTTTTAGTTTTAAAAAATGGTAAGAAATTAGATGTCAATTTAATGGAAAAAATAAAAGAACATGTGAAACATGAAATTGGACCAATAGCAGTTATTGGCGAAATGGAACAAGTTGATAAATTACCTAAAACTAGAAGCGGTAAAGTCATGAGGAGGATATTAAGAGCTAAAGAGTTAGGTGAAGAGTTAGGAGATACATCTACATTAGAAGATTAAACTTTTAAATTTTTTTGTTTTAATTTTATTTTTAATGAAATAACTAGTCATGCTTTTTTCAACAGAATTTGTTGTATTTTGGAATATTGATGAAAAACAAACACGTTAAATAAAATTGTATTACTACACAGAACCTACAATAGTTCCAAACATTAATAACAATAATAATAATTAAATATTTTTTATCACAAACAATAGATTTTGTTTTAAAATAATTTTTTTATTGAGGGAAATGAATTTAAAAGAATTTAAAAATTGCAAACTTTGTGAATGGAAATGTGGTGTAAATAGAATAAAAGGTGAAAGAGGCGTTTGTAGAAGCACATTACCAGAAATTGCATACACAAGCATTACGTATCTTTTAAAAACATATGCTATAACTTTCCTTGGATGCTCATTTAGATGTTTTTATTGTAATGCTTATAGAATTTCACAATATCCTGACACTGGTTGGATATATAGGGGTTATGTAGAACCTGAGAAATTAGGTAAGGAAATTTTAAGACAATTAGAAAGTAAAATAGCTAAAAAAATAGGAGTTTCTGGAATTAGTTTCACAGGTGGTGAACCCTCGATACATCTTCCATACATAGAGGAAGTCATAAAATATGTAACAGAAGAAAAAGAAAATTTAAGAATTGGTTTTGCAACGAATGGATTTGCAACTAAGAAAACTTTTAAAAAATTGGTAAAAATTGCATCTTTCATAAATTTTGAGATAAAAGCCTTTGACAACGACATACATCAAAACTTAACTGGCGCTCCTGTAGATCCTGTACTCAGAAATGCAGAATATCTTGCAAAAAATCATCCAGAAAAAATAAGAGTTTTTAGATCTGTTGTTATTCCTAAAATTACTGATTCACAAGTTTTAAAAATAGCAGAATTTATCAAAGACATTGATCCTTCATTAAATTATAAATTGATAGGATTTAGACCAAATTTTGTTTTGTATTATCATGCAGGTCCAAGTAAAAAACTTATGGAAAAATTGGTTAAAAAATGCAAAGAAATTGGTTTAAAAAATGTAAATTATTCAGGATACTATCCAAAGGAAATGAAAAACATAGACGAATATGTTAAAAAAATAGGATGTCCAATGCCTAGAAATTGTGGAAAATGTAAATTTAAACATGAATGTAAGGCTGTATTAATGGAACCTTGGTTATTTAAATAACTTTTTTAAACAAATAATTGATTTTTAATAAACTTTTTTTAAATTTATCATAATAAATTGAAAAATAGAAAACAATTTAATAATTAATGAACAAATAATTAAACAAAAGAAGAAGGAGGTGAAAAAATATGGTAAAGAAAAAAGAACCAGCAGAAGGATGGCCAGTAGTTAGTGGAGATTATATTGTTGGAGATCCTGAAAGTCCTGTTGCAGCAGTAACATTAGCATCACATATAGAAGATATACCAATAGATGCAGGAGCTGCAATAGCTGGGCCTTGCAAGACAGAGAATTTAGGAATAGAGAAGGTAATAGCAAATATAATCTCAAATCCAAACATAAGATTCCTAGTTTTATGTGGTTCAGAGGTTCAAGGGCACATTGTTGGACAGAGTATGAAAGCGTTACATAAGAATGGTGTCGATGATAAAAGGAAGATAATTGGTGCAAAGGGAGCAATACCTTACATAGAGAATTTACCAGAGGAAGCATTGGAGAGATTCCAGAAACAGGTTGAGATTGTTGATTTGATAGATGTTGAGGATGCTGATCAGATAAAGGAAAAGGTTAAGGAATGCATAGAGAAGGATCCAGGGGCTTTTGAAGAGGAAGAAGTTATTTTGAGATTATAAGTCTAGGAAGTCAATTTTAGAACTATGGGTGCAGAAATATTTTCAAAAATTGGATATAAATCATCATTAGGTTCTATTATTTTCTCTATTTTACCATAGATTTCATAATTAAGCAGTTTTTTGTCTCCAACATCTATGTAGTCCAGGTTATCTTCACAATATTTCCTAAGAACTTTAGACATTTTAAAACCAGAGTTAGTTTTGTACAAAATTAGGTCACCTTTTTTGATTACACGTGAGTTTCTCCGAAGAATAATCCAGCTACCAGCGAAATAATCAGAATTTTCATCAATTTTTACCAATGTTAAAAATTCTTTAGAAATCTTCTGGAATAAACGTGATTTTATTCTTTTAATATTTTCTTTAGAATAATTATTTATTAAAAATTCATTTAAAGCATTTTTAAAAGATTTATAAAGTCTTTGGTATATTTCCACTTCTCTACATTTAATAATATGGCTTGTTGTTTTCTGTGGACATTTCCAACAATACTTCTTCTCAAGAATGTTTAAAGATTTTTCATATGTTTTTTTAACAAATTTTTCAAAATTTTTAAAATTTTTTTGAAATTTCATTTTTTGTGCCGTATATATTGGTATAGGTAGAGTTGTGCATATCCAGCATATTTACCAAATTTTGATTGTCCAAATTCTCTTATATCTTTAGATACACCAAAAAGATCTTTGATTGCCCTTGTTATCCATATATCTACTGGAAATGCTTCATATCTCCTAAATCCATATAAAAGAATACAATCAGCTACCTTCGGACCTACACCAGGTAACTCAAGTAATGTTTCAAAAGCTTCATCATATTCCATCTTATTAACTTCATCAATAGATAAATTCTCATACAAAATTTTTGTAGTCTCAACAATATATTTATACCTATAACCAACTCCACAATACTTAAGTTTATCTTTATTTTCTAAGACTGTTTCTGGATCAGGAAAATAGTACATCTCCTCAGAAGATGGAAAAACATATTTTCTTCCTAATTTTTCTTTAATTCTCAATATTGAACGTGTCCATTTTGAGATTGAATTATTTGCAGACGTAATTGATGAAATTATGCATTCATATTTATTATGTGCAAGAAAAAGTCTTAATCCATTGTATTTTTCAACAATTCTTGAAAATATTGAATCATTTTGTGTAAAATTAAAATAAAATTTATCCAAATTAAATTCTAAATCAAATATATATTTTATAGTTTTTTTAATATCTTGGGGAGATACTTTTGTATCTGTCTCATATTTAACTTCTAAATGATTGTTTTTTTGTCTTACTTTTATCAAACATGGTTTATCCTCAATAAAAATTAACTCTTGATAATAATCATTTTTGTGTTTCCAAGGCGGTTGTGAAGTCTGGCCACTGAACATTGTTAATTTTAAGTCAAAATTAGGAACATTAAAACTAAATTTTCCACATTTTATTTTATTTATTTCCATACTATAACCTTACTTCCACACCCTTTTCCCACAAATATTTTTTTACATCAGATATGCTATATTCATTATAATGAAAAATGCTTGCAGCCAATGCAGCATCTGCGTTTCCAAGCTTAAACGCATCATAAATATGTTTAGGGTTTCCGACACCGCCTGAAGCAATGACAGGGATGTCCACTCTTTTTGTTATTTCTTTGATTAATGGAATATCATATCCTTCTTTTGTTCCATCTCTATCCATAGAAGTCAATAATATTTCGCCTGCTCCTCTCTCTTCACATTCCATTGCCCAGGCAATTGCATCTATACCAGTAAATTTACGTCCACCATATATACTACATTCATACCAACAATATCCTTTTTCTGTTTTAACAACGATTTTATCTGTTTCATTAGGATCATTTACATATCTGCGCTTAGCATCAATTGCAACTACGCAAGCTTGTGAACCAACGACTTTAGAAGCTTTATTAATTAATTCAGGATTTTTAATTGCAGCTGTATTTATGGAACATTTGTCAGCGCCTGCCTTAAGCATTTTTGTAAAATCGTTGACAGTTTTTATGCCACCACCTACACATATAGGAACAAAAACATTTTCTGCAACAGCCTCAATGACATGTGTCATGGTTTCTCTTCGTTCATGAGATGCGGTGATATCTAAAAAAACAATTTCATCAGCACCTTCCTCATAATATTTTTTTGCTAATTCAACAGGGTTACCAGCATACTTAATATTCTTAAATTCAACACCTTTAACAACTCGTCCTTGAGGAACTTGTAAATCACAATCTAAACAAGGTATAATACGTTTTGCAACCATCTAAAAAACCCCTCAAACATATTAATTAAAAAACACCAAAAATCATTTTTATTTTCTCTTACAACTCTTTTAAGTATAATCTCACCAAGCATCTTCTTTTCAGGAGCTTTTGGCAATGATTTTCCGGGAATTTTATGACCTAAATAGATAATATTGTCAGGAAAACCATCTTGAGATGCAAATATTTTTAAATTAGTGCCATTAATGTCATATGTTATAATGTCATGTTTATGTATTCCATAGGGATCTTTATGTGCAATGTCTATTGCATCAAATATCGGATCTCCCTTAAATTTACCTTTTACATAAAATTTTGGATTATTAGGAACTACCACAAATTCATTATTCTTAATTTTAAAAATATCAATTTTTGATTGTTTTGCCCTATAATCGTAAATTACAACTCCGACAGTATTATCAGGGGCTTTTATAAATAGATGTCCCCAACCATTAGATTTTAAAACTTCAAGTGCCTCTTTTAGGTATTTATGCTGTATCCCCTTGTCCATCATTGTTTCCGCAATTGTTCTCAATTCATCATTTATATCTGATGAATCTCTTCCACCTATCCCAACTATCCAACCATCTTCTGTAATTATCGAGTGATAAAATCGTCCATTATTAGTTTTATATTCAATGACTCTATTTTTACCAAAAACCTCTTCTTTTTCTATATAAATATTTGCTTTATATTTTGCATCCCTTCTATATGAAAATATATCTTCTGTATTGTTTACATGAAGCAATATTGATGAACATCCATCATCTAGTGATGCTTTAAACGTTGTTACATAAGAAGCTTTAACTTGTTTTACAGAATTCATATTTGATAAGTTTAAAACTCCAAGAACCAATGTTTCACCAATTTTTTTAATATCATTTGAATTTAACTTATCAAAGGTATTTTCACTACTCCATGGTGAAACCCCAAAAGGTTGACTCATGACCTGACACACTGGAACATTCTTTTTGTAGAAAGGATATGTGTCACTTGGATATGTGGTTTCTGTGACAATAACACCATGATTTAATTTTTCTGCAGAAGACTTTAATACATTTATTAAGTTTGGATCTCCATCAACAGGAGAAGGTAAATAACTATGTTTTATCAATCCAACATTTTCACCAGAACCAACACAGTTTAAATCTATTACTGCATCACAATTTTTAACGATGTCAGGATGTTTTTTAACAAAGTATTCAGAACCTTTGAACCATTGTTCTTCTCCACCAAATCCAATTATCAAAATAGATTTTTTTGGATTGCAGTCTTTTAAAATTCTTGCAACTTCAACTTGTATTCCCAATGCAGCTGCATCATCTGTAGCTCCTTCACAAAATCCTGGAGAATCAATATGTGATCCTATAATAATATACCTATTAGGATATTCTGAACCTTTAATTTCACCTATAACATTGTAAGTATATCCACCATCTAAGTTAACCTTTTCTTTAGATGTATTCAAACCATATTCTTTAAATTTACTTTCTAATAAATTTGCAGCTTCAAGTTCTGCCTTATTTCCGCCATATCTTGGACCTAACTTACATATTTTTGAAGTAAAATTCATTGCATTTTTTACATCAAATCTTCTTGCTTCTGCGACAGGATCTATTTTCTTTGATGTATTTTTTTGCAACTCTATTTTAGGATAAAAATATACTGAAATTCCTATTCCGAGAATTACAATAATTAATGCAATGCCTAGTAATAATTTTTTTGACATTGAAAACCCCCAGATAATTTTTATTTTTTAACATGGTTTAATATTATATCAGCAATTTTATCTCCAGCCCTTAAAATTTCTTTACTATATTTACTTGCGGCTTTTTTCATTGAATCTAATTTTGATAAAGCTTCTTCAACTTTCATTTCTATTTCATTCACATAACTTTCTATTACAGCGTCTGGGAAAACCTTTGCCATATTGTGTTCTCTACCATATTTAACTCCTTTCAATGCTACAGTTGGAATTTTACAAGCTATAGCTTCATGTACCATCACACCATCATCTGAAAGAATTGCTAAATCTACAATTTTATAAAGATCTTTCATCCAGTCAACATAGCCTAGATATATTGTGTTATTCAGATGCTTAAGGATGTCGTTGCTTAGAGGATGCCCAGTTACTACAATGTTGTAGTCAGATAATAATTTAGATATTTTTTCAGCTGCTATAGCCATTTTTTCAAAAAGAGAAGAACCTGACGAAAATAATATAGTTTTTTTATTTTCTTTAAATCCACTAGGCATTCTTTTAATGGCTCTTTCATAACTACCTTTAATTATTTCTGGATCTATTGGTGAATATGACTTATAAAGATTTTTTCTTTTTTCAAAATAAAGGTTAGATTCTGGCAATGCTATACATGGATTTAATTTTGTGCATATCATACCGTCTAAGGGTGTTATGAGGATTCCTACCGCAGGAACTCTAGCTAATTTTGCAGCAGTACAACCTATAATTGCTCCACCTCCAATTACACCAACAACAACATCAGGATTAATTTTTTTTATCAAATGCCATGTTTCAGCAACCCCTTTTATGGATAGTAAAGCTGCCCTTATTATCCTCATTTTTGTAGCTGCATGTCCACCTGCTTGAGGAATAGTTACTTTATGCCATTTTATATTCATTTTTCGAAATAAGAACCCTGGAGCTTTATGGTCAAGTGCATATTCACATTTAACGCCTCTTTTTTCAAGTGATTTTGCAATATTTAATGCAGTGACTGTATCGCCACCAATTCCTCGTCCTGTGATTGTTATAAGTGCCTTCATTTAACCACCTTATTGTATAGTAGTCTTCTAAACCCTAAAAATATTAAAACTGGATTTTTAACTTTAATTTGTCTTTTACCTAGAATTAATCTCCTAATAAAATCTCCCAATCCACCTCCAGTCATCACATCCATAAAATAGTCACCAAATGTAGGATTTTTTATTCCTAATTTTTCCTCTAAATATTTCTCCAGATATTTCCTTCTTATAAATGCAATAAAAGCTGAAGTTAAAAATAAAAATATTAATACTGTTAGAGGTCCGCCAAGAAGATAAAAACATATCCCCAATGCCACAGCAAAAGAATGGTTTCCAATCTCTCCCATCATTATTTTACCTTTATAATCTAGTGGAGAATATGCCAACGTTACTACAAGTAAAAGTAGAGGCAAATAATAATTTTGTCCTTTAAAAATCATCATAATTAAAACAATTGATGCCATGGTGATTATTGTTGTACAAGCTTTTCCTGGTTGCATGTCAGCTATATTTAGAGGTTGAACCATGAAAGCTATTAAGAAACTTGCAATTCCAAAATAAGAATATCCTAGAATTGCAATAGTTAACATCCCTATTCCTCGTGATAGCTGTCCCCACTCAATTCCCAATTTATTGATTTTCACCCTTCCAATTATATCATCTAAAAATGCAGAAATGCCAATTATAAATATAAATAAATTATAAGGGTGGGGTGTGAAAAAAACTAAAGTTATAAAAGGCGCTGCTCCTACTCCTCTTGGAATTCCACCTCTAATTTTTTTAAAGAGATTTTTTGGTTTTAGCTTTCTTAACAAAAAATTGAGTAACAAAGTTAATATAGAAGTTAAGATAATAGCAAAGATTATTTTCAACATGCTATCACTTTACTTTAAATCTTAAATGAGCTGCCAATCCACCTATTGATTTCAATTGTTTACCACTTTCATGTTCACTACTTATTACTATGACTTCGCCTCGCATTTTTTCTACTTCTTTTACTAAGGATTCTATTTTTTCATCATGTAATAAGGTATCAAGAACTAAAAGCTTTTTTATAGCACCCAGATTTGCAGCTTCAATAACATGATCTTTTCCATAAACAACTAATGATGGAGACTTAGTTATTTTTTCTAGAATTTTATTTACTTCCCTTGTTTCTCGGGCAACCCTGTGTTTTTCGAGAACCTTTTCTACAGTGCCTTTTCTAAGTACTTCTTGGATACCTGTCCTTCCACCACTTCCAGCACTTTCAACAATAGATATTTTTGAAATTTTTGGATATTTATCTTTTAAATAGGCATAAAAATCATCTTTGGCAAAACCAGGACCAGCAATTATTATAGTTCCTACATCTTTAAACTTTTTTAAACTACTTATGATTTTTTCATAAAATTCAATTATTTTTTTATCCCTTGTTTTATCTTTTATTCTTTTTCCAGAGATATTGCCAGTGATGGGACCATAATACTCAATACCATATTGTCTTAATAAGCCTAACTCTGCAGAATTCTCTTCTATTAATAATATAATTGCATTTAACTCTTTTGAAGCATTTATAGCATCTTTTAGTCTATCTATAGCCCACTTAGGCCATTCTTCTTTTTTTATACATATCTTTTTGTTTAACTTTACTTCTAATGTGTGGTATGATCCAAGAGGTACTATATCTTCAGGACCTTTTTCTATCACACCAGTAACCCTCAATCTACCAGTATATTTATGGAATTTGACAGACTCCACTCTAACTGTAAGTCGAAATGTCTTTTTTATTCCTCTATCACTTCTAATTCTTTCACCACTTTTGTCTTGTATTCTTCTTGTTGTCACTGCAGAAACTAAGTCTCCTTTCTTTATAATATGTGAAAGATGCCATAAATCATCAAGTGTTTCAGGTATCAACTCTATAATATTCTTTTTTGTATCTTCATATGTAATTTTCATTTCTTCACCCAAAAATCTAATTTATTAATTGATATAAAAATAAAAAATATTAAATTTAAATTTTCGTGTTTAACTCTATCTGTGAGAAATCTCCTACAAAAGCGTAGGGAGAGTTGAAAACTATTTTATATTCAAAACCAATTAACGTGAGAATTTACTTAAAAATTTGGTGCTTGAGTAAATTTCTTCACTTACTAATACAAAGCTAAAAAGCTGTATTTAGGTGGTAAATCCAAGAGCATCGAAGGATTAAACTATGGAAATAAGTTAAAGGGTTATATATCAGCGTACCGTTGAGGAATGAGTACTCTGACATCTGTTGAGAAAAAACATTTGGAATATTTTTATAAGAGAGATGGTCTTGGGTAAGTTCTATTGATGAAGCAAAAGTGAGGAATAGTTCACTTAAACAATATATCTAACAACAAAAAATTCTTTTTGTTATCATAACTTTACGAAATCCTGTGTTAACTATATATAACCTTTGAGAAATATATAAGGTTTGGTGGTCAGACTTGAAAAGAATAATGGATTTTTCTGAAGAATTGTTAGATATTCTTGTTTATCCAAGAGATACATTAAAAACTATGAAACAAAAAGGAAAAGATGATCATGGACTAATAATATATTTATTCATGTTTGCTTTTCTTGGTTTCATGTTTGGTGGAATATTATCAAGATTAACAGGCGTTGTTATTATATTTCAAATATTTTTTGCATTGGTGTTTTTAATTTTAGGATTTCTAATATTACTAATTTGGTCTTTAATTTCACATACAGTAGCAGTTTTCTGTTTTGGAGGTAAAGGAAAATTTGATGATACTCTTAAATTTCTAGGTTTTTCAGCTGCTCCATATATATTAGGAATTTTTGCAATTACAATTATCATAGTTTTTAAAGCATTTTTTACATCTACACTACTCTTTGCCTTGATGTACCTCTGGTCTCTTTTTATAGCAACTGTTGCTATAGACACTGTACATAATATAGGTTTAGGAAAATCGTTTTTATCTGTATTTGGAGTACCTATACTTGTAATATCTATGATAACAATGTTTGTGGAGGCACTTTTATGGATTTAAAAAGAATTTTTAGTATTATAATTTTTGTAATATTTGTATCTGGTTTTTTAGTTGGGGCATTAGCTTTCATCAATAAAAAAGAAGATGAAAACATTACAAAAAATTTTAAATTGAAAGAAAGTGAATTTCCCGGAGTAAAATATGTTAATATTACTATTGAATCAAACACAAGTGGTGTAAAGCTATCATTTGAAAATTCAACAAATGAAATATGTAATTTTAATGTTGGACATAACATAAAAACAAATCCTGTTTTTAATTATACAATCTACGGTGATACTCTGAATGTAAAACTAAAGCTAAATAAAGGTTCTACTTCTGTTTTTCTTTCAAATAAATATATTTACAATATAACAATTAATGATAAAGTCGGAGGAGTTGAAATAACTCTTGGAAATAACTCAAAAATAGACATGCTTAATGTAAATATAAATTACTTTGGCGGAGGAAAACTTAAGATTCAAGATGTAGTATTTAAAAACATAAAATTAAATGTCAATACTGGTGGATTTAACATTTTAAACACTGGACTTCTCTACAATGGATCAATAAATACAAACGTTACAATTGGCGGCGTCTCTATGTTACTAAATTCGTTATCACCTATACGAATTATTTCAGATGTTGATTCTGGTGGAATATCTTTTAATGCTAACACTAAAAACGCTGTTATTTTGGAAAATACTACAAATCATTTAGAATTAGAGACAAAAAGTTACACACTTTCAAAAAATGGTGTTGAAGTTGTAAATAAAGTGGGTCTTGGAGGCATAAATATTGACATGATTTAATTCACAATGTTACTAACTCCAAGCGCTTTAGTTTATATTGTCTGAATTTATGGATCATTTCTTTTATCTCCTTACTTCTCCCTCTAACTATAAAAACTTCTAAACAATCTTTATTTCCGACGTGACTATGTATCTGTGTAGTTATTAATCCATTGTATTTATGTGCAACATCCGATATCTCTTTTTCAAATCTCCTATTATGAACTAGAAGCAGAACAACATTGATGATTTTATCTTGAAATTTATATTTACTTTCATCTATCATTTTTCGTACAGCGGCTCTTATGAATTCTGATCTCCCTGAAAACCCTAATTCTTCCCAAGTCCTATCAATTTTTTCTAAAAACTTTTTATTAACAGAAATGCTGATAATTTTCATCAAATTAATTTTGTTAATATATACTTTATAAAATTTTTTATAATTATTAATAACATATCCAAAAATTTTTAGTAAAAATTAATATGTAATTTGTTTAATACTAATAATTGGGTGGAACAATGAGTGCAAGAAGATTGACATTGGCATCTATATTATTGATAATAACTTTGTTGATAATTGTTTTCACACCTGTAAAAAAAGAAACATCAAACAAAATAATAGTGGCAGCGACTATTCCTCCTGAAAAAGAATTTATAGAAAAAATAGCTGGCGATAAAGTTCAAGTTATTGTCATGGTTCCAAAAGGTGCTGATCCTCACACCTACGAACCTAATCCTGAGACATTGGAAAAACTTAAAAATGCTAAAGTGTACTTTGAAATAGGTTCTGGGATAGAATTTGAAAAAAAATGGATGGAGAATATAAAATCAATAAACCCTCATATATTAATTGTTAATTGTTCTGAAGGTATAAAACTATTACCAAGTAGCGAAGGCACTGATCCTCATGTTTGGAATTCTCCAAAAAATGCAATAAAAATTGTTGAAAATATTTATACTACCTTATCAAAAATTGATCCATCCAACAAAAATTATTATGAAAGAAATAAGGATAGATATGTTTCTGAATTAAAAAAATTAGATAATGAATTCTCGGAAACACTTTCGCATAGGAAAAATAAATATATACTAGTTTACCATCCTGCATGGGGATATTTATGTCACGATTATGGATTAAAGCAAATAGCTATTGAAAAAGAAGGAAAAGAACCTAATCCGGAAACTATTAAAGAAATAATAAATGAAGCGAAAAGATACCAAATAAAGACAATCTTTATTACACCATTAACAAACAAAGAAAATTCTAAAGTTATAGCAAAAGAAATTGGAGCTAAAATTATTGTTATAGACCCTTTAGCAGAAAATTATGTAGAAAATATGTACAAAGTTTTAGAGGCATTAAAACATGAATAATTCAACAGTAGTAGAGATGAAAAATGTGTATTATGAGATTAGTGGTAAAATCGTGCTAGAAAATATAAATTTAAAGGTAGAAAAAAATGATTTTTTAGCAATAATTGGACCTAATGGTGGTGGAAAAACAACTTTATTAAAATTAATAGTAGGACTAATAAAACCATGTAAAGGCGTTGTAAAAGTATTTGGCAAGCCACCTGAATTAGCAAGAAAAAATATTGGTTATATGCCTCAAATTACTCATTATAATTATGATTTCCCAATAACAGTTTTTGAAACTGTACTAATGGGTCGTTATCCTGGTCCTTTAAAAAGATATTCAGAAAAAGATATTAAAACTGTAGAAAAATGGCTTAAAAAATTAGGTGTATGGAACTTAAGAGACAAAAATATAAACGATTTATCTGGTGGACAAATACAAAGAGTATTTCTAGCTAGAGCTCTTGTTAGGGAACCTAAATTATTGTTATTAGATGAACCAACAGCTAGTATTGATCCTGGAACTAGAAATTCGTTTTATAAGTTATTAAATAAAATAAATAGAAAAATGACGATAATACTCGTTTCTCATGATGTGGGTGTAGTTTCAAAACATGTTAAGAAAATTGCATGCCTCAACAGAAGGATTTTCGTACATGATGATCCTAAAGAAGTATTAAAAAGTATTGAAGAACTTTACAAGTGCCCTGTTAACATTGTTTTTCATGAAGTTCCTCATGAAATTTCCAAAAAACATTAGGCGGTATATAAGATGTTCAGTGTCATACAATGTCAATTTATGCAAAATGCAATAATTGGTGCATTTTTAGCTGGAATCGCATGTGGAATTATAGGAACTTATGTAGTTGTTAAAAGGATAGTTTTTATTGCTGGTGGAATATCACATGCAGCATTTGGAGGAATTGGGCTGGGTTATTTTTTAAATTTAAATCCAATATTAACTTCTTTACCTTTTACTTCAGTATTAGCAACAATGATGGGCATAATTGTTGAAAAAAGCGATGTTAGTGAAGATGTCGTAATTGGGATATTATGGGCAGTTGGAATGGCAATTGGAATATTATTTGTAAATTTAACACCCGGTTATGTATCAGGACTCTTTACATATCTTTTTGGAAATATTTTAATGATTAGTAAATCAGACTTAATTTTAATGACAATACTTGATACAATAATTTTAACAACTGTCTTTTTATTTAATAAAGAATTTACAGCTATATCTTTTGATGAAGAATATGCAGAAGCTTTGGGAGTTCCTACAACAATATTTTATTTATTTCTTTTGAACCTTGTGGCAATAAGCATAATAATGATTATAAAAGCTATGGGTATAATTTTAACGATAGCACTACTAACGATTCCTGCAGCAATAGGTAAGAAATATACTTCAAGAATAGAATCAATGATGAAAATAGCAGCCTTTATTGCAATAATTTCTTCACTTATCGGACTAGAACTATCATACTTACTTAACTTGTCTTCTGGAGCAACAATAGTTTTAGTATTAGCTATATTATTTATAATTACACATATTACTAAGGAAAAATAAATTTTAAAACATGGAACACCGAAAATTAAAAATCAGTAACAAAGAAATAGAGAAGATTGCAGAATTTATTTCAGATTCTGTGCAGGGTTATATAATGAAAAAAGTTCCTAAAAAAGAAATTCTTGATTTTCAAATAAATGTTGATGTTAAACATGGAAAAACATTAGATATCAATGTGGATGCAGAACTTTATTTAAATCCAATTTCAAGGCATGATCCAAAAACAATTATTGATAATGCAATAAAACATGTCTATAAAGAAATTGATAAATATGTTAGAAAACATGGATTTGAGGAGATTTAGGTGACATGTTATAAATATTGGGGTAAAATACTTGAAATTGCAGATACTATAAAAAAATATAATGGGAATGTACCTAAAGACGTTAGATTTTCAATTTTAAAATCTCTAGAGAAAATAGCACATGACAATACAATTAGTTTTGATGAAGCACAACATATATTTAAAAATAAATTCATGTCTAAGGCTTTAAATGTTATCTATAATTTTTACAACAAAATGAGTGTCCAAATGGAAATTGAGCATGCTGAAAAGGTTATTAATTCTGATGACCCTTGGAAAACATTGAAATCATTTTATTTTTATGATAGGTATGTGAAATTAGTACAAAATGAAGCAATGCTTGCAAAATACAATTCAGATGATAGAATTGTGTTTATAGGTGGAGGTCCTTTACCTCTAACACTTATTTTGACAAATAAGTTATTTTCGATGAAAGGTGTTAGTATAGAAATAGTTCCAAAATTAGCTGAAAAATCTAAAAAAGTTCTTGAGAAATTAGGTCTTAGCAATGAAATAAAAGTAGTATGTGGTGATGAAACTGCATTAAAAAATCTAAACTTTGACATCGTAATAATAGCTGCTCTTGCAGAACCTAAAAAAAGAGTTTTTAAAAATGTAAAAAAATATGTAAGTCCGAAAACAAGGATAATTTATAGGACATACACAGGCATGCGTGCAATTCTCTATTCACCAGTCAAGGAAGAATATACTAAAGGGTTTGTAAAAAAAGGCCTTATATTACCATCAGGAAAAGTTAATAATACTTCCGTATTAATACAATTGAAATAATCTGCCTAAAAGGTGTAAAAATATGGAAAACGAATTTTATGTTGATCCTAAATTTTTAAAATTTAAAGATAAAGAAGTTTTAATAATTCTTAAAAATAATGAAGAAATGAAAGGAAGAATAATTGCAATAGATAATTACTTTAATACAGTTATAGAGACAGAGGAAGGTATACAATTTATCAAAGGTAGTAAAGTGATGTTAATATCAAAACCAGATTAGAGATCAACTTCTATACCTAATATATTTCTCTTTCCATTGTAAACATCTCTTGCTATTTGAGCACTACCTACACAACCTGAGGCTGCTGAAAGCCTTTTTACAGGTGCTAAATCATTTAATTTATCTTTTAAAGAATTATAGAATTCTTTGTAATCAACCATAGAACCTGTCAACACTATTCCATCTAGTTCATCAGATATTCCTGCTAATCCATGTATTTCCATTTCAATTGTCATCTTCATCGTTTCAATTGCTAATTTTGCTCTTTTATCGCCTTTTTTAAATCTTTTCCATAATTCATCTTTTGCAAGATACACTTTTGTATTTATTTTTGCTATTTTAATTGCACCAGCTTGCGAAAAACATTCATTGGCAGTTTTAATTCCACTATCGATTTTACGAATCATTTCAAGATCTAAAGGGCCATGAATTACACCCATAGCACCTAGACATGCATCTATTCCACCCTTTATCTTACCATCTTGTAATAATATACTGACAGTGTTAGAACTTATATCGCTGACAATCATGTTTTTCCAACCAGTCTCTAGATATGCATTATAACAAATACTAACTTTTTCTGCGCTTGCATGATGAGAATATGCAGCTTTAAATCTTTCATCTAAGCATGGGAGCCTTCGATGAATACCTGGTATCAATATTGCAGGTATCTTAGAATTTTTTATTTCATCAAATACTTTTGTTCCACCACCAGTTACTTTTCCTGCACCTTTAATTGATAATATGCCACGATTTTCAACTTTATCTAATGATTGAATTTTATTTATTCCATCACCCATAGCATATGTGACTGCCATTAATTTTATTTCATCTAAATCTACTCTTTTTGAAAGTTCTTCCAATGCCGAAATTTTACCTTTTGAAAGTAAATCTCTACGTAATTTAAAATATTTAAATTCATCAAAATTTAAAATAGCAAAAGAAATACCAGTTGTACCATGATCCATACCAACAAATACCATATTCCACCTACTTTTCTAATCCACAGAGTTTTCTAAGTTTTGATCCTACTTTTTCTATTTTTAATTCTTTTTCAATCTCTCTTAGTCGCTTGAGGACGGGTCTACCAACTTGATTTTCTAATGCCCACTCTCTTGCAAATTCACCTTTTTGTATTTCTTTGAGTATTTTCTTCATTTCATTGCGTACTTCTTGGGATATAACTCTTTCTCTTCTTGTTAAACCTCCATACTCTGCAGTATTACTTACGTTTTTCCACATTCCTGTCAATCCCTTTTCATATATTAAATCTATTATTAACTTGAGTTCATGGCATGTCTCAAAATAAGCTATTTCTGGTTGATAACCAGCCTCAACTAAAGTATCAAACGCTGCTTTTATAAGTTCAGTTACACCACCACATAATACAACCTGTTCACCAAACAAATCTGTTTCTGTTTCTTCTTTGAACGTCGTTCTTAATATACCTGCCCTAGCAAAGCCACATGCTTTACCCATTGCAAGTGCTTGATCTAACGCATCTCCTGTTACATCTACTTCAACGGCGACTAATGCTGGAATTCCAAATCCTTCTTTATAAGTACGTCGTACCATTGCTCCCGGTCCTTTAGGAGCTATCATTGTAACATTTACGTTCTTAGGAGGAATTATGTTTTTAAAATGAATATTATATCCATGAGAAAATGAAAGAGTGTTTCCATCTTCAAGTCCTGATTTTATGTATTTTTCATAAACTTTTGGTTGAACTTCATCAGGTATTAAAACATGAACAATGTCAGCCCTCTTGGAAGCATCTTCAATTGTTGTTACTTCCATACCATCATTTTTGGCGATATTCCATGACTTACCATCTTTTCTAACACCAACTATTACATTTAACCCACTATCACGCATATTTAATGCCTGTGCTCTACCTTGACTACCATATCCAATTACTGCAATAGTTTTATCCTCAAGTACTCCCATATCTATATCCTTTTCATGATAAATTTTCATGATGATCCCTCCTTTTATATAGTTTTTTTACCTCTTGAAATAGCAGTAGGGCCTGTTCTAGCCAATTCTTTTATACCAAAAGATTCTAATAAAGAAATTAATGCATTTATCTTTTCAGGATCCCCTGTGACTTCTACTGTCAATGTTTCAGGACTTACATCAACTATTCTACCTCTAAATATATTAGCATATTGTATTACTTCTGAACGTGAAGATTCATCAGGTGCATGTACTTTTATTAAACATAATTCTCTCATCACTGTAGTTTTTGGATCTAAATCTCTAACTTTTATAACGTCTACAAGCTTATTTAATTGTTTTGTGATTTGTTCTAATACTTTTTCATCTCCTTTAACTATTATAGTCATTCTTGCCAACTCTGGATTTTCAGATTCTCCCACTGTTATGCTTTCAATATTATAACCTCTTCTAGTAAATAAACCAGATATTCTTTGTAAAACTCCTGGTTTATGTTCTACCAACGCAGATATTGTATGAGTACGCATCTAAATCACGCCCTTACCTTTTTACTTTCTTTTTCACTAGTTTTTTTAAAATTTTCTTTTTCTCCGATTATTTCTGTTAATCCATGACCTGGTGGAACCATTGGTAATATTTCCTCGGGGTCGATTATGATATCTAATACAGTAGGTTCTCCTGACTTAATTGCATGTTTCACAGCTTCTTTAACTTCTCCAGGTTTTTCTACACGTTCAGCATTGATTTTAAAAGATTCTGCTAGCTCTACGAAATCTGGAACTTCACCTAAATAAGAATGAGATAACCTTCTATCATAAAACAATTTTTGCCATTGTGCAACCATACCTAAATATCTGTTGTCCATTATGCAAATAACCAATGGAATATCATATTCCCTTATAGTTGCTAAATCTTGACAAGTCATTAAAAATCCACCATCGCCACAAACAGCAACAACACTGTTTTCAGGTTTTGCTACCTTTGCACCTAAAGCTGCCGGAAATCCAAATCCCATTGTGCCTAATCCACCTGACGAAATAAATGTTCTTGGGCCTCTTGCATTAAAGAAGTGTGCCATCCACATTTGATTTTGACCAACATCTGCTGTTATTATAGTGTCTTTATTAATTGCTTCAGAAAGTTCTTTTACAACTCTTTGTGGCTTTAAAGGTATGGATTCAAAATCCATTTTAGGTTTATATTTTTCTTTATTTTGAATTATTTCATTTAACCATTTTTTAGTGGCTGGATTAACTTTTTTGTTTTTTAAACAATTTATTATTTGTCTTAAGACTGTTTTTGCATCGCCTACAATTGGAATATCTGCTTCTATATTTTTTGAAATTTCTGCAGGATCAATGTCTATGTGTATTATTTTAGCATTAGGTGCAAATTTATTTACATCGCCAGTTGTACGGTCTGAAAATCTACATCCTACTGCAATAATACAATCAGATTCATTTACAGCTAAATTTGCTACTTTTCTTCCGTGCATGCCTAACATTCCTATAGACATAGGGTCATCTTCAGGTATAGCTCCTTTACCTAGTAATGTCGTTGTAACTGGAGCATTAATAATTCTTGAAAGAGTTTTTATTTCTTCTGAAGCATTGGATATTATAACTCCCCCACCTGCCAGAATGATTGGCCTTTCAGATTTACATATAGCTTCGGCAGCTCTTTTCACTTGTAGTGGATGACCTTCTATTGTTGGGTTATAACCTGGTAATTCTAATCCCTTGTCCTGATATTTACTTAATTCTCCTTCTTGAATATCTTTTGGTAAATCTATTACAATTGGCCCTGGTCTACCTGTTGATGCTAACTTGAATGCAGAACGTATAATTGGAGGTATTTCATCAGGATGATTTGGCCTAAAACTGTGTTTAGTAATTGGCATTGTTATTCCTATTATATCAACTTCTTGAAATGCATCGTTACCTATCATGTTTGTTGGAACTTGTCCAGTAATAGCTATAATAGGTGAAGAATCCATATATGCTGTAGCTATACCTGTAACTAAATTTGTTGCACCAGGGCCTGAAGTGGCTATACATACTCCTACTTTACCTGAGGCACGAGCATAACCATCTGCTGCATGTGCCGCACATTGTTCATGCCTAACTAATATATGTTCCAACTCTGAATCAAATATTACATCATATAGAGGTAAAACTGCTCCGCCAGGGTATCCAAAAACAATTTTTGTACCCTGGTCAATCAATGATTTGACTAATGCTTCCCCTCCATTCATGCTGACACCTCTGTTTCATGCCTTATTAATCCTTAAGTTTATAATTATATATAAGGAGGTTATGTTCATGAAAGTACTAGTAGTTGGTGGTGGAGCACGAGAACATGTAATATGTGAATCGTTACATGGAGAAGCAGAGATTTATTCTGTTATGAGCAATTTAAATCCGGGGATAGCACGAATTTCAGAATATAAAATAATGGATGAAAACAATGTAGAAAAAATTAGAGACTTTGCTTTAAAAAATAACATAGACATTGCAGTCATAGGACCGGAATCTCCTCTAGAAAAAGGAATTGTTGATGAATTGATGAAGGCCGGGATAGATTGTGTTGGTCCTACCAAAGATGCTGCAAAAATAGAAACAAATAAGTTTTTCATGCGAAAATTATTTGACAAATATGATATAGAAGGTTCTGTATTTTACCGCGTATTTGATAATTACGAAGAAGTTTGTGAATTCCTTGATAATTTTGACAAAGATGTAGCTGTTAAACCAGTTGGGCTCACGGGTGGAAAAGGTGTAAAAGTTGTTGGAGAACATTTGAAAGACAATGAAGAAGCCAAGCAATATGCTAAACAAGTAATTGAAAATAAAATAGGAGGATATTCAAAAGTAATAATTGAAGAAAGATTGTTAGGTGAAGAATTCACGTTGCAAGCTTTTTGTGATGGTAAAAAATTGGTCCCAATGCCTGCAGTTCAAGATCATCCACATGCTTTTGAGGGAGATACTGGACCTATAACTGGAGGTATGGGTTCATACTCTGATAAAGATGGGTTGCTGCCATTTTTAAGACGTGATGAATATAACAAAGCTGTTAAAATAATGAAAAATACTTTAAAGGCTATAAACAAAGAAGTTGGGCCATATAAGGGTATACTATATGGGCAATTTATGTTATGTGCAGATGGTCCAAAAATTGTAGAATATAACGCTAGATTTGGTGATCCTGAAGCAATGAATGTTTTACCATTGCTCAAAGATAGTTTTTTAGAAATATGTGAGAGAATAGTAGATGGTAATTTGAAAAAAGCAGATTTTAGAAAAAAAGCAACTGTGTGTAAATATATAGTTCCAGAAGGATATCCAAAAACAAAATTTGCTGGTCATCCAATAAAGATAAATGAAAAGGAAATTTCAAAATTAGGTGTAAAATTGTATTATGCATCTGTAACTCAGAAAAATAATAAAATTTACATGACATCTTCTAGATCTTTAGGATTGGTAGCAGAAGGAGATAGTATATACAAGGCTGAAAGACTTTGTGAAAAAGCAACTAATTATGTTGAAGGTAAAGTTTACCATAGGAGAGATATTGGCACTCGTGAATTAATTGAAAAAAGAATTGAACATATGAATTCCCTAAGAAAAGAATAACATTTTTTTATTTTTTTGGAGGAGAAAACATGAAACATGTTTTATCTGTTTGTGATATTAAAGATGAAGTCGAAGAATTAATAGACATAGCTGAAAAGTTTAAAAATGGAAAAATAAAAGAAAAAGTTTTAAAAGATAAAGTCCTTGCAATGATTTTTGAAAAACCATCAACAAGGACTAGAGTTTCATTTGAGGTAGCAGTGTTACAATTAGGGGGCAATGCTCTCTATTTACCTTCTTCAGAATTACAATTAGGAAGAGGTGAATTAATAGCAGATACTGCAAAAGTTATGAGTAGATATGTAGATGGAATAATGATTAGAGCAAACAGACATAAAGATGTTATTGAGCTAGCCAAACATTCTACTATTCCTGTGATAAATGGTTTAACAGATGAGGAACACCCATGTCAGGCACTTGCAGACATGCAAACCATAAAAGAATATAAAGGTGGATTTAATATTAAATTGGCTTTTGTTGGAGATGGGAACAATGTTTGTAATTCTTTAATTCTGATATCTTCTATATTAGGCATTGATATTTCAGTAGCTTCACCTAAAGGTTATGAACCTTCAAATAAAATCGTAAATAAGGCATTAAAAATTGCTAAAAAAACAGGGGCAAAAATAAATATCACTTCAGATGCCATTGAAGCTGTTAAAGGCGCAGACGTTGTTTATACAGATGTGTGGATTAGCATGGGGCAAGAAAATGAACGTAAAACTAGATTGAAAGCATTTAAAAAATATCAGGTTAATAAGAAACTAATGAGTCATGCAAAGGAAGATGCAATATTTATGCACTGCCTTCCAGCAGTTAGAGGTGAAGAAACAACCAGTGATGTTATAGATGGTCCAAATTCTGTTGTCTGGGATCAAGCAGAAAATCGTCTTCATACACAAAAAGCAATTCTTTATAAAATATTTAAAGAACCATAAATAAAAATATTAAAATCAAGTTTATTTTGTTCTTAAATTTATTTTACAAAAGAAAAGTTCTTAATTTTTCTTAAAAATTTTCTACACCTTATAAAATTTGCGAAAGTTTTTTATGATACAAAATTTACCAAAAACTATATATAGGATATAGTCAATTAGTCATATTCCAGATCTTAAGTAAATACTGGAAAAAAACTAACAATTTTCATTTTACATTCTTGTGTATAGGGGGTGAAAAATTTATGAATGCTGATAACATCACATACATCATTGCTTTTTACATATTACTCACATTTCTTGCATGGCCTTTAGGTAAATACATGGCAAGAGTTTTTACAGGAAAAAAAACATTCATTACTCCCATTGTACGTCCTATAGAGAATTTTATTTACAAAATATGTAATATAGATGAGAAGAGAGAAATGAATTGGAAAGAATATGCCATTGCATTCACAATTTTCAATACAGTCATGTTGACAGCATTGTTTTTATTACAAGAAATTCAAGCATTTTTACCTCTTAATCCACAGGGGTTCCCACCAGTTAGATGGGATACTGCACTAAATACTGCAATTTCTTTTATGACCAATACTAATTGGCAGGCATATGCAGGAGAAAATACAATGAGTTACTTGACACAGATGATAGGGCTAACAGTGCATAATTTTCTTTCTGCAGCTGCAGGAATGGCACCACTTCTCGCATTTATAAGAGGTTTTATACGTAGTAATACTGATAAAATAGGTAATTTTTGGGTAGATGTTACAAGAATGACATTGTATGTTTTATTACCTTTATGCATTATTTTTGCACTGTTTTTAATTTCCCAAGGAGTAATTCAAACATTTAGTCCATATATTACAGCTAAAACTTTTGAAGGTGGTAAACAGATTATAGCTTTGGGCCCTGTAGCATCTCAAGAAGCAATTAAAATACTTGGAACTAACGGTGGAGGATTTTTCGGAACAAATTCTGCACATCCTTTTGAAAATCCAAATATATATACAAACTTTGCAGAAACCTTGTTATTTTCATTAATACCAGCAGCCCAAATTTTCATGTTTGGATACTTAATTAGAAATAGCAGGCAAGGGATTGCAATTTATGTTGCAGTAATGGTAATCATATCAATGGCTCTCGCATTAGCTTTATGGTCAGAATATAAGCTAAATCCATTATTAGAAAAAATTGGAGTTACAGGTGAAAATTTAGAAGGTAAAGAAGTACGTTTTGGTGTAACACCTTCAGTATTATTTGGAATACAAACAACTGGAATTGAATGTGGCGCTGTAAATCATATGCATGACAGTGACATGCCACTCACAGGAATGATGTACATGTTTCTCATGGGTGTAAGCAATATTTTTGGTGGATGTGGTGTAGGATTAGTTCTCATGCTTTACTATATAATATTAACTATGTTTATTGTAGGTTTAATGATAGGAAGAACTCCTGAATTCTTGAGAAAAAAATTAGGGATATTTGAAATGAAAATGGCTGTAATTGGAATAGTTGGAATAAATGTTAGTATGTTAACCCTTGCTGCAATTGCAGCAACAACTCCATATGGATTATCAAGTTTAGGTAATCCTTCAGCACATGGATTAAGTGAAATTTTATATGCATACTTTTCAGCACATGCCAACAATGGATCTGCTTTTGCAGGATTAAATGTCAATACATTATTCTATAATATAACAACAGGCATTGGAATGTTAGTAGCCAGATATTTAAGTCTAATTCCTGGAATCGCAATAGGAAGTGCATTAGCAAAAAAAGGAAAAATACCTGCAACAGCAGTATCATTTCCAACAACAAACCCAGTTTTTGTCATAATGCTTATATCTGTGATAATAATTGTTGGTGCACTTACATTCTTCCCAATATTAACATTAGGACCTGGCCTTGAACATTTATTCCTCCAAGAAGGCAAGGTTTTCATGTGAGGAGGTGATTAGGACGGTAAAAACAAAATTACCTAAAGAGTCCTTGTTTCAAAAAGAATTAATGATGAGTGCTTTAAAGCAAGCGATTATTAATTTAAATCCACTTGTCATGATCAAAAATATTGTAATGTTTATTGTAGAAGTTGGGGCAATTATAACCACATTTTTAACAATACATGACATGCTTTTAGGTACAAATTTCTTATTTAACCTTCAAATCACATTATGGTTATGGTTTACAGTAATATTTGCAAATTTTGCTGAATCATTAGCTGAAATTCAAGGGAAGGCCAGGTCAGAATCATTGAAAAAAACTAGAGAGGTTTTAGCTAAAAAATTAGATGAAAACGGAAAAATAATAGAAATACCTGCGTCAAAACTTAAAAAAGGAGATATAGTTTTAGTCGAGGAAAAAGATATAATTCCGATGGATGGAGATATAATAGAGGGTAAAGCACTTATAGATGAATCACCTGTAACTGGCGAATCTACACCTGTTATTAGGGAATCTGGTGGAGATAGATGTGGAGTAGTTGGTGGAACTAAAGTACTTTCTGGAAAAATAAAAGTTAAAATAACTGTTGATCCTGAAGAGAGTTTCGTTAACAGAATGATAAAAATGGTAGAAAGTGCTGAAAGAGAAAAAACACCAAATGAAAAAGCTTTAGAAGTGTTACTTATAGGTCTAACAATCACGTTTATTGCTGTAGTTGGTACATTACCAGCATTTGCAAGTTACATGGGCGTTGCAACCACAATACCTGTTTTGATATCATTACTAGTGTGTCTTATGCCTACAACAATTGGAGCATTATTACCAGCAATAGGGATTGCAGGCATGAACAGGCTTTTAAAACATAATGTCATTGCTTTGAGTGGTAGAGCCATTGAAGCGGCAGGCGATGTAGATGTTATGTTACTCGACAAAACAGGGACAATAACACATGGAAGTAGAAAAGCAACAGAATTTATACCACTAAATAATGTAAGAAAAAGTGATTTAGTTTGGGCATCTTTATTAGCATCTTTGGCAGATGAAACACCAGAAGGGAAAAGCATAGTTGAATTAGCAAAAAAAGAACTAAATATAAGGCATGATATTAAAGTGCCGCCAACAGCCAAATTTATTCCATTTACACCGGAAACTAGAATGAGTGGTGTAAACATTGGTAATCGTAAAATAAGGAAGGGAGCTATAGATGCTGTAAAAGAGTTCGTTTTAAAAAATGGCGGCTACTTACCTGAAGATGAAATAGACAAGATCGTTAAAGAAATTTCATCTAGAGGTGAAACACCCATATTAGTGGCAGATGATCATAGAGCATTAGGTATCATAAGACTTGAAGATGTGATAAAGAAAGGTGTAAAAGATAAATTATCTTTAATGAAAAAAATGGGCATTAAAACCATAATGATAACAGGAGATAATCCAATAACTGCAAAAGCAATAGCAAAAAAAGTAGGTGTAGATGATTTCATTGCCAATGCTAAACCTGAAACCAAATTAAAAATTGTAGAAAAATATGAATCAAAAGAAGAAAGACACATAGTTGCAATGATAGGAGATGGAACAAATGATGCGCCAGCTCTTGCAAAAGCAGATGTAGCAATTGCAATGAGCTCAGGTACGTCCGCAGCAAAGGAAGCAGCTAACATGGTTGATTTAGATTCCACTCCATCAAAAATTATAAAAGTTGTAGAAGTAGGAAAAGAGATATTGATAACAAGAGGTGCAATGACAACATTCAGTGTGACAAACGACGTTGCAAAATATTTTGCAATTTTACCTGCCATATTTTCACATAAATACCCCGAACTAGCAGTTTTGAATATAATGGGTCTTACAACGCCTGCAAGTGCGGTCTTGTCTGCTGTTATTTTCAATGCAATTATTATACCACTATTAATCCCTCTTGCCTTAAGAGGTGTAAGGTTGCGTCCAGGTTTATCACCTTCACAAATGCTTATACGTAACATACTGATATATGGTGTCGGTGGATTGATAGCACCATTTGTAGGAATCAAATTGATAGATATTCTACTAGTATCTCTTGGATTAGGAGGCTAAAAACATGAAAATCATGAATGAAATAAAAATAGGAATCCTACTTTACATTCTCTTTACATTAATTACAGGCATTGTTTATCCTTCAATAGTTACAGCAATTGGACAAGTACTATTTCCAAAACAATCACAAGGAAGTCTAATCATAAAAAATGGCACTGTTATAGGATCAGAACTGATAGCACAAAATTTTACAGGGCCTCAATATTTCCATCCAAGACCTTCAGCTTGTGATTACAATGTATGTAATTCAAGTGGAAGTAATCTTGGCCCCACGAATAAAAAACTTATTGACGAGGTTAAAGATAGGCTAAATAAGGTAAGAACTGAAAATTCTTTACCAAAAAACATGCCGATACCTTCAGACATTGTCACAACATCAGGTAGTGGTTTTGAGCCATACATATCTGTAGATTCAGCATTATTACAAGCACCTAGAGTTGCAAAAGCAAGAGGAATTTCTGAAGTTGAAGTTGTAAAACTTATATATAGATTTGCAGAAAAACCACTTGGAGCTGATAGAGAAGTTGTAAATATAATGAAATTAAACCTAGCTTTAGACGAATTATATGGTAAAAAACAAAAATAAAAAAATTTAGCTATTTTAGTTTTCTGAGAGGGGCTTTAGCACCACAAGCTTCACATTTTAACATCAGTACTCTGCCTTCCTTAATTATTCTTGTATCTGGTCTATTACATTCTGGACACATAACGTATTTGTCTATATATTCTTTTATTCGTCTATTAATTAGAGATATTGATATTTTACCCTGTAATATTGCCCTGTCGCCTTCTATATTTCCTGCAGTACCTAATTCTCTTAATAAATATTTTAGAAATTGTTGTGGATCTCTATTTAGGGAATTTGCAATTTTTTTGAAATTTGTAATAAAAGTTCTATTTCCTTGTATAACTACATGAGCTTTAGGTACCTTAAATCGTTTTGTTTCAAAAACTTCTGGTGGTAACTGATCTATGGCTCTATCAAGTAATTTTTCATAATCCATTTTTTAACCTCCTTTTTTATACAGTTCCGAAACCTCCATCTCTATCTTTATATATCATTCCTTTGTCTCTCAATGTCTTAAGTATTTCCTTAGTTTCATTTTCATCTATATTATATCTCTCATTCATCTCAGAGATTATCATAGATTCTGGAACTGATTCATATTCGTCTTCTAACTCTTTTATGAGTTCTAAAGCTGCATTATATTTATCTCTTTTTGATTTTGGAGTTCTACCTTCAACCTTGTCTATATCTATTTTACCTGTTTCTGGATCATATCCAAGTTGTTTTAAACATGCTTCGACAAGTCTTATTGCTCTTTTAGCATCTTCAACTTCAACTTTGTCTTTAAGTTTCATTCTGGCAGAAGCTTCTGCAAGTCTTACAATAGACTCTAATTGCCTTACTGTTATTGGAACTGGTGAATCTTCTTCCAACCCTTTAGAACGCATTGAAACATAGAAATCTTCTATAACTTCTCTAGCATCTTTTGTCAGTTTTGGCTTGATATATTTTCTTGCATATGCTATATATTTTCTTAATAACTCTGGATCAATTTCAGGCTTTATATCTCTAGCCTGGTGGATTTTAAGGACATGTTCTGCTAACCTACGATCTCTATCTTTATTTGGTAAATCTTCAATTACAAAAATTAAATCAAATCTAGACAATATTGTTGAAGGTAAATTAATTTGTTCAGATATAGATTTATACCTGTCGAATCTTCCAAATTTTGGGTTTGCAGCTGCCAAAACAGAACAACGTGAATTTAGGGTTGCCATTATCCCTGCTTTAGCAATGCTTATTGAATTATGTAATACTATACCATGTGAGACAAATAGATGATGTGGTTCAACAGTTATATCATAAACCCATTTTGAGTCAGAATTTTCAACGAACTTTACATTTTTAACTTTAATAAATCTTATATTTCTCTGCCTTTCATTATTTGATATTTTAACACTTTTTTCATCGTCTTCTATATCCTGAACAATTTCATTTTCTAAAATATTCTGATCCTGGTTATTCTTATTTCCTGAAGTCTCTATTAAATCATTAATTCTTCCAATGCGGAAATCATCTTTAATTATCTTAGCAAATTTTTTTATGTTTTCTTCCCCATCGATTATAACTTTATAAGTTCTTTCATCTTTTGAAATATAGGAATAAATTCCCATCATTAAAAGTAAATCTTGTAAATCTTCTGCCATTTTTATTGAAGGTGTGGAATAACCAACTCTACAGTTGTCTACAAAACCACTTCTTTTGAAATAAGCATTTAAAAATGCCTTTTTAACACTTTTAGAACTCATTAAAATCTTATTTGGAACTTTTACATGTGTAAATCTTTGAGATTGTGATTGCAGGGAAAGTTCAGGGAACTCAGTAATAAGATCATGATAAAATTCTTTGGAAGCAATTTTAACCGTAAAAGTTTTATGACCTTCTTTTTTCTTAGAAATGTTGTATTTAATTCCTAGTTTTTTTACTATGGTTTCAAATTCTTCAAGCAATTTTTTATTAGCATTGCTAAACACAATTTCATAAAAACCATCTTTATATGTGCATTCTCCTGAAAGTATGAATCCCAAAAATTTAGCAATATTTGGATCAATACTAGAATTTCCAGATATTTCATAATTATTTACACCTAAAACAACCATGCCTTCCTTAATTTCATCTGCACGTACAATTTTAATATCCTTGTCCCATACTACAAACGGATGCTCAGGTGTTACAGTGACATTCCTACCATTCTCAAATTTTATTTTCACAAACTTGTCAGGAGCTTTATGCCTGCTTATTCTATTAACGTTGGCTGGAATTATTTTTAAATTTTTCAAGTCATAAGCCATTACTTTAAGGTCAAGGTCATCTGTCATTAAAATCTCAGTATCCTTTCCATAAATGATCTTATTTTTATTTTTTTCCATAAGTTCATCTACAAAGTTTCCTATTTTCATCTTTCTTCCATTTGCAAGAAGAATTTCGAAATCTTTATGATAACTTTGCTGTTCAAGTGCTTCATGGATTGCAGAACGATCTTCTTCTCGCATTTTATCAAGTTCATCGATGCATACAACTCCTTTATCTCCCAAAACTAATGCTCCTGCCTCAAGTGACCATCCACCAAATTCATCACGTATAGCTGCCGCTGTCAATCCCACACCCGTTGTTCCTTTACCACTCGTGTATATGCCTCTTGGTGCAAGCTTTGATACATATTTTAACATTTGTGATTTACCAATTCCAGGATCTCCAATCATCAATACGTGAATATCTCCTCTAAGTCTTGTACCATCAGCAAGTTCCTTAGGAACACCACCAAAAAGTTGCAATGCCACTGCTTCTTTAATTTCTTCATGCCCATAGATCGATGGTAGAATAGAATTTATAATTTTTTTACGTATCTCTGAATCTTTTGCAAGTTCTTTTATTTTTTTCTCATCTTCTTCTGATATTTCGACTTCTTCAAATTCCTGCTCAATAAATTCGACATAATTACCGTAAATAAAGTTCTTAAACCTGTTTCTACCTTTATGCATTGTTTTTAAAATTCCTGTGATTCTAACCACATCGCCAGGACTTACAATGTCAACAAGATCATCCTCTAAAACAAGAGTAATTTGACGAGGTTGTTCTCCACCTGCTAACTGTTCTAAAGGTTCTTGTATTTTCAAAGTTTGTGTATCAACAAATTTTGAATTTTCCTTTTCAAGTCTAAATGACCTGCTACCACATTCTTCACATCTCGCTGGTTTAGTTATTTTATTGAATTCTTGAGGAACTTTTTTGACAGAATAACACTTTTCACATACAAATGTTCCTTCAGCTATACGTGGGCGTACTTCTTCAGTTTTTCTAACAATTCCTTCTACACACACTAATTTACCAATATGTTCACTTTTTAAATCACGAAGATTTACTTGTGGAAAAACATTTTTGAATCTAACATGTATTTCTGGATTTTTTCCTGAAGGATCTAATTGTTTAATGGCTTCTTCTGCACAACTCATACATTCTTCAGGCTTTTCAATTAAATAATCAGCTAAATCTATATTAAACATCTCTAGATCTACATAGTCAACTACAATAGATTTTTCGTCTGGGTAATTCTCCAAAACTTCATATACTTCATCTTTATATTTTAATGAGAAAAATTCTTCAAATTTTTTTATTATTTCCTCGTTTTTCATTGTCATTTTCTTAGTTTTTGAATTTTATTTTCTTAAAATTATTCTTTCCCACCATTATTTTTCTTATTTTTAAATTTAAATTTTTTTCATAAATAAAATATTTTCTCAAAAAGATTAAAATCATAAATCACTGGTTAAAAAGATTTTATTATTTTATCCAAGACTATTTTCTGTTAAAATCACATTATAACATGACTAAAAAACAAAAACATTCTGCACAAGTTATGTGTAGAAAATATTCAAAAATTTTATTAAAAATTATTTTGAGAATAAAAAACATTAATTTATATTTAAAGATATCTATTTTGAGGTGGGAAAAAGAATGATAGAATTATCAAAACTCTATGGTTTAGATATATACACATCTCAAGGTAAATATGTAGGAAGAGTACAAGATGTAGTTATAAATTTAAAAAAAGGTAAAGTGTCTGTTATCATGGCAAATCCTAGAAGTCCTGAAAAAAAGACTGTTGGAATTAAAGATGTATTAAAAACAAGCATAAAAATTGTTCCTGATGAAAAAGAAACTTATGTAAATGATAATGAAATAATAAACATAGATTACGACAGAGTTAAAGCTGTAGGTGACATAATTATCATTTCTCCATCAGAAAAGACAGAAAAACCAAGAGTGATCTAAACATGAGATGTGGGATTATAGGATGTGGTGCAATTGCAAATACAATAGTTAACCTTGTCTTAAAACAAGATATCAAAAAAATAAAATTAAAATATTTTTATGACAGAAATTTTAGAAAAGCTAAGAAGCTAGCAAATTTAACAAATGGCACTGCCGTAAAAAAGGTAGAAGAAATGTTCAATGGAGTTGATTTGATAATTGAATCTGCTTCTCAAGAGGCAGTAAAAGAAATTGTGCCCAATATAATTAGTAGAGGTATAGATGTTTTGATTATGAGTGTGGGTGCACTATTAGATGAGAAAGTTAGAAGAAGATTGATAAAGGAATCTAGAGAATCAGGAGCTAATATATACATACCTTCCGGTGCAATAATTGGTTTAGATGGTGTAAAAGCCGCATCCTTAGGTAAGATAAAAGAAATAAAACTTATAACGAGAAAATCACCTACTTCGTTAGGTGTTAAGACCAAAAAAAAGGAGGTCGTGTTTAAAGGGAAATCCTCAGAAGCTGTTAAAAAATTTCCAGTGAATATTAACGTTGCTGCGGCATTAAGTCTAGCCTCTGGAATAGATGCGGATGTAAAGATAATTGCAGATCCTGAAGTTGAACACAATATCCATGAAGTCCATGTTAAAGGAGATTTTGGAGAGTTTAAATCTATAACAAAAAACACTGTGTGTGAATTAAATCCAAAAACAAGTGTTTTGGCAGCATATTCAGCAGTCACTTTACTAAAAATTTTAAGTGATAACATACGTGTTGGCACATGAAAAAATGTGAAATATTTTCAAAACTTAAAGCTCCTTGTACAGAAATTGTTTTAAGAATAGATGGGAGAAATTTCCATAGAATTAGTGAAGAACTTAAATTAGAGAAACCATATGATAAATCTCTAGCCAATGCTTTAGCTAAGGCAGGAATATCTTTGTGTAAAGAATTTGCTACAAGGTTTATTTATATTTTTTCTGATGAATTTAATGTATTACTTGGACATGTTCCATTTGCAGGAAGAATAGAAAAATTAGATTCTGTATTTGCAAGTTTTGTTTCTAGCTCTGTAACTATAAATTTAATAAAAGAAGGAAAAGAAATTAAAAAGCCAATATCCTTTGATTGTAGAGTAATCCCATTACCTAAAAATTTAATACATAAATATTTCATAGATAGACAAAAAGAAGCTTGGAGAAATTGTTTAAACAGTTATGCATATTGGACTTTAAGAAAGGAAATGGATAAAAAGAAAGCAAGTAAAAAACTTAAAGGAATGAAAGGTGCAGAAATCCATGACCTTCTTTTTGAACGAGGTATTAACATTTCAAAAGTTCCTACCTGGCATAGACGAGGTTTTGCAATATACAAAAAGAGTATAACGGTTGAGGGATATAACCCTGTTCTAAATAAAAAAGTAAAATCCAAACGTAAAAAAATATTCATAGATTGGGACTTGCCAAAATTCAATAAAAATTTTTTTAAGAGGTTTTTTGATGATAAATAGGTTATTACGTTTCTTATTTGGTGATAAAAAAGAAATCATGGAAATACAGGTAAATAAAGAAGTAATAAATGAAATACTTAAGAATTCTAAGAATGCTCATCCAAGAGAGTTTGCAGCCCTACTCCAAGGAAAAATTGAAAATCAAATACTGAAAATAACAGGATTATTTATAATTCCTGGAAGTAGTTCTGAGGAAGGTGCCAATTTATGGACTTTCACTATACCTCCATTCCTAAAAATTTATGGCTCTGTTCATTCTCACCCAACTACTGACAACAGACCATCAAGGGCAGATCTGGAGTTTTTTTCTAAAAATGGGATATTCCATATGATAGTCGCATATCCCTATACTCCTGAAAGTATAGCAGGATACGATATGCATGGCAGGGAAATAATTTTTAAAATTGTTTGATTGATCAAGATAACTTCAATTAAAATCTAATATCCTTCATAAACCAAACATTTAAATAGTGAAAAATAGAAAGTAAGTGGGGATGAAGAGTCACATGTCTAGTATGGAAATCTCAGAATTTCCAAAAAGGACATGTGTCTCTGAATTAACATGTGGGGGTAGTGTCCCTCCCTGAATGCCTCTATATGAGGAAAAATGGGACGGTCTCTGCTTAGAAATGCGGAGATAAATGGAAATATAGAGGGATGTGAATACTTTGCCTAAGAGTAGATATAGTAGAGGTAGAAGATATTCTACACCCGTAAATGTGGGTGAAGAATATAACGTAAAAATAGAGGACCTTGGACGAAATGGAGATGGAATAGCCCGTATAGAGGGTTTTGTGATATTTGTCCCAGGTACTAAAGTTGGAGACGAAGTTAAAATAAAAATAAATGCTACAAGACGTAAATACGCCTTTGCTGAAGTAGTTGGGTAATTCCCTATTTTTTATTTTATTTTTTTAAAAAAAATAAAAATTGGATTTAAATACCTTATTTTTCAGATTTCATTCTTATTTTCTTTGTATTTTCCCAAACACCATGTAAGTTACATCTAAGCAATGCCCTTAATGTATAGTCACCATGTCCTGGAGAGGGTGCCTTAACCACGAAAGTTACATCAGGCTTTGTAAATTGTGTAAACTCTGCCCTACCCAAAAAGACCGGACCAACAAACAATTCTATCCACTGTATAAAATGATCTTTTTCCATTGGATGTGGAGCATTTGTAGATATCCTTACATTGAAAAATTCATCAGGTTTTGTTGAATCTTTACATTCTATTAGTGGAACATGCTTCATCTCATATTCAGTTTTTTCTTTCATCCTATTTATTTTGTGGAACATTTAATCACCTTTCTTGTAACAGAACCACCAATCATAACATTCATAGGTTTCTTTTCTTTTTTCAGCATCTTTTATATTTGATGGAGGAGGCACTATCCTTTTATCACCAATAAGTTCATTTTTAGGCCAGTTTGCAGGCAACGCCACTTTTTCCTTTTCGATTGTTTTAAAACCCTTTATCATCCTAAGAATTTCATCTATGTTTCTCCCTAATTCTTGAGGATAATACAACATTGCTCTTATAACTGACTTATCATCTACAATAAATACTCCTCGTACAGTGTTTGAACCTTGTTTTGGGTGTATGAGGTTTAATTTTTTTGCAACTTCTCCTGTATCTGCTATTATTGGAAACTTTATTACTATGTTTAAATTTTCTTTGATCCACTCTATCCACTTAATATGGCTAAAGACTTGATCAACGCTTAAACCTATTAACCCACAATTTAATTTCTTAAATTCCTCATATTTATTTTGGAAAGCCACAAATTCTGTTGTACATACTGGTGTAAAATCTGCAGGATGGCTGAAAAGTATGAACCACTTACCATCAAAATAGTCTGGCAATTTTATTCTGCCATGGGTAGTATTAACATCTAAAGACGGGAATTTCTCACCTATTAACATCTTAACCACTTCTTTATTATTACATACACAAATATTTTTTAATATCTTATATTTAAATTTTATTTATTATCAAAAAACAAAAATATATATAAAGAAAGAAGAAATTGGGAGGAAGATGATCAGAGTGGAAAAAAAAGAAATAGAAAGATTAAAAAAAATGGGGTATCATTTTGTAGGAAAAAATCAACATACTGCTGTAAAGACGTGTTTATGGACAAAAAAAAGTTTGTTAGATGAAGGAGTCTGCTACAAAGAGAAATTTTATGGTATAAGAAGCCATAGATGTTTACAAATGTCACCTAGTGTATTTTTCTGCCAACACAGATGTTTGTTTTGTTGGAGAGATTTAATTTCAAAATCATATAAATGGGAAGGACCTTACGACGATCCAAAGGAAATAGTGGATGGATGTATAGAAGCTCAAAGAGCACTATTATGTGGATTTTTTGGAAACGAAAAAGCAAATAAGAAAAAAGTTTTAGAGGCTCAAAATCCTAATAATGCCGCTATTTCACTCGTTGGAGAACCAACATTATATCCTTTAATAGATGAGTTAATAGAAGAATTTCATCGCAAAAATTTCACAACATTCTTAGTAACCAATGGACTTTTACCAGAAAGATTAGAGAATCTCAATGAGGAACCTACTCAACTTTATATTTCATTGGAAGCTCCCAATAAAGATAAATACATTAAAATTTGTCGTCCATTGGTTAAAGATGGCTGGGAAAAATTAAATAAATCTTTAGAAATCATGCCTACTTTTAACTGTAGGAAGGTCATAAGGATAACTGCAATAAAAGGAATTAACATGGATTATCCAGATAAATTCGCCGAATTAATTAAAATTGCAGAACCTGATTTTGTTGAGGTCAAGGCATATATGTATCTAGGTTATTCAAGAAAAAGATTAAAAATGGAAAACATGCCATTAGCCCAAGAAGTATTTGATTTTGCCAATGAAATATCTAAAGAAGTTGGAATGGAAATCGTTGACAAATCTGAAAGAAGTAGGGTAGCTTTGTTGGGTTAATAATTGAGTTACTAAACTAATTAATTTTAAGTTGATTTTTTGAGTAAATAAAATTTTTTATATTGAAATCTAAAATTTAGAAAACATGATAGCCATTAATGAAAAATTATGTAAAGGATGTGGCATATGTATCGAATTTTGTCCTCGTAATGTATTTGAAATGTCAAAAGAGATTAATGAAAAAGGAGTACATGTACCACTACCTAAAAGTCCTGAAAGGTGTACAAAATGCAATATATGTGTCTTAATGTGCCCTGATCAAGCTATTTCGGTGAATAAAAATGAGTAAAGAGTTATTTATTCAAGGAAATGAAAGTTTTGCAATTGGTGCCATCAAAGCAGGATGTAGATTTTTTGCAGGATATCCTATTACGCCTTCCACAGAAATAGCCGAAAAAATGGCAAAATTATTGCCAAAATATGGTGGGATATTTATACAGATGGAAGATGAAATAGGTGCTTTAGCTGCAGCGATTGGAGCAGTTTGGAGCGGCCTAAAAGCAATGACAGCAACCTCTGGTCCTGGATTTTCTTTGATGCAGGAACATATAGGTTATGCTGTAATGACAGAAACTCCAGTAGTCATCGTAGATGTTCAAAGAGGTTCACCATCTACAGGGCAGCCTACAATGGCCTCCCAAAGTGATATGATGCAAGCAAGATGGGGTTCACATGGTGATTATGAAATAATAGCTCTTTCACCTTCATCAGTTCAAGAATGTTTTGATTTTATGATTAAAGCTTTTAATTTTTCGGAAAAATATAGAGTACCCGTAATAATTCTTAGCGATGAAATAATAGGCCATATGCGTGAGAAAGTAGTAATACCTGAAAAAATAAACGTTGTAAAAAGGAAAAGACCCAAAGAAAAAACAGATTTTTTTAAAGCGCCGCCTGATGGAACCCCTCCAATGCCTCCTTTTGGGGAAAATTATCAAATACATGTAACCGGCCTTACACACAATGAAAAAGGATATCCTGATGCTTCAAATCCAGAAACACATGAAAAACTTGTTAAAAGACTCTGTAATAAAATATTGAAAAATAAAAATAAAATTATCCATATTAAAGAAGAATACTGTAATGATGCTGATTTAATAGTGATTTCATATGGAGCTCCTGTTAGATCAGTAATAAGTGCTGTTAAACTGGGAAGGAAAGAAGGTTATAAAGTTGGATATGTAAAATTAGACACGCCATGGCCATTTCCAGATGAAAAAATATCTGAATTAGCAGACAGTGCAAAAAATATTCTTGTTGTTGAAATGAATCTTGGACAAATGTTTTATGAGGTTCAAAGAGCTGTGAAAGGTAAAGCAAATGTGTATTTACTTCCAAAAATTGGTGGTGAATTACATAAACCTGTGGAAATTCTTTCAGAGATTAGGAGGATTTTAAGATGAAAAATGCTTTTTTAAAATATTTAAGAGAAGACAGACTTCCACATATTTTTTGTTCAGGTTGCGGCAATGGAATTGTAATCAATACATTCCTAAAAGCTATGGAAATGGCCAAAATTGAATTTAAAAATACTGTACTTGTATCTGGAATTGGATGTTCATCAAGAATACCTGGTTATATAAAATGTGATTCTTTACATACAACTCACGGAAGGCCTATAGCATTTGCAACAGGGATTAAATTAGGAAATCCAAACTTAAACGTAGTGGTATTTACTGGAGATGGAGATGCTGCAGCTATTGGTGGGAACCATCTCATCCATGGAGCAAGAAGAAATATTGACATGACTGTTATTTGCATCAATAACAGCATTTATGGAATGACTGGAGGTCAAGTAAGTCCTACATCTCCAAGAGGTAGTTATGGAACTACAGCCCCATATGGTGTAATTGAAAATCCATTTGATCTTGTGAAGTTAGTTAAATCCTCTGGTGCAAGTTATGTTGCAAGGTGGACAACTTATCATGTTTTACAATTAACAAAATCAATTAAAAGAGGTCTTAAAAATAAAGGCTTCTCCTTTATAGAAGTTGTTTCACAATGCCCAACTTATTATGGAAGAATGAATAACATGAAATCTGCGGTTGAAATGCTAAAATGGATGAAAAAAAACAGTATAAATATAAGAAAAGCAGAAAAAATGGATAAAGATGAACTTAAGGGTAAGATTATAGTTGGAGAATTTGTAAATCGAAAACTGAAAGAATTTTCTACTGAAATGTATAAACTCATTGAAAAGAAATATGGGAAAATAAACACAATAAAGTCAGCTTATGAGGGATCAGATTGAGAATAGAAGTAAGATTTGCAGGTTTTGGTGGTCAGGGTATAATTTTGGCTGGTATAGTACTTGGAAGAGCAGCTGCATTATATGACAATATGTATGCTGTACAAACACAATCCTATGGGCCAGAAGCCAGAGGTGGAGCATCTAGATCTGAAGTAGTTATTAGTGATAAAGAAATAGACTACCCAAAGGTACAAAATCCAGATATTTTTGTTGCAATGTCTAATGAAGCATTTTCAACATATATAAACGATTTAAAACCAAAAGGTATAGTAATAATTGATTCAGATCTTGTTAAACCCTCCAATATTAGAAATGATGTAAAATTATTCAAAATTCCAGCAACAAAGTTAGCCGAAAAAAAGATAGGATTACCCATCGTAGCCAATATGGTCATGATAGGTGCACTTACATCCTTAACTAATATTGTAAGTAAAAAAGCTGCAAAAAAGGCTATAATTGATTCTGTACCACCAAACACGGAAGAAAAAAATATAAAAGCATTTAATGAGGGTATGAAGGTGGCAAAAAATGAAACTGTACGAGTACAACGCTAAAAAATTATTTAAAATGGAAGGAATACCAATACCAGAAGGTTACGTAGCAAAAAATCCTGATGAAGTTTATGAAGCATCTAAAAAAATAAATGCTCCAGTAGCTTTAAAAGCACAGGTTTTGGTTGGTGGAAGAGGTAAATCAGGCGGTATAAAATTTGCTTCATCACCAAAAAATGCCTATGATTTATCTAAATCATTATTTAATACCAAAATTAAAGGAGAAAAAGTAAAAAAAATTTTAATTGAAGAAAAAATAGATATAAAGGAAGAATTGTACATTAGTGTAATTATTGATCGTGCAGCTAAAAAACCTTTAATTATGGGTAGTGTTCATGGTGGCGTAGATGTTGAAGAAAAAGTAAGGGAGAATTCTATAGTAAAATATCATGTCAATCCTCTTGATAAATTCATGCCATATGAAGGTAGAGAAATAGCACGTAAAATGGGTCTAGAAAGTAATTTGATACCCAAGGTTGGAAATATCATATGGAAAACTTACAAACTATTTAAAAAATATGATGCTAAACTTGTGGAAATAAATCCATTGGCTATAACTCCAGACAACAAAGTTATAGCTCTAGATGCAAAAATTGATTTAGATTATGATGGAGTTTATAGACATCCTGAAATACAAAATTTAGAAGAATATAAAGAAAGAGAATTTGCATTCACAAAATTAGATGGAGATATTGCTGTTATTGGTAATGGAGCTGGTTTGACTTTAGCTGCTATGGACATAATAAGTTTATATGGGGGAAAACCAGCTACTTTTCTTGATATCGGAGGAGGTGCATCCTCAGAAGTCATTGAAAAAGCTTTAAATTTTGTTTCATCTCTTTCAAATGTTAAAGTAATTTTTGTTAATATATTAGGTGGGATAACAAGAGCAGATGAAGTTGCAAAAGGAATTGTAAAAGCATCAAATGAATTAGATAGAGATATACCAATTGTTATACGTCTTACAGGGACTAATCAAAGAAAAGGACATGAAATTTTAAAAAATGCTGGAATACCTTTTGAAACTTCTCTTGAAAAAGCTGCAAAGAAAGCTGTTGAAATTTCAAATAGTTTTAAATGAGTTATTTCTATCTTATGTAATGAGGTGTTTTGGAATGAGTACAGTTGGCGAAAAAAATAAAAAAAATTCGAAAAGATAGAGGAATGAGCATTTCTGAACTTTCAAAAAGTGCAGGAGTTAATAAAAAACTTATAAAAGAAATTGAAGAAGGAAATATTCTGCCATCTTTATCACCATTAATTAAGATATCAAGAGCATTAGGTGTTAGACTTGGCACATTTTTAGATGATGAAATACAGGAAGGACCAATAATAGTAAGAAAAGGCAAAAGCTCAAAAGTAATGCATTTTTCTGGAGAAGAAGATAGAGTTGATAAATCACATTTAGAATTTCACTCATTAGGTATGGGGAAGGCAGATAGACATATGGAACCTTTTGTTATCTATGTTGATTTACCACCTAAGAATTTTAAATTATCATCGCACGAAGGTGAAGAATTTATTTATGTTTTAAATGGTGAAATAGAAGTAATTTATGGAAAAAATAAATATAGGTTATCCGAAGGTGACAGTATTTATTATGATTCAATAGTACCTCATCATGTACATTCTGCAGGCAATAAACCTGCTAAAATACTTGCAGTACTTTACACGCCTTTTTAAACATGTTACTTGACATTAGGTGACTGTTATGGTTTTTACCGAAAAAACAATACATGAATTTTTAGAAGAACAAGCCAAGAAATATCCTAACAAAGATTTCATAGTTTATCCCGATCGTAATTTAAGATTTACATATAAAGAATTTAATGAAAGAGTAGATCTTCTAGCAAAAGGATTGTTACATATGGGATTAAAAAAAGGAGACCATATAGGTATATGGGCTACAAATGTACCGGATTGGCTAACATTCTTCTTTGCGGCGTCTAAGATAGGAGGGGTTTTAGTAACTATTAACACTGCCTATAAAAAAGATGAATTAAAATATGTAATGAAACAATCTGATATGAAAGCAATTGCATTGATAGAAGGTTTTAGAGATGTTAATTATCTTAAAACCATATATGAGTTAGTTCCAGAACTCAAAAAATATGAAAGAGGAAAACTAAAAAGTAAAAACTTCCCAAAACTCAAACATGTAATATATATTGGTGCAGAAAAACACAGAGGCATGTATAATACACATGAATTAATGCTTTTAGGAAAACATGTTCCAGATGAAAAACTTGAAAAAGCTAAAAAGCAAGTGAAAAATGATGATGTTGTAAATATACAATATACATCAGGGACAACAGGATTCCCAAAAGGCGTCATGTTGACTCATAGGAACATACTTAATAATGGTTATTATATAGGTGAAAGACAAAAATTCACTGAAAAAGATAAATTGTGTCTTCCAGTGCCAATGTTTCATTGTTTTGGTATTGTCCTTGGTTTACTTGCAATTCTAACGCATGGTGGAACTTTAGTGATGCTTGAATATTTTGACCCTTTACTTGTTTTGGCTGCAGTGGAAAAAGAAAAATGTACTGCTCTTTATGGAGTTCCAACTATGTTCATTTCAGAATTATCACATCCTATGTTTGACATGTTTGATTTATCATCTCTTAGAACTGGAATCATGGCTGGAGCTCCCTGTCCGAAAGAATTGATGAAAAAAGTCATTGAAAAAATGCACATGAAAGAAATAACAATAGTATATGGATTAACTGAAGCTTCTCCAGGTATTACCCAAACAAGTGTTGATGATCCTATTGATAAAAGAGTTGAAACTGTTGGAAAACCTCTACCAGAAATAGAGGTTAAAATTGTAGATCCAAAGACAGGAAAAAAACTTGGACCTGGTGAAGTAGGAGAGATATGTTGTAGAGGATACAATGTAATGAAAGGATACTATAAGATGCCAAAGGAAACAAAGGAAGCTATAGATGAAGATGGATGGTTACATACTGGAGATCTTGCAATGATGGATAAAGACGGATATTACAGAATAGTTGGAAGGATTAAGGAGATGATAATAAGAGGTGGGGAAAATATCTACCCAAGAGAAATTGAAGAATTTCTCCATAAAATGCCTGGAATTAAAGATGTACAAATTGTAGGAGTACCTGACGAAAAATATGGAGAAGAAGTAGCTGCATTTGTAATAAAAGAAGATGGAGCTGACATAAGAGAAGAAGACGTAATAGATTATGCAAAAGAAAATATTGCACGATACAAAGCACCTAAATATGTTTTCTTTGTGGATAAATTTCCATTGACGGCTAGTGGCAAAGTTCAAAAATTTAAACTTCGTAAAATTGCAACAGAAATGCTAGAAAAGAGGAAAAACAATGATAATATTAAATAAAAGGAGGAGAAAAATAGAATTATTTCTTGTAAAAAAACCAAAAGAGAACGTCCCAATCGAACCAATTTTATATGGTCATTTAAAATTTAAAAGTACACCAGCAGGTCCACGTATAAAAAGATTTATAATTATAAATAAGAAAAGTAAACCTTATCCACCATCAAAGGCAATAAAATTACTTAGAAGCCATAAAGTTTTTTTAGCAAATAGTGATAAAAACCTAGAAAAGTTCCTGGATGATTTTAATATACAGTATAAAAAGTTGATTGTTTGTAATCATTGTTTAATTGAAAAGCGCGTGACAATTCTCACAGAAAAAAATAGTTACAAATACAATAACCAGGCAATTTGTAAGGAGTGTGCAGAAGACATAATAAAGATGGAGCTTAGGTATATAAGCGCAAATAAATCTCTTATTAAAAAATTAAAAAATATTCTTGAAAGGATAAAGGATGTAGAAAAAATATTAAAAATTTTTGAACCTTTCTTTGATCCTGTAGAAAATCCAGAATTTACATTAATTGATAAAATAGAATGTGGAAAAGATAAAGAATTAAAAGTTAGTGAATTAAATATACCAAAAAAATTTAAATTTGTATTAAATCATTTAAAAATTAGAAAACTTTTACCTGTACAATATTTAGCAATAAAAAATGGATTAATTGAAGGAAAAAATTTAATGGTTGTTTCTGCAACAGCCAGTGGTAAAACATTGATAGGTGAGCTTGTAGGTATCCCATCTGCATTAGAGGGAAAAAAATTTATTTACTTAACACCATTAGTTGCCCTTGCAAACCAAAAATACAGAGAATTTAAATCCAAATATTCAAGTTTAGGTCTTAAAACAGCGATAAAAGTTGGTAAAAATAGAATAAAAGCAAAGGGTGAACTTAAAATACATGAAGATGATATCAGGGATGCTGACATCGTCGTTGGAACATATGAAGGTATAGATTTTCTACTTAGATCCGGTAAATCAAAACATCTGGGTGATCCTGGAGTTATAGTTATAGACGAAATTCACATGCTTGAAGATAGGGAGAGAGGTCCGAGATTAAATGGAATGATTAAAAGATTCATGAAAATATTTCCTAATTCACAAATAATTGCCTTATCAGCAACTGTAGAAAATGCTGAAGAAATAGCAAAAAAATTTGGATTAAAATTAGTTAAATACGAAAAAAGACCAGTGCCATTAGAAAAACATCTTATACTTCTAAAAAATAATGAAGAAAAGAAAGAAATAATTGCTAAACTAATAAAAAAGGAGTATAATAATATTTCAAAAAAAGGATTTAGAGGTCAAACAATAGTTTTTACTAATTCTCGAATGAAAACAAAAATGATTACAAATTATTTAAGAAGTAAAGGAATAAAGGCTGCGGCTTATCATGCGGGTTTGCCTTATCATAAAAGGGAAAAAATTGAAAAAGAATTTGCATCACAAAATCTAGAAGCTGTTGTTACAACTGCAGCACTTTCTGCTGGCGTTGATTTTCCAGCATCCCAAGTAATATTTGAAACTTTATTGATGGGTAATAAATGGATAGAAAATAATGAATTTCAACAAATGCTTGGAAGAGCTGGAAGACCTTCCTATCATGATAGGGGCATTGTTTATATTTTGGCTGAAATTGGGATGAATTTCAATGGAGAAACTGAGGAATCTAAAGCTGTTGAACTTCTTGAAGGAAACCTAGATCCTGTTGATGTTGATTATACTGATGAAGATGTTTTAGAACATGTATTGGCAGATATAACTTCTGGATCGGTTAAGAAGCCTCAGGATCTTACAAACGATGCTTCGTGGCCAATAGATTCTAAAGAGGCTGTACAAATACTTGAAAAACATGGGTTGTTGAAAAAATTTAAACCAACCGAATATGGTTTTGCAGTGTCTAAGTCATTTTTAAAATTAAATGAAGCAAAATATATAGAAAAAAATATTGGAAAGAAAGATGCGGTTAAAATTGCAGTCACTATTAATCCATTTGAGAATGCATATCTTTCAAAACAATTGCATAAGCAATTAATTCATAACCTAGGTGTGAAATTCTCAAGTAGATTATTTGCTGATTCAACATTAGACATATTATCAAAAGGTAAAAATATAGTTGATTTGGATAAAAATTTACAAAAGGCTGTTATTAGACTTCAAATGGATTTTATTTCATGTAAATGTAAATATAGGCCATTTTGTGGCTGTACTCAAAAGAAATTTTCAGAATATATTATTAACTTGCGTCTTAAGGGTAAGGATCCAATAGAGATTAGTAAGATTATCATATCAAAATATAAAATACAAACTTATTCTGGAGATATTTTCAATTGGTTAGATAATATTTTGAGGACTTTTGAAGGAATGAAAAGAATCGCTTCAGCTTTTAATATTAATGAAGAAGTTGAAAAATTAAACAAAATCATAAAGAAAATAGAAGAAGGATAGATGTGATCAAATTGAGAAAAATAAAAATTGGAGAATTAGTGTCTTGTTGTAAAGGTATAAAAGCTGTAATTGGCGCGATTATTAAAAATAAAAATTCTTTTAAAATCATAACATCGTATCATGTATTAAAAATTTGTGGATGTAAAGAAGGAAGCGAAGTATATATAAACAGATTTAAAGGTAAAGTACAAAAGATTTTCAAAAATTTGGACATCGCCTTGCTTAGTTTTAACATTCCTTCAGATTTTGTTTTAACGTCAGAAATTGGAAATCCAAAATTAGGTTCTGCATATATATTGAGAAGGGGACATAAAAAACCATGTAAAATTATAGATATTGGAAAAACATTTCATAAATTATCTTTTCCAGCAAGAAAATTACCAGTGCCTGGAGACAGTGGTTCACCAGTCATACAAGATGGTAAGGTTGTGGGTATATTGTCTTCAATATATTACACAAATGCTACAGCTATAGCATCTTCCCTAGAAAAATTTTTAGAAAGGAAGTAATGTGGTGGCCATGAGGATTGGATTTATTGGATTTGGAGAAGTAAGTTCTACTTTATCACAATTTTTTAAGGATAAGGTGGAAGTACAAACATGTGTTAAAGGTAGGAGTGAAAAAACTAAAAAAATTGCAAAAAAACTTGGAGTAAAGATATACAAAGATTATAAAGACCTTGTAAAAAATTCTGACATTGTTATTTCAGCTGTTACTCCATTTTCAGCTTTAGATGTGGCTAAAAAATATGGAAAATATGTAAAAGGTATATATGTAGATGTGAATAATGTATCACCTCTAACAAAACATAAAATTTTGAAATATATTGACGAGGAAAAATTTGTTGATTGTGCAATAATTGGAAGAATAAAACGTAAATTTAAAATGATTTGTTCAGGTAAAAATGCAAATAAACTTAAAATATTAGAAAAATTTGGAGTACCTATTGAAGTTATAGGTTCAAAGGTTGGGGAAGCCTCAACATTAAAAATGCTCAGAAGTTTATATACTAAAAGTCTTGCTGCAATATTATTAGAAGTTTTTTCGGTTGCTAATAAATTAGGACTTATCGATGAATTACTTGAAATATTAGAGGAAACAGAAGGGAAGAAATTTGTAGATTTATGTAAGTCAAGAGTGGTAGGATCATTTATTCACTCAAGGAGAAGATATGAAGAAATATGTGAAATAGAAAAATTTATATTATCTCATAATTTGAAACCAATAATGATCAAATGTACAAAAAATATGTTTAAACATATAGAGGATGTTGACAAAGATTATATCAAAAAATTTAAATAAGATTGAAAAATAAAATATAAAATGGCAGCGAGGCTAGGCCGGGGGGTTAGGGGTCCCCTGTAAGCGCAAATCCCCTATATGGCGCGGCCGAAGCCCAGGAGGCGGCAAGACCGCCAGACATCGGCCTGAGGGTTAAACAATGAAGCCTCGTCCCACAGGGCCACCGGTGGCGAGGGTCCAGCTGGAGGGCTGGACCTAATCGCCTTTGCTGCGGGAACGGGTCAGGCCCGGAAGGGAGCAGCCCTACCGCAGACGGATGGTGCTTGTGGGTCAACGGGGTGGAGTCTAACCCTCAGATCACCGGTGTCTGGTGGTCTTGTCCACTCCTGGGCGTGCCTCGCTGCCAAATGTCTTCAGTAGCCGGGGTGGCCCAGCCTGGTAGGGCGTCGGCCTGCTAAGCCGATGATCCGTTAAGGATCGCGCGGGTTCAAATCCCGTCCCCGGCGTGCAATATTTTCTAATTTTTTTGTATTGATAGTGTTGCTAGGTATGTAATGCCATGGTACCGGCGTGGATTCGGAGTGCCTATTTAGGCTCGATGAAGAATCGCACTCCAGCCATGGCAACAAAATTGGTGAGAGCCTGAGTGAATAACTCAGGCTTGATCATAGGTCCCACGGGTGCTGGTAAAGTCCCAAAGGAATCCCCCGCCAACTCCGTTTGATCCTGGCGGAGGCCACTGCTATGGGGGTCCGACTAAGCCATGCAAGTCGAACGGGCCTTGTGCCCGTGGCGAACGGCTCAGTAACACGTGGACAACCTACCCTGGGGTCCGGGATAACCCCGGGAAACTGGGGCTAATCCCGGATAGGCGAGGTCTCCTGGAATGGGGCCTCGCCGAAAGGTCTTTTGACCGCCCCAGGATGGGTCTGCGGCCGATTAGGTAGTTGGTAGGGTAACGGCCTACCAAGCCTACGATCGGTACGGGTTGTGAGAGCAAGAGCCCGGAGACGGGGCCTGAGACAAGGCCCCGGGCCCTACGGGGCGCAGCAGGCGCGAAAACTCCGCAATGCGCGAAAGCGCGACGGGGGGACCCCCAGTGCCACTCCGTAAGGAGTGGCTTTTCCGGAGTGTAAAAAGCTCCGGGAATAAGGGCTGGGCAAGACCGGTGCCAGCCGCCGCGGTAACACCGGCAGCCCGAGTGGTGGCCGCGTTTATTGGGCCTAAAGCGTCCGTAGCCGGTCCGGTAAGTCTCCGGTGAAAGCCCGCAGCTCAACTGCGGGAGTAGCCGGAGATACTGCCGGACTTGGGGCCGGGAGAGGCCGGAGGTACCCCCGGGGTAGGGGTGAAATCCTGTAATCCCGGGGGGACCACCTGTGGCGAAGGCGTCCGGCTGGAACGGGCCCGACGGTGAGGGACGAAAGCCAGGGGAGCGAACCGGATTAGATACCCGGGTAGTCCTGGCCGTAAACGATGCGGACTTGGTGTTGGGGCAACCTCGAGTTGCCCCAGTGCCGAAGGGAAGCCGTTAAGTCCGCCGCCTGGGGAGTACGGCCGCAAGGCTGAAACTTAAAGGAATTGGCGGGGGAGCACCACAACGCGTGGAGCCTGCGGTTTAATTGGATTCAACGCCGGACACCTCACCGGGGGCGACGGCAGGATGATGGCCAGGTTGATGACCTTGCCTGACGAGCCGAGAGGAGGTGCATGGCCGCCGTCAGCTCGTACCGTGAGGCGTCCTGTTAAGTCAGGCAACGAGCGAGACCCGCGCCCCTAGTTGCCAGCGGGTCCCGTAAGGGACGCCGGGCACACTAGGGGGACCGCCAGCGATAAGCTGGAGGAAGGTGCGGGCGACGGTAGGTCCGTATGCCCCGAAACCCCCGGGCTACACGCGGGCTACAATGGCCGGGACAATGGGTACCGACCCCGAAAGGGGGAGGTAATCCCATAAACCCGGCCGTAGTTCGGATCGAGGGCTGCAACTCGCCCTCGTGAAGCTGGAATGCGTAGTAATCGCGGGTCACTATCCCGCGGTGAATACGTCCCTGCTCCTTGCACACACCGCCCGTCACGCCACCCAAACGGGGTTCGGATGAGGCCATGGCCTCTGGCCATGGTCGAATCCGGGCCCCGTGAGGAGGGCGAAGTCGTAACAAGGTAGCCGTAGGGGAACCTGCGGCTGGATCACCTCCTTAAAATAATAATATTCCTTTGGGACACCAAAAGCACCCGTGGGACCTTTTTTTATTTTTGGGCCCATAGCTCAGCCTGGGAGAGCGCCGCCCTTGCAAGGCGGAGGCCCCGGGTTCAAATCCCGGTGGGTCCATGCAACTAGCCATCTTATGATGGCTAGTGAAGCTAGATGATCAAAGATGATTCTAGGTGCATAGGTAGTTCGTGGACACCAACTGTAGGGAACTGGTCCAAGGTTTAAGCCGCCCGGTGGATGGCTCGGCTTGGGCGCCGACGAAGGCCGTGGCAAGCTGCGATAAGCCCGGGTGAGGCGCATGCAGCCGTAGAGCCCGGGATCGCCGAATGGGACCTCCTGGCCCTCCGTAAGGAGGGTCACTCCGTAAGGAGGGGGAACCCCCCGAACTGAAACATCTTAGTAGGGGGAGGAAAAGAAAGCAAAAGCGATGCCGTGAGTAGGGGCGACCGAAAGCGGCACAGGACAAACCGAACCCTCTGTAGCGATACAGGGGGGATGTGGTGTTGCAGGATGGCAACATATGTTCCCTGCCTGGTGAAGCCGAAGTCCGGCTGGAATGCCGGCGCCGGAGAGGGTGAAAGCCCCGTAGGCGTAAGCCAGGCAGGGAACGTTGCCATCCTGAGTAGCGTCCCTTGGATATGGGGCGCGAATCTGGGAGGCATCGACTCCCAATCCTAAATACGTCCCAAGACCGATAGCGCACTAGTACCGTGAGGGAAAGCTGAAAAGAACCCCTGACGGGGAGTGAAAAGAGCCTGAAACCGGGCGGCGACAATCCGGCAGGGCGCGAAAGAGATGACCCACCCCAAAAGAAACCCCGGCGACGGGGGAGTATGAGGGGTGGTGATCGGCGTCCTGCCGTCCGTGTTGAAACACGGGCCAGGGAGTTCACGGCCGTGGCGAGGCTAAGGGGTTTACGCCCCGGAGCCGTAGGGAAACCGACATGCCCGCAGCACTTTATGTGCGAGGGGCGGGGTCCGAAAGGGCCCGGAGTCACGGCCGTGAGACCCGAAGCCGGCCGATCTAGCCCTGGGCAGGGTGAAGCCACTCTTACGAGTGGTGGAGGCCCGAAGGGGTGTTGTAGTGCAAAACGCTCCCCTGACCCGGGGCTAGGGGTGAAAGGCCAATCGAGGCCGGTGACAGCTGGTTCCACCCGAAATGGCTCGCAGGCCAGCCCGCCCGGAGGCAGGTGGCGGGGTAGAGCACTTACTGGGTGTGCAGGGGGAGAAATCCCTCGGCACCCTGTAAAACTCCGAACCCGCCACCGCCGTAGAAGGGCGGAGTCAGGGGCACGGGGTAAGCCTGTGTCCCGAGAGGGGAACAACCCAGACCGGGGTTAAGGCCCCTAAATGCCGGCTAAGTAGCGAAGGTGGTCCCCGGCCTCAGACAGTGAGGAGGTAGGCTTAGAAGCAGCCATCCTCTAAGGAGTGCGTAACAGCTCACTCACCGAGGCCGGGGGCGCCGAAAATGGACGGGGTTTAAGCCGGCTGCCGATACCCCGGAGCACCGCGAAATGCGGTGATCTGGTAGGGTGGCGTCCCGCCAGGGCAGAAGCGGGGGCGTGAGCTCCCGTGGACCTGGCGGGAATGAGAATCCTGGCGGTAGTAGCAGCAAAGTAAGGTGAGAATCCTTACCGCCGAAAGGGCTAGGGTTCCTGGGCAATGTTCGTCAGCCCAGGGTTAGTCGGTCCTAAGGCCAGCCGTAACCCGGCCTGGCCGAAAGGGAAACAGGTTAATATTCCTGTACGGCCCAGGTACGCGGCGACGCAAAGGCTGGCTCCTGACGCCTCGGGGTAGGCCAGGTGGGGCTGTCGCCCCATTTAAAGGCTGAAGCCTGGGGAGTCCCGTAATGGGGAGAACCAGGTGAAGGCCTGAACAGCCGTCCCTTAAGGGACGGTCTGGCCGATCCCCGGGGCCCTTGAAAAGGGAGCCAGCTATGGATCCTGGGCCACCGTACCGAGAACCGACACAGGTGCCCCTAGCTGAGAAGGCTAAGGCGTGTCAGGGTAACCGGGCTAAGGGAAATCGGCAAATTGGCCCCGTACCTTCGGAAGAAGGGGTGCCAGCCGCGAGAAGCGGCTGGTCGCAGTGACTAGGGGGGCCCGACTGTTTAATAAAAACATAGCTCCCAGCTAGCCCGTAAGGGTGAGTACTGGGAGTGACACCTGCCCAGTGCCGGCACGTGAAGCCCCGGTTCAACGGGGTGAAGCGCCGGTAAACGGCGGGGGTAACTATAACCCTCTTAAGGTAGCGAAATGCCTTGCCGGATAAGTACCGGCCTGCATGAATGGTTGAACGAGGCCCCCACTGTCCCTAGCCCGGACCTGGTGAACCCGCTTTCTGGTGCACATGCCAGATACCTCCGGTGGGAAGCGAAGACCCCGTAGAGCTTTACTGCAGCCTGCTGTTGGGGTCTGGTCATGGGTATGCAGCGTAGGCGGGAGGCTTCGAAGCCAGGTCGCCAGGCCTGGTGGAGCCGCCCATGAGACACCGCCTTCCCATGGCCGGGCCCCTAACCCCCGAAAGGGGGGACAGCAGTAGGTGGGCAGTTTGGCTGGGGCGGCACGCCCTTGAAAAGATATCAAGGGCGCCCAAAGGTCGGCTCAGGCGGGTCAGGAACCCGCCGTAGAGTGTAAGGGCAAAAGCCGGCCTGACTGCACCCCTAACAGTAGGGGGTGCAGGGGCGAAAGCCGGGCCTAGCGAACCTCCGTGCCTCCTCGATGGGGGCCGGAGATGACAGAAAAGCTACCTCGGGGATAACTGGGTGGTCGCGGGCAAGAGCCCACATCGACCCCGCGGCTTGCTACTTCGATGTCGGCTCTCCTCACCCTGGGCGTGCAGCAGCGCCCAAGGGTGGGGTTGTTCGCCCATTAAAGAGGAACGTGAGCTGGGTTTAGACCGTCGTGAGACAGGTTGGTTGCTATCTACCGGAGGTGTTGGCTGCCTGAGGGGAAGGTGGCCCTAGTACGAGAGGAACGGGCCGCCGGCGCCTCTGGTGTACCGGTCGTCCGACAGGGCGACGCCGGGCAGCTACGCGCCGGGTGATAAAGGCTGAAAGCATCTAAGCCTGAAGCACCCCCCGAAAATAGGCAGCCATAAGGGGGCGCCTAAAAGAGGCGTTTGATGGGGCGGAGGTGTAAGCCTCGAGGCGAAAGCCGAGAGGCTTAGCCTGCCGCTCCCAACACCCCGAAAACCTTGGACCAGTTCCCTACAGGTGATATCCACGAACTACCTATGCACCTAGAAGGGTACGGCGACCATAGCGGGGGGGCCACACCTGAACCCGTTCCGATCTCAGAAGTTAAGCCCCCCTGCGTTGGAGGTGGTACTGCAACGTTAGTTGCGGGAAGCCTCCAACGTCGCCGGCCCATTTCATTCTTATCTTTTCATCTTTTTCTCAATTCTATTCATTGCTTCTTCAATATTTTTTAAAGAAGTAGCATATGATATTCTCACATGTCCTGCTCCATATTTACCAAATGTTCTACCAGGTACAACTGCAACACCAGCATCAAGAGCATTTTTTGTGAAATTTAATTCATCTCCAACATATGGAAATACATAAAAAGCTCCTTCTGGTTTTTTACAATTAATACCAATTTCATTTAATCTTTCAACTATAAAATCTCTCCTCTTTCTAAATTTATCCACCATCTCTACAACATATTTCTGTGGACCCTTTAATGCTGAAAGTGCAGCAATTTGTGATATTGATGGTGCACATGCAACATTGTATTGATGAATCTTCAATGCTTTGTTTATTATTTCTGGAGAAGCAACAAAATATCCAACACGCAATCCTGTCATTGCATATGTTTTAGAAAAGCTATTTACAATAAAAGCATTTTCTGTATACTTTCTAGGACTATAATGTTTTTTCTCATATATTATTTTCTCATAAACTTCATCTGAAATTATAAATATTTCATTATCTTCTGCAATTTCTGCAATCGCCTTTACATCATCTTTATCCATAACATTCCCTGTAGGATTAGATGGCGAATTAAGTATTATAAGTTTGGTATTATCTGTTATAAGATTTTCAACCACGTCTGGATTTACCCTAAAATTTTCTTCTGATTTTAAAGGTATTGAAACTGTTTTTCCACCAGCAAGTTTTACACATGCATCATAAGATAAAAATCCAGGATCTGGTACTAATACCTCATCTCCATTATCAACAAAAATATTTATAAGAATATAGAGAGCCTCACTAGCTCCAGCAGTGACCATTATTGATTCCGCATCAGTATTTATTTTATTTTCTTTTTTTAATTTTCTTGCAATTGCTTCTCTTAATTCATAAATTCCCAAGTTAGGTGTATAATGTGTGAAATCTTCATCAAGAGCATCTTTTATTGCATCTTTAACATGTGGTGGTATTCCAAAATCAGGTTCTCCAATACCAAGATTTATAATGTCTTGTTTTTTTTCAGCTAAATCAAACATCTTCCTAACTTCTGATAACTTTACTTTTTCGATTCTTTTAGCAAACATTTTTTTTGACATCCATAACACACTCCTTCTTCACACCAAGGAGTTATCTCACCTTTTTTCATTTTGTAATATTCCTCCAAAATAAAATCGTCTCTCAGACCAACATCTATATTTTTCCAGGGCAATTCATCGTCTACATTCCAAGGCTTAGCTTTTTTCATCCATTCCCTGAATGATATTCTGGATTTTACAGATCTCTCCAATAATTCACCAACGTCTTTTCCTCCAATTGAAAGTACATATTGAATCAATGCCAATTTTGGATTTCCAAATTTAGCCCTATATCTCAACTTTTTTTTCATGAACCTTATTTTTTTATTTATATCTTCGAAATCGAATTTTACCCATTGGAATGGTGTGTGGGCCTTTGGTATTAATGGATTAACACTGAAATTGATCCTATATTTCCCTATACGAAGCAATTTTTGCATGAATTCAAGAACTTCTTTAATATCTTCTCCTGGAACTCCCACTAAAAAATACATTTTTATTTTTAATCCAGCCTTTATAGAATTCTGAACAGCTTCAAAAACCTTTTCATCTGTTATTGTTTTATTTAAAATTTTTCTTACATTCCACGTAGATTCTGGAGCAAGTGTTATTGTTTTTGTTCCGCTCTTAGCTAAAATTTTTATTAAAAAATTTGAAAGACTATCAATTCTAAGAGAAGGCATGCTAATTTTAAAATTTCTTTCAAATAAACTCTCACATAATTTTTCAATTTTTGAATAATCAGAAACTGAAGATCCTATTAAAGATATCTTATTTAAGTTAGTAACTTCCCTACCTCTCTCAGCTATCTTAATTAATTTCCCTAAAGAAGTTTCACGTCTTGGTCTATATATATAACCTGTCATGCAAAATCTACAACCACGTGTACATCCTCTTGAAACTCCTAGTAAAAACGAATGTCCTAGCGCAGGTATAAATCTTCTATCCTTAGTTTCAGGTACAATTTGATAGATAGGATGACATGCTTTGTCCATATTTTTTACAATTACTCTCCTCACAGGTTTATCTGGTATATATACACCTTCTATTTCTCCAAATACATCAATTTCTTTTCTTGGATTTTCCAATTCCAAATAAGTGTCAACTATTTTATTTAAAACCTCCTCTCCTTCACCTATAACAAATAAATCAATAAATTTTGACATTGGTAATGGGTTTGAAGTTAAACAAGGGCCTCCAGCTATAATAAGCGGATCGTTTTCATCCCTTTCTGATTTATCAAGCTTTATACCGCTGCTTTTTAGCATTTTAAGAACATTAAAATAATCTTCCTCATATTGCACAGTAAAACTTACAATATCAAAATCTTTAAGATAAGTGCCTGATTCTAGACTTTTTGAATAAGGATAAATAATTCTTTCGCACCAAACATCTTCTCTTGAATTTAAGAGATTGTATAATATATGAAATCCTAATGAAGACATTGCAACTTTATAGACATTAGGATAACAGATTGCAAATCTAACACTTACATTTTTTGGATTTTTTATGACTACATTGTGTTCACGGACTACCATTGGTTCTGTACCTCTTAATTTTTATTACAAAAAATTATCATGAACCATTAAAAAATATCAACAATAAAAATTTGTTGTTAGACCTTCTAAAAATTTCATATGTACGACTTTAAGATTTTTAGTTTGTCGCTAAACGATAATTTAGCGACATAAAAATTTTATATAAAGAACTAAACAATATTTATTTTTAATATTGATTGGAGGTATTTTCTATGGAAAAAGTAGTTGTTTATGTATTAGCTGCGTTAGTTATTTTATTTGGCTTGTTTTTTGTGGCGGGATTGTTTAGTTCTACACAAAGTGGAGGAGGAGAAGGTATACAAAAAATATTCGTTGACATTAGGGAAAGGATAGAAAACATAAATTATTAATATTCCAGGTGATAATCCAATTGATAATATTCCAATTAATAATACCCCCATCAACAACATTCCAAACCCTGAAGAACAAGGTGGCGGATAATTATCGTGGAGATGATAAATAATAATCTCTATTGATCCAAGGTATCATTGCTGTAAGTACACATTGTTCTGTGTTTTCAACTCTGTCTAGCAAGCCTTTGGATAGATAACTGATAGCTCCTTCTTTTTCTCCTAAATTTTTTATTCCTGTAAATTTCTCCATTATTTCACCAACTTCTTTACCTTCCATAACTTTTTTTATCACAAAAGGAGGATACTCAAATCCTGCACTAGCACCTAAAGTAACCTTCTCTCCATTATATATTGCACACCACTGAATATCCATAAAACCTGTTATTGTTTTTGGAACTTCAACTAAACCAGCTTCTATACCAACACTAAAATTATATTCTTGAGAATATGCATTTTTTGCTCTATTAATGGCTCCAGTTATAGTTTCTTCTATACCTATTGGCTGTGGAGATACACCGCTATTTACATCCTTAGAATCCACTACAACTTCTCTATCCTTAAAAATCTTTTTAAATATATTTTTTGTTGCCTGTATTTTTACAGGATTTTTAGATCCAACAACAACTTTTACCTTTTTTAACCTTCCTTCTTTATCAATTTCTCCTTTTCTGATTCTTGTTGATGAAATAGGTTTCCCATCTTCAGCTAAAACCATATCTATCACAATGATATCTAATTTTTTCATTCCTTTTATTTTTCTTATTTTGTTGATTTCGTGTGCTGTTGCTTCAGTTTCTCTACTTACAACGATTGCATCAATTTTTTCATCATATATAGTTGGTCCATACCTATCATTTAATTTTTTTAATTCATACCTGCCCTTATATTTTGAAAGAAATTTTTTTAAATTTTTTACCCTTAAATTATAAGGATCCACGTCGCTTCCTTTTTTAGATGCAAATTCATCTGATGTTACTCCAATAAGTATTTTCTTCCCAATTTTAAATGCTGTTTGAAGCAACCGCTTATGACCTATATGGAGCTTATCAAAAGTGCCTCCCACTGCAACATATCTATACATGTTTTCTCACACCAGTCAACACTTGATGATACTATAACTTTTAATTAAATTTTTATTTTAAATTTTTATGAGGAGGTAGTTTAATTTTGAGAGATGAATATGTTATAGGTGTTGACGGCGGGGGAACAAAAACAACTGTAGCATTAGCAAATTTAGATGGGAAAATTGTGAAAAAAATAAAAACAAAAGGTAGCAATATAAATAAATTAGGATTTAAGAGAGCCATTTCTAATTTAGAAGAAGCAATATCAAAAATATCAAGAAGTAAAAAAATTAATTATGGGTTTGTTGGATTGGCTGGTGGATTAGAAAGAAATAAAATAAAAAAGGAAAAAATAAAGAGATATCTTAGGAAAAAATTTGAATTTCCAATAGATGTTGAAGGTGATCAAATAATAGCATTTAGAGCAGGGACTGATAAAAAAGATGGAATCGTTGTAATTGCTGGAACTGGATCAATATCTATGGGATGGAAAAAAGGAAGAGAAGAAATTTCTGGAGGTTGGGATTGGCTATTTGGAGATCAGGGTTCTGGATTTTGGGTAGGTAGAAAGGTTTTGGAGGAAATAGCAAAAAGCTTAGATGGTAGAAGAAAAAATTTAAAATTAAAGAATTTTATTTTTAGAAAATTAAAAATAAAAAATGGTCAGGATTTATATCAAAAATTTTATAGTGAGGATTTTATTGAGAAGGTCGCATCACTTTCAAAATTTGTTGATCAGTTCTCACAAAAAGGAGATAATTTTTCCAAGTCTATTTTGATTAAGGCTGCTGAAGAAGTTTCAAAAATGGCTATAACAGTGATTAAAAAACTGAATTTTAAAAATGAAGAATTCCCGGTAGTACTCTCTGGCGGCATGTTTAATTCAAAAATTTTTTTAAGTGTCGTGAAAAGGAGAATTAAAGAAGAAGCAAAGGATGCAAAGTTCATATTATTAAAGAATGAACCTGTAGTGGGTGCTATTAAACTAGCCATAGAGAGATACAAATCATCTTAACTTATCTATTCCATATTTTATCATACTTTTCTTTCAGTTTTTTATTAGTTACTTTTGTATAGATCTCTGTTGTACTTAAACTTGAATGTCCAAGAAGTTTTTGTATATATCTGATGTTTAATCCCTTCTCTAATAAATGAGTTGCATAACTATGGCGCAAAACATGAGGGGTTACTCTTTTTTTAATTTTAGCTTTTTTTGCAGTTTTTTTAACGATCCTTTGTATTTGTCTAACTGATATGTCAATTAACTTTTCGTTTACACTGTTATTTTTAATATATTTCTCCAACAATGTTTTACATTCTTCATCAAAAAACACTACGCGTTCTTTATTACCTTTACCACGAACTTTTATACTTCTATCAGTAAAATCTATATCTTTTAACTTTAAATTAACTAATTCGGAAACACGCAATCCTGTTTTATACAGTAGCATTAGTATAACTTTATCTCTCAATTTTTCAGCTGCTTTAAACAATCGTTTTACTTCTTTTTCTGATATTGATTTAGGTATGCTTTTAGGAACTTTAGGTGTTTTTAGGTTATTAGGATCCATGTTTAAAGTTTTTAAAAGATTTCTAAAAACTACTGCAACTAGGTGTCTATATCTTTCAGATCTATTTTTTCTTTTAAGTAAAACCAGGTATCTCTTCATTTGTTTTATTAAATCACGTTTTTTATTAATTTCTTTATCTTCAATAAACCTTAGAAATGAATTTAAAATATAGCTGTAAGTTCTTATTGTACCATCAGAATAGTTCCTAATTTCCATGTCTAAAATTAAATCATCTATAGCTTCTCTAATTTTTGATTTCATGAATACACCTTTTTAATATTTTTCTCAAAGGGAAAATTATAAATAAAGGTGTGAGGAATCTGGATTAGATATAACCTAATTCAAACAAGATAATATGGTGATATCATGAATGTATTCGATGGAATACTACTTGGAATTGTACAAGGATTAACAGAGTTTTTTCCTGTTAGTAGTAAAACACATGTAATTTTAGTCTCTTACTTCCTAGGTATACAAATGACGCTTGCTTTTGCTGTGGTAGTACATATAGGTAGTGTAATAGCTGAATTCTTTTATTTCAAAAATGATATAATAAGATTAACAAGGGCTTTCATTCAAAGTATTTTAGATGTATTTAAAGGCAGATTTAGAAAAGAATTTAGAGAAAATGAAGAAAAGAAATTAGCATGGTTGATATTAATTGGAGTAATTCCAGCAGGTATTCTTGGAACTACCTCCAAAAAATTTTTTGAAAAGTTGTTTAGTAACCCTAACTTACTTACCATAGGATTATTGTTAATATTTACTGGTCTACTTTTATATATTGGAGAGGAAGTAGGAAAAAGAATTAAGAATAAAAAAAGATCTGCAAAGGATATGGGTATTAAAGATGCTTTACTAATTGGCATAGCTCAGGCTTGTGCTTTAACCCCCGGAATATCACGTTCAGGATCAACAATATCTGTCGGACTAATTTTAGGTCTTAAAAGAGAATTGTCTGCCAGATATAGTTTCTTATTATCTATACCTGCAATATTAGGGGCATTAATTGTTGAACTTAAAGAAATAACTCTAGGATTTTGGTTGATGGGAGGTGCATACTTAGGTGGGCTTATAGCAACTGCAATTGCAGTATATGTTGCAGTTAGAACTATACTAAAAATTGCTCCAAAAAGAAGCTTTACAATATTTTCATATTATTGTTGGATTGTTGGGATATCAATATTATTGTACTACTTGGTGATAAAATGAAGAAATGTATTTGTGATCTTAATCTAGAGTTTGAGATGGATACTTTAGAGAAGATAAATATGGATTTTTATGAGAAAAACTATACTGATGGTTTGCCAATAATTCCTCCAACAAGGGAACGTGTTGAAAGATTTTACAGACATACAAAGCGGAAACCCGAAGATTTATTGGCAGTATTGCCACCCAGGTATGGTAAAGCAACTGTAGAAAAAATTGCTATAAATGCTGTGATGGCAGGATGCCTACCTAATTATATGCCTATACTAGAAGCAATTATTATTGCAATGTCCAAAGATAAATTTAATTTACCTGCAATAAACGCAACTACACATCCTGTAGCGATATGTGCGATATTGAATGGACCAATTTGTGATAAACTTGGTTTCAATTCAGGTGTTGGATGTTTAGGCCCTGGAAGTATTGCAAATGCCACAGTAGGTCGTGCAATACGTTTATGTTTGATAAACATTGCTGGTGCAGTTCCTGGTATTGGAGATCATGCAACACATGGTTCACCAGCAAAATATAGTTATTGTTTTGCAGAAAATGAAAAAGAAAATCCCTGGGACCCTTTACATGTAGAAAGAGGATTTTCTAGAAAAGATAATACTGTGACTGTAATTGGCGTTGAGTCTCCACAAAATGTTAATGATCATAGAAGTGAAAAGGCTGAAGATTTGTTAGATACAATAATACATACTGCATCAACAGCAGGATGTAATAATAGTCATGTACCTGGTGAAATATTATTAATAATAGGTCCAGAACATGCAGAAATAATAAAAAAAGATGGATGGGAAAAAGAAGATATAAAAGAATATGTACATGAAAATGCATTAGTACCAGCAGAATTAGCTGACAGAGGTGGAAGAAAACTTGATAAAAAATGGTTAAAAAATGGGGAAGTTCCTATTACTCGTTCTCCTGATGATGTTATTGTAGTAGTGGCTGGCGGCCCTGGAAGACATAGTATGGTTGCGCATGGTTTTGGAGGTTCTTCAGAATCTGTCACTGTAAAGATAGATATGTAATTTATTCTTTTTTAATTCTCTTTTCTAGTTCTTTTATTTTTTCTTCTATCCACCTTTTTTCTTCTCTTAATGCTTCAAGTTCTCTTTTTATATCTTCTTCTTTGTAGAATTCTGGGTAATAACGTGGGTACAATTCTGATACATGGTAAATTCTTCCTCTTACATCTTCATAAAATGCGTGTGGGCCAAATCCACATCTGCAAGGACCTATGTACCTTAAACCCCTAAAGAATCTTCTGTACATATATTATCACCTCCTAATCTACTGCTATTAATCTTACACCACAGTCTGGACATTTTTCAGATCTGCATGGCTTTCCAGGAACTTTTGGAAACTCTTTACCACAAACTGGGCATTTACAAGCTCTTGGTGGACCAAATCTTCCACCACCAGCTCTTCCTCTTCCGTTTGGCATTTTAATCACGTTTTGAATATATATTCAAAAACATATATATAGTTTACTATTCATAAAAAATACTATTTTAATATTCAAAAAAAATTAGAAAAAGAAAATAAGTTTACTTCTTGGTTTTAGCCTTTTCTCGTCTTTTTTTTGATAATTCTATAGATTATCAATGCTAATATCAATGCTATAAGCCATAGAGGTATAACAAATATTCAGTGGATTATATCTTCCATAATTAATTTCTGTAATAACTTTTCCATCCATAGTAATTCTAAATGTTGTCTTATATCTTATAAAAACAAAAAAATTAAATGTTAAGAGATTCAAAAATTATTAAAAATTATAGGTGTTAAAGAATGTGCAGTACAGGTGGACCAACAATTGATGTAGATTTAGGTAAACTAAAAACAAAAAAATGTAAATGTTTAGATTGTGGAAATACCTTTAAAGGTGTAGGTAAAAAAATAGTATGTCCTTCTTGTCAATCTGAAAACGTAAAATGTTCAGAATAAATGAAGTTTAAATTAGGGTATTCCGAAATATTATTTTTGGAAGGTAGAGATGGCATTGTAGGTATAGCTAGGCCTACTTCTAAAAGAATATACATGGCTTTGCCAAATAATGAAGAAGTTGTAATATATCCTAGTAAAGAATATTTAATTGTATTTTCTGTTTTTGAAAATAGTGAGAAAGGAAAAAGAAGTATTAAATGCATGTATCACCTAATCAATGAATTGAAATCTCCTCTAATAGTACTTCCACCAAACCATCCAATTTCAAAAAGATTAAAAATGGTTGTTTCAATTAATCCTCAGATACGCTTAAATTGTAATATAACTCCAGGTACGCATCCAAAACAAGATTTACTTTGTTCTACTGAGGAATTATCTGGTATAACAATAATAGGCAATGAAAATGGTGAAGTTGAAATTAGGGGAAATTTAAATAGTGTAAAGATAAAAAAAGATAAATTATGACAATATATGAAATAATTGGAATAACAGTAATATTTGGCAGTATTGCTCTTTTAATACTTTTAATATTAAGTCTCATTTTAGGAAAAATTTTATTAAGAAAAAATAAGCTTTTATTTCCTAAATTACTTCTTTTTACTTTAGATGTTTTCTATGGTGCATTTAAAAAATTTGCTAAATTATGTGGAATAAATGAAGATATAATAGATCAAATAGGTGTTGAAGTAAGGAATAAAATCAATGAGAATAAATTTAAAAAAATAGATAACAAAGATAAATTGTTAATATTGCCTCATTGTTTAAGAGATCCAAAATGTAAGGCAAAATTATCAAAAAATGGTTTAGAGTGTAAAAATTGTGGTCATTGTGTAATTGGATTAATAAAGAAAAAAGCAGAAGAAGTGGGATATAGAGTATTTATAGTCCCAGGATCATCATTTGCTAAAAGGATTCTCAAAGAAAATAAATGTAAAGCTGTTCTTGGAGTGGCATGTTACCGAGATCTTAATATAAGTATGATGAAAATATCTAATTTGCCGATAGTAACACAGGGAGTGCCTTTATTAAAAGATGGATGTTTTAAACTGAAGTCGATGTCGATGAAATATTTAAAAAGATTGGAATCAGGGAAAAACTAGTGAAGTGCACCCAAAAAGGATGCAATCAAACCTATGAGAGTTCCAAGAGCTAAAACTTCAATACAGGTTTTTAACACATTTTCTTTAGCTACAACTCCAAGATAAATACCAAGAAGCCCCAATGATATCATACTTAACAAGAGTGTTACCATTGTAGCTACAATTCTATCATTTAATAACAAAAAAGGCAATGCTGGAACAAAGGCTCCGATAAAGCTTGAAAATCCATGAACAAACACACTCATATATATCCTATGTTTTGCTTGTTCATGTATTACAGTTCCATCTAATTTTCCTTTTTCCACCAGCATTTTTTTTTCAAGTTCTCTTAGTGTCCTTGTTTCAACAGCTCTTTCTCCTAAAAAAGATCCAAAGGCATTTGACATTGCTAATGCTATCCCACCACTTAACCCTGTTAATCCTATTACATAATTAGGCATATGGCTGACAGATCCTGAAATTCCACTGCTTGTTAAAACAATGCCCATAACTGCAAGTATTCCATCCAAAGTCCCCAATGCAATATAGCGACTCATCCCAAAAAATTCTTTTATAAACTTCATTTCTCACTTATCCTCTTCCAAGCTCTTTATGAGCTCTTGCAAGATGTCCGGCACCCAATGCAGCCATTAAAGATAATTCACCAGCTAAAACTACTCCAGCCATTATCTCAGCAAATTTCTGCACTTTGTTTGATCCTTTTACACCCATAATACTTAAACACTCTTGTGCTGTTTCTAAGCCAGTGCCTCCGCCAACTGTTGCCAATGGCACGTCAGGCAATGTAACAGAGAAATATAAATCTCCATCTTCATTTTCTTCTGCAACTGTTATTCCTAAACTACCTTCAACAATTTGAGCTTCATCTTGACCTGTAGCTAAAAATAATGCACCTATCATGTTGGCATAATGAGCATTAAATCCCATACTTCCTGCAATCGCTGATCCTACAAAATTTTTAGCCATGTTAACTTCAACAATAGATTTTGGAGTTGTTTTTAATTTGTTTTTTACAATATCTCTTGGCACAGTAACTTCTGCTACAACACTTTTGCCTCGTCCTTCTATTAAATTTATTGCAGCTGGTTTTTTATCTGTGCATACATTTCCACTGAGTGATACAACATGAGCATTTGTTTCATTCTCCAAAATTTTTAAAGCTTCTTCGGTTGCAATTGTTACCATATTCATTCCCATACTATCCCCTGTTGTAAAAACAAATCTTGGAAAAACATAATTACCAACAATGAGAATTGGATCTATTTTTATTAGTTTTCCATGTCGTGTCGTTGATTCAGCTGCTGCCTTCAATCTATCAAAATTATCTTCAATCCACTTTTTTAACTTAACAGCCTCAACTACAGATTTTGTTTTGATTACAGGAGCTCTTGTCATTTTGTCTCCGATTATTCTTGTTTTTGCACCTCCAGACTCTGTTATTGCTGAACAACCTCTATTAATTGAAGCAACTAATGCCCCTTCAGATGTAGCTAATGGAACATAAAATTCTCCTTTTGCATATTCTCCATTTATCTTCAGTGGCCCTGCAACTCCTAGGGGTATTTGTACAGCCCCTATACTATTTTCAATGTTTTTTCTCAATGCATTTTCCATGTCAATGGTATATTTAGATACATGTTCTAATTTTGTCCCTGTAACTTCTTCTATAAATTTTCTTCTAACTTTGGTTGCTTTATCTGCTGATAAATACTTATCAACTTCATATAATTTAATTTCGCCTTTTAATAATTTTTTTAAAACCTCTTTTTCATTCATTTTCATCACATCTCTCTAATAATATCAACCACTTCGGAAGGTTTTTTTACAACATACGCACCTGCATCTTTCAATGCATTTATCTTACTTTCTGCAGTTCCTTTGCCTCCCTCAATTATCGCTCCAGCATGACCCATTCTCTTACCTGGAGGTGCTGTAAATCCTGCTATAAATGCAATAACAGGTTTTGACATCTTATTTATATATTTTGCGGCTCTTTCTTCTGCATCACCGCCAATTTCACCTATCAATAATACAACATCAGTGTCAGGATCTTTTTCAAACATTCTAAGTACATCGACAAAATCTAAGCCAGTTATTAAATCACCGCCAATTCCTAAACATGTGCTCTGTCCAAACCCAGCCTCTGTTATTTTACTTGCAAACTCATACATTAGAGTTCCACTACGTGACACAATGCCTACATTACCTTCTCTGAAAATATGATGTGGCATTATTCCTAGTTTACCTACACCTGGCGTGATTATACCAGGAGTGTTTGGTCCAATCACTATAGTATTCATTCTATTTGCATATTCAATAATTTCCATAGTATCATGAGAAACCATGTGCTCAGTTATAATTACTACTAGATCCAAGTGTTTTATTGCCTCAAATGCAGCATCCTTAGCAAATTGACTAGGAACAAAGATTATTGATGCATTTACATCCACATGTTCTTTTGCCTCTTCTATTGAATTATATACATCCACTCCCGCAACCTTTTTTCCACCTTTTCCTGGCGTTACACCAGCAACTATTTTTGTACCATATTCAAGCATTTGTTTTGTATGAAAAGATCCTTGTCTACCAGTAATACCTTGCACAAGGCATCTTACATTTTCATCAAGAATTATCAACCTGATTCCTCCTTTATTAAGGTTTGAGAAGTTTAAATCTATGTTCAAATGGAACTGCTAAATCTATAACGTTGCCATTCATAAAAGCAGTTATTGTAAAAATAACACTGCCGGGGATGACATATGATGGCGAGGCTCTTTTAACTAAATAAACATTTTCATTGCCTATTGCCGCACCTATCATTGCTCCAGCTACGGTGCCAATATTTTTCATGTCCTCAATTGTTGCAACTACAACTGGATCATCAGTATTTCCAGATACATATCCTACTCCAGGTATGTTCTTTACATTTGAATTTATTTTTTGACTAACATCTGTTACTCCTTCCATGCCCTCAGCTGCAGATATTACAGAATTAGCAACTTTATTTACAATAGATTCTCCACCATAAGTATCAAATGAGACTATAATAGCATCATGGTATCTATCTTTACGTGCTTTTGCTTCGGCATATGATATTCCTTCACCAGCCTTTTTTGGGTCTGAAGAAATTCCGGCAATGTCACCAATATCCTCAGCATTTTCAATTAAAATCTTTACAATTTCCCTATTTACTTTTTTTACCAAGTTATCTTCAACAAATGCAGTTATAACAACGTCATCTCCAGTTATGTTAGTTAAAGCAGCTTTTTCAGCACCAATGTCCATCAATGTTGATACGTCCTTCTCTAAATTATAAATAAGTTGTTTACTACAATTTACATCGTTAATAGAAATATCTGCACCAATAGCTACAGCTTTCACTTATTGCCACCTTCCGTCTAAATAATCGATCCTCAAAAAACTATATATGTTGATGGATTTTATTATTTTAATTTTATGGGAAACAAAAAGTAAATGTGATAAAATGGATGGTAGTGACATCAGGCTTGAAAAATTAACAAAAGTTGCAAAGAAAAACATAAAGGATATCTTAAAAGAGCTAAACACGTCAAAAGATGGCTTAACAGAAAAAGAAGCTAGTAAAAGGTTAGAAAAATATGGTCCAAATGAATTACCTCGTGAAAAACCAGACCCCTGGTATAAACAATTATTGGATGCATTTATACATCCATTTATTATGGTTTTGATAATATTAGGTTTAGCATCTTTTGTCACTGATATTTTATTTGCACCTCCTGGCGAAGAAAATTGGAGGACTATAATTATAGTGGCAATAATGATAACTGTAAGTGTGTTACTCCGTTTTACACTGGAATATACATCAAATATTGAAGCTGAGAAATTAAGATCTTTAATTTACACTACTGCAACAGTTATTAGGGATGGTCGAAAAAAAGAGATAAAAATGGAAAAATTAGTCCCTGGAGATATTATATATTTATCTGCAGGAGACATGATCCCAGCAGATGTTAGAATTATCGAATCTAAAGATTTATTTATAAATGAAGCCACTATAACAGGTGAATCAGAACCTGTAGAAAAATGTCCTAAATTAAGTGAAGAAAAAATAAGAAAAAAGCATTTAAGCATTGGTGAATTAGATAACATATGTTTTATGGGTACTAATGTTATAAGCGGATATGCAACAGCAGTAGTTGTGTCAACAGGGAAAAATACTTACTTTGGTTCAATAACAAAATCTATAGTTGGTAAAAAGGTTACTACGACTTTTGAAAGAGATGTTGTAGATGTAACAAAACTTCTAATAAAATTCATGACAGTGATGGTTCCTCTAGTTTTCATTATAAATTTTTTTACAAAGCATGATTGGTTAGATTCATTGTTGTTTGCTTTAGCAGTTGGCGTTGGAATAACTCCTGAAATGCTGCCCATGGTTGTAACAGCAAACTTGGCTAAAAGTGCAATAAAAATGGCAAAACGTAAAACTATCGTCAAAAAATTGGATTCTATACAAAATTTTGGAAATATGGACGTACTTTGTACAGATAAAACCGGGACACTGACTTTAAATAAAATATTTGTAGAAAAACATGTGGATATTTCTGGAGAAGAAAATGAAAACGTTCTGAAATATGCATATTTAAACAGCTATTATCAAACAGGATTAAAAAGTGCATTGGATGATGCAATATTAAAATATGGCAGAGAAAGAAAATTTAATGGTTTAGAGAGTAAGTTTAAAAAATTAGATGAAATTCCTTTTGATTTTACAAGACGTAGAATTTCTGTATTACTTAAAGACAAAGAAGGCGATGGTGGAAATTTATTAGTTACAAAAGGTGCAGTAGAAGAATTACTTTCTATTTGCAAATGGGTTGAATATAATAATAGAATCGTAAAATTGACAAAAGAAATGGTTAGAAAAGCCTTAGAGATTGTTGAAGACTTAAATGAAGATGGCATGAGAGTTTTAGCTGTAGCTAAGAAAAATAAATTAAATAAAAAGACAATTACTTCAGAAGATGAACAAGATATGATACTTCTTGGTTTCATAGCTTTTTTAGATCCTCCAAAGGAATCTGCACTACCTGCAATAAAAGCATTGAAAAAACATGGAGTAGATGTAAAAATTCTCACTGGTGACAACGAAATTGTTACAAAGAAAATTTGTAAAGAGGTAAATCTTCCAATTAAGGGAATTTTACTAGGAGAAGAAATAGAAGACATGAGTTTTGATGAATTAGTTGAAGTTGTGGAAGATATAACAATTTTTGCAAAAGTTTCTCCTCAACAAAAATTGAAAATCATAAAAGCACTGAAAAAAAGAGGACATGTTGTTGGATATCTAGGCGATGGTGTTAATGATGTACCTTCATTAAGAGAGTCTGACGTAGGCATATCTGTAGATACTGGTGTAGACGCTGCAAAAGAAGTATCAGACATAGTATTGCTGGAAAAAAATCTTATGGTTTTGGAAAGAGCTATAATTGAAGGTCGAAAAAGTTTTGCAAATAGTAGTAAATATATAGTAATTACTGCAAGCTCAAATTTTGGAAATGTATTTTCTGTACTTGTAGCAAGCTCTTTTTTACCATTCATTCCAATGCTACCACTACAACTTCTATTACTTAACTTAATTTATGATTTATCAATGACATCAATGCCCTGGGACAATGTAGATGAAAAATACATAAAAAAACCTAGAAGATGGAGTGTACCTAAGATTAGTAATTTCATGGTATGGTTTGGCCCTATTAGTTCAATTTTTGACATAATTACGTATGTCGTAATGTTTTTCATTATTTGTCCATTTGTTGTAGGGAATAGTTATTTCCACTTACCCAGAACTTTGATGCATGAATTTATTTCAACATTTCAAACTGGTTGGTTTGTTGAAAGTCTATGGACACAAACTTTAGTTGTCCATACCCTTAGGACTGAAAAAGTTCCATTTTTACAAAGCATGCCAGGAAGACCATTACTATTTTTAAGTTTGACAGGAATTACTATAGGAACTTTAATACCATTTACAATTATAGGTAGGATGTTCTCTATGAATCCATTACCTTGGCTATATTTCCCATTTTTACTTATTGTTGTATTCTCCTATCTATTCTTAGCACAAAAAATAAAAAAGATATTTATAGAGAAATTTGGTTCTCTTTTATAAATTTTTTAACAAAATTTTTAAATGTGTGTCATAAGAATATAATTTGTATCAAATGATTCAATTTTATTTTTTTATGGAGGCTGGCAAAGGATGAAAGAAGATAGATTGTTTTTTTCAGCAAAACACAGTGAAATAAAAAAAGGAAAGGTAACTGATGTATATTTTTTGAAAACTATGAAAATATTAAAACATCTTAATTTAGAAGATACTGAGGTTAAAGCAGAGGTATTTGCAGGGGAATCAGGGATATTTTGTGGATTAAAAGAGGTTCTAAATTTATTGGAAGATTCTGAATGTAAAATATATTCTTTGAAGGAAGGTGAAAAATTTTCAAAAAAAGAAGTAGTATTGAGAATCGAAGGAAATTATTCAGAATTTGGAATATATGAAACAGCAATTTTAGGAATATTGGCAAGTTCATCTGGTTGGGCAACAGCAGCTTATAAATGTAAACAAGCTGCAGGAGAAAAACCAGTTGTATGTTTTGGATCAAGACATGTGCATCCATCTGTAGCACCTGTTATGGAAAGGTCAGCTAAAGTGGGAGGTGTAGATGGAGTTAGTTGTGTTTTAGCTGCAGATATACTTGGAATAAAACCATTAGGTACAATACCACATGCAGCAATATTAATAGCAGGTAGTACTGAAAAAATAGCCACTGCTTATGATGAAGTCATGCCTGAGGATGAACCCAGAATAATATTAGTTGATACTTTTAAAGATGAGGCGCAAGAATCTTTAGATATTGCAAGAATATTAGGAAAAAAACTAGAAGGAGTCCGGTTGGATACACCTAAAGAACGTGGCGGTGTTACTCCCGATTTGGTACGAGAAGTTAGAAAAAGATTAGATCTTGAAGGATTTTCACATGTGAAAATATTTGTGTCTGGAGGATTAAACCCTGAAAAAATAAAGACACTTAGTGAAGCTGGAGCTGATGCATTTGGTGTTGGTTGGTATATTTCAGCTGCACCTCCAATTGAAATGACAATGGACATAAAGGAAGTTGAAGGGAAACCAATCGCTAAAAGAGGTAGAATACCAGGAATAACTGAAAATAAAAGATTAAAGAGAGTCAAATAAACAAATGGGAGGAAAATATGCGTCAAAAAAAAATAGAACTTCCAAGAGAAATTCACACAGGTCCTGGCGTTATTAAAAAAGTTGGTGATATTTGTAAAAATTTAAGATTTAAAGGTAAAGCAACAATAGTCACAGGTCCAAAAACAATTAAAATAGCAGGTAAAAAAGTTGCTGAAAGTTTAAAGGATAAAAACTTTGACGTTAATATCATAAAAGTAAAAAAAGCTACCAAAGATGTTGTAGAAAAGGTTAAAAATAAATTGGAAGGTACCTCTATTGCCTTAGGTGTAGGTGGAGGAAAGGTTATAGATGTTGTCAAAATGGCATCAAAATATGCAAACGTACATTTCATCAGCGTTCCAACAGCCGCCACTCATGATGGCATTGCTTCCCCGAGAGCATCTATAAAAAACGATAAAGGGAGCGTTTCACTTCCTGCACACGCTCCCATTGCAGTAATAGCAGACACAGACATAATAAGGAAAGCACCATATAGATTTCTTGCTGCAGGCTGTGGAGATGTTATATCTAATTATACCGCAGTTTTAGATTGGAAACTAGCGCATAGATTACTTTATGAACGCTATAGTGAATCTTCAGCTGCTTTATCTTTAATGTCTGCTAAAATGGTAATAAAATCAGCTGATTCTATAAAAAAAGGTCTGGAAGAAAGTGCTAGGATAGTTGTTAAAGCATTGATAAGTAGTGGCATTGCTATGAGCATTGCTGGCAGCAGTCGCCCTGCCAGCGGTTCTGAACACAAGTTTAGCCATGCATTGGATATTGTTGCTCCCAAACCAGCACTTCATGGTGAACAATGTGGAGTGGGCACAATAATGATGATGTATTTACATGGTAAAGATTGGAAATTTATAAGAGATACACTTAAAAAAATTAATGCACCTACAAATGCATATGAGCTTGGCATTGATCCAGAATATATTATAGAAGCATTAACAATGGCACATAAAATTAGGAAGGAAAGATATACTATTCTAGGTGATAGAGGATTAACAAGAGCAGCTGCAAAAAGATTGGCAGAAGTAACTGGAGTAATTTAAAAAATGAAGAGGAGATAGAATGGAAGGAAAAGAGAGATTAATAACACTAATAGGTAAAAAATTGGCAAAGAAAGGCAAAATTTTCAAATTTTGTGGTCCAAGCAAAGAATGTCAAAGATGTAGGTATAGAAGTGTCTGTATAAATCCTCTTGAAAAAGGTAGATTGTATATAATAAAAGATGTTAAAGATAGAACGCACAATTGCCCAATTCATGACGAAGGTAAAGTTAAAGTTGTTGAAGTAGAAAAAGCAAAGATAACTGCATTAATAGATTCAAAAAGAGCATTTGAAGGCTCGACGATAGTATATTCACCACAGGAATGTAATAACAAACATTGTAAATTAAGAAAATTTTGTTTTCCAGAAGGATTGTTTCCTGGAGATAGATGCACCATAGTAAAAGTTCTAGGAAAAGTTCATGAGTGCCAAGAAAATTACGATCTTACTAAGGTATTATTAAAAATAGATTAAAGGTTGGATTCCATGGACTCACGAACATTGCAAAAGAAATTAGTTGGGTATGAAGCTGCAAAAAGAATTAAAGATGGCCAAGTAGTTGGTCTTGGAACTGGCACAACAGTTAGATATTTTATTGAAAAATTAGGGGAAAAGATAAAGGAAAGGGAGTTAGATATACTTGGAATTCCAACTTCTTATCAATCATTTTTATTGGCAAAAAATTGTGGTATACCTTTAACAACATTGGAAGAACATGATGTAGACATTGCTATTGATGGTGCTGATGAAGTAGACAAAAAGCTTAATTTAATTAAAGGAAAAGGAGGTGCTCATACACAAGAAAAAATAGTAGATTATTCTGCCAAAAAATTTATTGTCATTGTAGATGAATCAAAAATTGTTGATGAGCTTGGTAAATCACCTGTTCCTGTTGAAGTAATTCCATCTTCACTACGTATGGTCTGTGAAAATATAAAGAAATTAGGTGGAAAACCATCGTTAAGATTTTATAAATATACTCCTTGGATCTCAGACAATGGTAATTTTATAATAGATGTTAAATTTGATTCTATTGGAGATCCATCAAGATTGGAGAAGGAATTAAATAATATTCCTGGTGTGGTTGAAAATGGAATATTTTCTAAGAATGTTGATGAGGTGTTAGTAGGTACTAAAAATGGAATTAAAGTTTTAAAATAAATTTATGGACTACTACCAAGTTTTAATAATGTAGAGTTTCTTGCAGCGTCGACAACGTCTGAAACATTCCCACCAACGGTTTTTGAAACTGTAACTGCAACATAACCAGCAATTAATACTAAAGCTAATGCTGCAGCAACAATAAGTAATATTTCCGCACTGCTCTGTCCACATTGGTCAAGTTTGATCATAACCATCTTTTTCTTCTCCTTCTTAATTTATAAATCTATTTTTAAAAGTAATTTTATATATTTTTTTGGAATAACGTTAGAATTTAGGGTGTTATAGATGTTAAAATTAAAAGACATTATCTCTATTAGAGATTTAGAAAAAAAAGATATTAAACTTATACTTAAGGTCGCCAGAAAAATGGAAAGTATAGCACGTGGAGAGAAGACTTCAAACGTTCTTGAAGGTAAAGTTTTGGGCATGATGTTCTATGAACCATCAACTAGAACTCGTCTTTCATTTGAAGCTGCCATGAAGAGATTAGGAGGTAAAGTAATCGGATTTTCTGAAGTAAGGACAAGTTCAACGATGAAAGGTGAAAATTTGGCAGATACTGCCAGGACAGTGGCACAATATTCAGATGCTATAGTGATAAGACATGAATTAGAAGGTTCAGCACGCTATGTAGCAGATCTTGTTGAAGTTCCTGTGATAAATGCTGGTGATGGAGCTGGTCAACATCCCACTCAGACCCTCCTTGATTTATATACAATAAAAAGAACATTTGGAAAAATAAATGGGTTACATGTTGCAATTCTTGGTGATTTAAAATATGGAAGAACTGTGCATTCATTGGCACATGCCTTAGCAATGTTTAATGTTAAAATGAGCTTTGTTTCTCCACCTGAACTTAAGATGCCAGAAGATATCATAGAAGATCTTAAAAATTTTGAAGTTGAAATAAACGAAACTTCAAATTTGAATGAGGTTATCGATGATATAGATGTATTATATGTTACACGTATTCAAAAAGAAAGATTTCCAGATCCACAAGAATATTCAAGAATTAAAGGTGCCTATAACATAGATGCAAAAACTTTGGAAGGAAAAGATTTAATTGTTATGCATCCTCTTCCAAGGGTAGATGAAATTTCTTATGAAGTAGATAATCTACCTTGCGCAAAATATTTTAAACAAGCCTTCTATGGTGTACCTGTTAGGATGGCTATATTAAAATTATTAATTAAATAACCCATAAAGCATCTTCTAAAAGTGAAACATCACACTGTAGTTTTATTATATTGGTTCTGCCTCTTCCTCTACCTCTAGAAACCGTGTTTGTAGAAATTATACCTAATAATTCCAATTCATTTATAAAGTCAAATATTCTTCTGTATGATACAATATCTTTACCTCTTGAAAGTTTTTTATAAGTTTCATATAATTTTCCTGAAGTTATTTCTTCATTTCTTTTTGTTAAATAAAGTATTGCCTCTAAAACACGTTGCTGTTGAGCTGGGAGCGTTGAAACAATTTCTACAATTTTATTATGTTCGATGTATTCTTTTGCTTCTCTTACAAATTCACCTTTAACAATGTCAGAGCCTCTTTCATCTGCTATTTCACCTGCAGTTCTTAAAAGATCTAGGGCATATCTTGCATCACCTTCTTCTTTAGCTGCTAGTGCTGCACATAAAGGTATTACATCATCCTCTAATACATTTTTTTTGAAAGCCATGTCAGCCCTTTCTTCTAAAATATCAACTAATTGATTTGCACCATATGGTGGAAAAACGATCTCTCTGTCGCGTAAACTACTTTTTACTCTAGGTTTAATGAATCGTTTAAAATCAACGTAGTTACTGATAGACAAAATAGATATGTTATCAGTTCTTGTTAGTGTGTATAGAAGTCCGTCCCCATCTTTTCTAAGTAATATATCAATTTCATCAAGTATCACAATCAAAATAGGTTTCTCATCATAAACATTTCTACGCAATGTATCTTTAAAAACATTTATAACTTCTGCTTTTGTCCATCCTCTAAATGGTACATCTTTACCCATTAGTTGGCAAAGTCTTGCAAGAACTTGGTATTCTGTACTATAATCTGTACATCTAATATATTCAACTCTAACGTTAGGTTCAGCTATTTCTTTCAGTTGTTTCATGACAAATTTTGCTACAGCGGTTTTTCCAGTGCCTGTTTTACCATAGATTGTTATGTTAGGTGGTGTAACTCCATCTAAAGCTTCTTTCCAATATTTTGCTATTGATTTTATTTGTTTTTCTCTATGTGGGAGCTTATCAGGTAAAAAACGATGATCTAAATATTTTTTGTTTTTAAATACACTTTTTCCGCCACTTAAATCATCAAAAATATTCATCAGAACCCAACCTAATAGAAACTACTCTACAGTAACAGATTTCGCAAGATTTCTAGGTTTATCAGGATCTATACCTCTTCCAACACTAGTGTAATATGCAAAAAGTTGTAGAGGAACTATGTATACTAATGGTGAAAGAAATTCATCTACACTAGGATCAATTGGTATGAATTCATCTGAAATTTCTTTTAAATCTTTGTTATTTTTAGATCCAAGTGCTATAACTTTTGATCCTCTTGCTTTTACTTCTTCTATATTTCCCAATGTTTTATCATAACTTTCTCCTGGAGGTGCTATTGAAACTACAGGAACATTTTCTTCTATTAATGCCAATGGACCATGCTTTAGTTCTCCTGCTGCATATCCTTCAGCATGAATATAACTTATTTCTTTAAGTTTAAGTGCTCCTTCAAGTGCTGTTGGGTATGAAAAACCTCTTCCTATGAAAAACACATCATGAGCATCTTTGTATTTCTCAGAAATTTTCTTTATTTTATTTTCTAATTTTATTGTATTTTTCACAATTTCAGGAATTTTTTTGAGGGAATCAATTATTTCATCTTTACCTGATAGTGAGGCTGCAAGCATGTAGATGCATGTCAATTGAGTTAAATATGTTTTTGTGGCAGCAACACCTATTTCAGGTCCTGCACGTGTATAGATAACATATTCAGCTTCCCTTGTAGCCGTGCTTCCAACAACGTTAACAATAGCTAATGTTTTAGATTTATTTTTAGCCATCCTTATAGCACTGATCGTGTCTGCAGTTTCTCCTGACTGAGTTATGAAAATCACCAATGTATTTTTATCTAGGGTCTTGACAGAATATTTAAATTCTGAAGCTAAAATTACGTCTGTTGGAATACCTAACAATTTTTCAAATACATATTTACCTACTAAAGATGCATGGTATGAAGTTCCACATGCAACAAAACATATTCTCTTTATATTTTTTAGTTTTTTAGCAACTTTTTTGACTTCATTGAGTTCTCTAAGTGTTTCTCTGATTGCATTAGGTCCTTCATGAATTTCTTTTATTGTAAAGTGATCATATCCAGATTTTTCTGCCATTTCTGGTGTCCAGTCAACCTCTTTAATTTCTTTATTAATAATTTCTCCATCAAAATTTTTAATGACCACATCATCATTTGTTATAATTGCCATTTCTCTCTCATCCAAATGGATGAATTTATTTGTATGTTCAAGGACTGCTGGCATATCTGATGCTAAAAAAAGTCCATGATCACTTATTCCAACAACTAAGGGACTTTCATTTCGCATGCCTATTATTTTATCAGGTTCATGTACAGACATTATTAATAAAGCATATGAACCTTTAAGACGTTTTGCAGTTTTTCGGGCAGCTTCTTCTAAATTTTTACTTTCTTTTAAATATTTTTCTATAAGATGTGCAATAACTTCTGTATCAGTTTCTGATCTAAATTTATGACCTTCTTTTATTAATTCTTTCTTTAGTTCATTAAAATTTTCTATAATACCATTATGTACAACAACTATTTCATTATTACAATCTGAGTGAGGATGTGCATTAAACTGTGTGGGAGGACCATGTGTAGCCCATCTAACATGCCCAATGCCCATTTTTCCAGGTAATTCTAAAAAATTTAATCTTTTACTTACTTCATCAATTTTGCCACTGTCTTTTTTAATGTATATTTTGCTACCATTGAGCGTTGCCATGCCCACTGAGTCATAGCCTCTGTATTCCAATCTTTTTAAACAATTTAGAAGTACTGGAGCAGCTTCACTGTCTTTTAGTATACAGCCTGCAATACCACACATTTGATCACCTGTAAATTCTTTTAAAGTGAAGAAATAAACTTAATAGTTGAGACTAGACATAAACAATTTTTAATATATTCTCTTAAA